>JAJPIE010000071.1 GCA_021324935.1 Acidobacteriota bacterium
AAATCGAGCCACGGCTGATTGAAATAATCGCAAAGCTTGTCGATTCCGGATTTCCAGATCATCACCGGGGCGGTATTTGCCACCAGGCGGAAGAGCTTCTCGCTCTCGCGGACGGATTGTTTGGTGGGAACAGCGGCACTGATTCCCTAACTAACATGAGCGATTGGAAAGACGCAGTGTCGCGCGACACCCATGGGCAGGAAGATAAATGGTGCGGTCGAGTGGATTCGAACCACCACGGTATTGCTACCGCCAGCCCCTCAAGCTGGTGCGTCTGCCAGTTCCGCCACGACCGCACAGAGGTGAGAACAATTGCTTAATTGTAGCCGCGCCTGCAGAATCGGGCAAGGCGCGTGACGTTGCCAAGCAGTCATCATAAGCGGCCACAACCTTACGCCAACCGGAAGTATTTACGGCTTTGCCGGTGCCGTCGGCGCGGGCAGCGCCGGCGCGGAAGATTGCGGTACGGCCGGCGCCGGAGTGACCGGAGCGGGGGCCGGGGCCGTCTTTGGCGCGGGCTTCGAGAACTTCTGAAGAATTGAGCTGCCGCTGCCGCCCTGTTCCACCGCGCGATCCACCCGCACAACCATGGCCAGCGAGCAGACCATGAACATCACCGCGCACCACGTGGTCGCCTGCGACAGTACTGTCGCGGCGCCGCGCGGGCCGAACGCCGTCTGGCTGCCCGCGCCGCCGAACGCGCCCGCAAGGTCCGCCGCTTTACCGCTTTGCAGCAGCACGACCACGATCAGTACAATGCAATTGAGGATAAAAAACGGCGTCAGGATGTAATTGCCCCAAGGCAGGCGGAAACCCAGGGCGATAATCCCAAACCCAATCAGCAGTGCAATCGTCCATTTCATCCAACTCGGCATTTCCCGCTCCTCAATCCTATAAACTGTCTCAGCCTTTGCGGTTCAACGCGTCCAATCCTTCACGATTTTGGCGAAGGAATTGGGGTCCAGGCTGGCTCCGCCGACAAGCACGCCATCGAGTTCCACCTGGGCCATCAATCCCTGAATATTGTCGGGCTTGACGCTGCCGCCGTAGAGAATCCGCAAGGCGGCAGCATGGCCGGCGTCGAACATCTCCGCCGCACAGTGACGCACGAACTTATGCACAGCCGAGGCAATTTCCGGGGTCGCGGTGCGGCCCGTACCAATTGCCCAGACCGGTTCGTAAGCTATTAGAATACGGGAGAATTCCTCGGGGGTCAACGCGCCCACGCTGCCATGAAACTGCGTTTGGCAGATGTTTTCGGTGCGCCCGGCTTCGCGATACGCCAGCATTTCGCCAATGCAAACGATCGGGATCAGGCCGGCGGCCAGCGCCGCTTTCGTCTTCTTGAACACCGTTTCATTCGTCTCGCCGAAGAACTGCCGCCGCTCCGAATGCCCTATCAGGGTATAGCGGCAACCTGCCTCAACCAGCATCGCCGTGGAAATTTCTCCGGTAAACGCCCCCTCCTTTTCCCAATAAACATCCTGCGCCGAAATCGCGATGTGCGTTCCCTTGGCGGCTTCCACCGCTGCCGAAAGGCTGGTGAACGTGGGTGCAATCACGATGTCGCAATCCTGCACGCTGGCAACCAGCGGATTGAATGCGGAAAAGAAGGCCCGCGTATCCGCCTGGTTCTTGAACATCTTCCAATTGCCCGCGATTACGCGGCGTCGTTTCTGCTGACTCATTTGTTGGTCAGGGCCTCCACGCCCGGGAGCTTCCGGCCACCGAGAAATTCCAGCGAAGCGCCGCCGCCTGTCGAAATATGGGATATCTTCTTGGCCAGACCCGATTGCTGCACGGCGGCCACGGAATCGCCCCCGCCCACGATCGAAGTTGCCCCCCCAGAGGTTGCCGCGGCCACGGCTTGCGCAATCGCCAGCGTCCCTTTGGCGAACGTGGGCATTTCGAAGACGCCCATCGGCCCATTCCACACGATGGTCTTCGCTTTCGCAATCTCCGCGGAATACAAGGCGATCGTTTTAGGCCCGATGTCCAGCCCCATCCGGTCCGCGGGAATCGCCCCCACGTCCACCGTGGTGGCCGGCGCGTCCGCTTTGAATTCCGCCGCCACCACGTTGTCCACGGGCAGCAGCAGCTTGAAATTTTTCTGCTTGGCGTCCGCCAGAATCTTTCGCGCCAAATCGAGTTTGTCTTCTTCCACCAGGGATTTTCCGATAGTCAGGCCCTGCGCTTTGAAGAAGGTATACGCCATGCCACCGCCGATCAGCATTGCGTCGGCGATCTTCATCAGGTTTTCCACCACTTCGATTTTGTCGCTGACCTTCGCCCCGCCGAGAATCGCCACAAATGGCCGCGTGGGATTGCCGATCGCTTGCCCGATGTAGGCAATCTCCTTTTCCATCAATAAGCCCGCGGCGGCTTGCTTCACGAATTTGGTGATGCCGACCACGCTGGCATGCGCGCGGTGCGCCGAGCCAAACGCGTCGCAAACAAACACGCCGTCGCACAACCCTGCCAATTGCTTCGCGAACCCTTCGTCGTTCTTTTCCTCTTCCGGATGAAAGCGCACATTCTCCAGCACCAGCACCTCGCCGTCTTTCAGCGCTTTGCTCTTCGCTTCGGCTTCCGGTCCGACGCAATCCGAAGCAAAGGCGACGGGCTTGCCAAGGAGCTGTTCCAACTTTTGCGCGGCGGGCTTCAGCGAATACTTGGCATCCGGCCCCCCTTTCGGCCGTCCCAGGTGCGATGCCAGCACCAGTCGCCCGCCCTTTTCGATCGCCAGCTTCAGCGTCGGCAGCGTCTCGCGAATCCGCGTGTCGTCGGTCACCACGCCATCCTTCAGCGGCACGTTGAAGTCCACGCGGAGGAACACGCGCTTCCCGCGAAGCACAAGATCTTGAATCGTCAGTTTGCTCATCGTTTTGTCCGTCTTGGAAGCACTGCGCTGCCAGCCATCCGGTATTCGGCAAATCATCTCCGATAGCCGGATCACGGCGAGTAGCGAACAGGAATTCACGGAAACTAATTAGGCGAGGAGTTTCCCCCTCGCTGCTCCCGGCCAACCGCTCGCCGTCATCCGGGCTTTACTTTTCAAATCGCATCTACTGCGGGGCCCGCCTTCCCAGGCGGGCCCTCTGAGTGCTACCACTCGCTAGAACTTCGATGCGAGGAACTTGATCAAATCGCGGCACCGGCACGAGTAGCCCCACTCGTTGTCGTACCACGCCAGCACTTTCACGCAGCGGTCGCCGACAACTTTCGTATAGCCCGCGTCCACGATCGAAGAATGCGGGTTGCCCCGGAAGTCCACGGAAACCAACTCTTCCTCCGTGTACCCGAGTATCCCCTTCATCGGTCCGTTTGCCGCGTTCTTCAGCGCCCCGTTCACGGATTCCTTCGTCGCCGGCTTTTCCACGAACACCGTCAGGTCCACCACGCTCACGTTTGGCGTGGGTACGCGCATTGCGTAGCCGTCGAGCTTCCCTTTCAATTCCGGAATCACCAGATGTAGCGCTTTTGCCGCGCCGGTGGAGCTCGGAATCATGCTGAGCGCCGCCGCGCGCGCCCGCCGCAAATCCTTGTGTGGCAGATCCAGCAGCTTCTGGTCGTTGGTATAGGAGTGAATCGTGGTCATCGTTCCGCTCTGAATGCCGAAGGTGTCTTGAATCACCTTGGCCACTGGCGCAAGGCAGTTCGTGGTGCAGGAAGCGTTCGAAATCACGTGATGCTTCGCTGGATCGTACGAGTTGTCGTTGACGCCCAGCACAAACGTGCCGTCCGGATCGTCCGCCGGCGCGGAAATGATCACTTTCTTCACCGGCGCCCGCAGATGCTTCTTCGCCTCGGGGCCCTTGGTAAAAAGCCCGGTGGATTCCACCACGATGTCGGCGCCCACGCTGCCCCAATTGATTTCCGCGGGGTCTTTCACCTTGAAAACCTTGATGGCCCGGCCGTCCATGCTGATCGAATCCTCCGTGTGGGTGATGCTGTGCGGCAGGTTGCCCAGGACGGAATCGTACTTGAGAAGGTGGGCGAGAGTTTTGGCGTCGGTGATGTCGTTGACGGCCACGAACTGAATATCCTTGTCGTCAATCGCGGTGCGCACAATGTTGCGCCCGATGCGGCCGAAGCCGTTGATTCCTACTTTAATTGGCATGCTTCCTCCGATGCGGGATCGTGGTTTGCGGCGTCACGTCAGGCCTGCAGAACGCCGCGGGTAGAACAGAAAATGCTAGGTGGAGTGTAGGGAAATGTCAACGAAAGAGGCCACGTCACACGTCACAAGGAAACGCAATTTTCCCGCTCCTGCGGAATACCCGGGGGCCATAGGCGGCAAGGACACCCAGCAGAGGTTTGTTCCCACACGGGGATTCCCTCGGGCTCCTGACTATTCAGGGTACTGCTTGATCGAACTTACTTTTTCTCCCCGGAAATGCACGAATATCGTTTTGTCGGGCGGATGGCCGTATATCCAGTCTTCCGTGTCGTAGCCTTCCGCGTCCCGCTCGCGCACCTTGTGATCCGGCTTCCCCATCGCCGCAACCACTTCTTCCCGATCCATGCCGAGGATGGCGTGCCGTTCCGTAATGGCCTTCTTCATTTCCGGAGGAAGCGTGTCGATCCACTGCACCGCCGCGGAGTGCTCCCCGCCAAAATTGAGGAACGGCGAAAGAATTTTCTTCAGGTCATCGGGTGTAAGATCCGGAATCGCTTTCGGGAATTGGATATAGAGAGTCCCGCCCATGCCCGGCTGGATTCCCGGCGGCCCTTGATTTTCGGACGTGACCTGCGTCGAGGTTTGCGGATAAGGTTCTCCTATGCCCACCTGAATGTGCTCCCACCAGTGCGATTTCGGCCTTCCGCCCCCATTAACGTCCACGATGATGGTGTGCTCGCGGAATTCCAGCTTGGTGATTTGCGAGGGGTCACCCGTATTGATCGCCGCCCCGTGTGATGCCACCACGCGGTCCAGATACTCGAGATTCAGGGGTTTGTCCGTGTAGATGACAAAGCCTTCTTTTCCGGCGGGAATCGGCTTCACGGCTTTCGCGAATTCACCGGAGACATATCGAATTAAGGCCAGTTTGGATTCTTCCGTTAAAGTCGCGCTTTTCGATGCCGGCGCCTGCTTGCTGCCAGTCGCTTGCGGCGCGTCGCCGGCCAGCATCACCGGCAACACCGGAATCGACTGGCCTTCCAGCGAACTTCCGGAATTTTCGGGCACCTTCGAGGGCACCAGCGTGGCCTTCGGCAAGTCCGCCGCAGCGAACACCAAAACCAGCAAAGAAATCGAAATCCAATTGGACATGGTAAACGATCAGGCGCCCACTCCGGCGCCAGCCGTATTTTATGATGCAGCGAGCCGCTTGAGTAGTGGTCTCTTGCAAATCAGGGCGAGATGACGGTGACGCCCTGACGGTCGATGTGCATCGGCAGCAGTTCCCCGCCGGCGTCCACCACGGCCTTTTCCACCCGTTCGCGGGCGTCCGGCTCGATCAGCAGCACCACGCAGCCTCCGCCTCCAGCGCCACACACTTTTCCCGCCAGCGCTCCCTTGCGCCGCGAAGAATCGATGATTTTGTCGATCGTCTTCGTGGATATCGTCGGCAGATTGCGGCGGCGGAAACTCCATTCCGCGTGCATCAGCCGGCCGGTTTCTTTCCAGTCGGCATTTTCGAGAGCGGCGCGCATCTGCTGCGCAATTTGCGAAATGTGCTCGATGTTGTTCTGCACGGCTTTCTTCCCGTCAATGTGCGCCTTGAAGACTTCCCAGTTGTTGATTCCGGACTGCCGCGGTTTGCCGGTGTAGCAGACCACCAGCCGCCGCTCCAACTCGTCGAGATTCAGGCGCAGCTCGATCCGCCGCTCGCCTCCGGGCAATAATTCAATCGCCGCCGCCCCGCCGAATGCCGGCGGATAGTGGTCTTGTGTGCCGGTGGGAACGCGAATCACGATGCCTTCCGCGTCGCGGCTGATGTGGATCCAATCCACTTTGCTCTTCCCTGCCCCGGTAAAGCGGTCCAATGCGGCGCAAATCGCCACGGCCATCGCGCTGGAGCCGCCGATCCCCGCACCCGCTGGCGCCTCGGAATTCGTGGTCAGCGTGAAACCTCCTTCTGGCCGGAAAAACCTCACGATTTCCGCCAGCAGCGGCAGGCGATACCCCTTCGCCCGCACCAGCGCGGCAAAGGATGGGAACGCTTCCGCGCGATTGGTGTCCAGCGACACCAGCTTGATCCGCGGATCGTTCGCCGCGTGCGTCTCAATCACGCAGTAGGCGTAACGCGAAATGGCTGCGTTGATCGTGAGCGCACCGGGATGAAAAAGGTACAGCGGCCAGATGTCCAGCGTTCCGCCCGCCAGGTCGACACGCGTGGGTGCTTTCGATTCGATGCGCATGTGTGAAGCCCGCCAAGGCGAGCACAGGCTAGAGTATCGGAACGCGCGCTTACTTGCCGCCCGCATTTGCGGCGCGGTTGCGAAGAAGTAGCGGCCCCGCCGCTTCCCGCGCCGCAATCGCCGGATTCGGCTCGAAGCAGCGCCGGCAGCGTGCCTCGTACGCGCCCCCCGCTCCCACGACGATCAGTTCTTCGCTCTCCACCAGCCGCTGCGTGTGCACCGCCGGATTCCCGCAGCGCACGCAGATCGCCAGCAATTTGGTAATCTCTTCCGCGATGGCTAGCAGCCGCGGCATGGGCTCGAACGGCCGCCCGCGATAGTCCGTGTCCAGCCCGGCGACGATCACCCGCTTCCCCAGATTCGCCAGCTTGGTGCAAACATCCACCACTTCGTCCCCCAGAAATTGCGCTTCGTCGATCCCCACCACTTCCGTGCGCGGCTGGAGTTTTTCCATGATCTCCGCGGCCTTGGCCACGTTGTCCGACGGAATGCCCAGGCCGGAGTGGGAGACGATTTCGTTCGCGGCATAGCGCGCATCGATCGACGGCTTGAAGATCTGCACCCTCTGGCGCGCAATCTCCGCCCGGCGCAACCGCCGGATGAGTTCTTCGCTCTTACCGGAGAACATCGGCCCGACGACCACCTCGATCCATCCCATGTTGCCCTTGACTATGTCCACGCTGTATCTCCTCGAGCGAGTGAATCCCGGTTCATCCCGATGTTGCGGCCGCCGCCGATCGGTACAGTTTTGAATTATAAAATGGAGCAAAAGCCGTCAGCACCGCCAGCCGGAAGGACTCCTGCCGCACGATGCGATTGCCCGTCAGCACACCCCAGGCGCCTTGCCCGTCGCGAATCCCGACGGCACCGGCAAACTGATCGATCGCTATCCCGAGTTCCGTGCCGCGCACGAGCACTTCTTCCGCCAGCGCCTCCGGCAACTCAATGCTTCCCGAACAGCCGAAGTGCCCGCCCACCCCATCGCTCACATACGCCCAGCTTTCCAGAAACACATGCCGGCGTCCATTCTCGATGGTGACGTCCAGGCCGCCCTCGAGACCCACAAAGTAATTGGCGCGGCTCGCGGAATCACGCAGCATTCCTTGCAGCGCTTCCGCGCGCTGTCGCGCTCCCTGCATCAATTCTTCCCTCGAGGATGGCGTGTGGCCCACGCCGCTTTCCACTTCATAACCTTGAATCTCGATAGGCGTCTTCGGTGAAAGATCCGCGGCAAACTGCGCAATCGCCTCCTCAACGGCCAGCAATTTCGGCCGCCGCGTGCTGCCCACGGCGATGCGACGCGCGTTCATCGGGATTCCCTGCCAGCGCAGTTTACTGGGAAATTTCGCAAAGATTAACGAGGAAATTGTGCAGCCTGAGGAAAACAGGAGGAAAGTCTGGAGCGGCCTATGAGAATCGAACTCACGCCTGAACCTTGGCAAGGTT
>JAJPIE010000006.1 GCA_021324935.1 Acidobacteriota bacterium
CCGTTGGTGATCAGCCCGGCGATCATGCCGCGCGCGCGGATGTGGCGGATCATCTCGTCGAGGTCCGGGTGCATCAACGGTTCGCCGCCGCTGATGGTGATGATCGAAGTGCCCATCCCGGCGAGGATATCCAGGCGGCGCTTCATCTCCTCCAGCGGCACTGGTTTGGAAAAGTCGTCGTACTCGTTGCAATAGCCGCAATCCAAATTGCAGCGGCGCATCGGAATGATATGCGCCAGCACGGGATGCTTCGTGGAAAGCAGCGCCTTGGCGATCATGCGCAGTTCGCGCGCGCGGGTGCGGTAGTAACGCAGCCTCCGCTTGCGCCGCGTTGCCGCCGAGGCTTTCCCCTTTTGCCGGACTACCTTCATTTTTTGACAGAGTTCCCCTGCCACTAATTATACATGAGGGGTCGTTTCCGCCCGGCCGGAGACGCGGAAATAGCAACTTGCGCGGGAGACACAACTTATGCGAGCGCAAGTAGAGGATGGCCACACAATAAGTCCAAAGTTTTCAGTTTTCAGTTTTCAGTTTTCAGTTCACAGCCTCAAGTTCTTGAACGATGTTCACTCGAGCCATCGTTCTCCAGAATTTACCTTCCTTGCTTCCTTACTTTCTTACTTCGTTGCCTCATTGCTTCCTTCTTGCGCACACCCTGCTCGACGCGTGTAAATTCGTCTGCGCGCCGAGAGCATGTAAAGTGCGAGGCAGCCTAGTTCGTTGCGCGCGCCAGCGCCGGAAAATCCACCGAGCGCACTTCGGACGTCATCTGCGTCGTCTGCTTCCAGTCGATCTGGCTTTCGTCCACGGAACCTGCCGCGCCGTTCAGATCCTGGTAGTTCACCTGGCCGCCATCGATGCGGTACTTGGTGACTTCCAGCACCTGGTTCGACTTCAGCACCAGGATGGTCATGCGTGTGGCAGGCCCGGTGGCAGGCGCGGCTGGCTTTGCTTGCGGCGCGGCCATGGCCACGGGAACGATGTTCTCGCTGGCCGCCGCGATCGCCGGCCGCTGCGATACCGCCGGCTGCATCGCAGGAACCTGCGCCGGCAGGGCGGATGCGCTCGGCTTCGGCTCGTTCGGCGAAGCATACGGCGGCCGGTCATCATGAAACGCCGCCGCCGACACCGGACGCGGCACCACGATGTCGTCCATCAGCCGCAACTCCATTGGCTCTTCGCCCTTGATCGTTGGCCGAGGCCCGCGCGCCGGCAGCATCACCAGCTTCCAGGGCCACAGCGGCGGAATCATCCACTCGACAACGTCGCGCTTGGCGTGGCCGTTGCCCTTGATGTCGCCTTCCTTGTCGACTTTATAGCCCTTGGCCGCGATGACCTTGGCCGGCAGCGGCAGATCGCCGGAAGGCACGATCACGCGGTCAAACGTGATTTTCAAATAGCCCTTCCCGACGAAGTGCCCGGGGTCCTTGTCGGCTTCCAGATGCCCGGCCAGCATGCTGCCGCGCGGAAACACGGTGCGGCCGAATTCCTGAAAGCTTTTCAGGTGGCACAGCACCGGATCCCCCACCGACGCCGTCGCCGAAGAAAAATTCGGTTCGGACATGGTGCATTGCAGCAGCGTCCCCGCCGGCACCAGCAGGTCCTGTGCTCGAACCCCCGTTGCCGACACCAGTAGCGCTGCCGCACCCATCCAAGAAACGATGAGCCGTCTCATAACTACCTCCAGATTGTGAATTTGCCGCACGGCTTGGCGAGGGGAGCCGTTTCCACCGATGGCGCAATCACAGCGCACCCCCAATCCGGTGGGCGCCGGAAAACTCCCGCGGTCTTCCCGGCCCCAACCCTGGGGTTTGGGAAAAGTTGCGGCTGGCAGGATGAATTTTCGGAAATGGGCCGCCGGGGCAGTCGAGCGGCACCCTAAAGACAGCCAAAAGAAACGGCCCGGGATTCATTCGAGTCCCAGGCCGTTTCAAACGTGAGAGTTAGGGCTACTCTGTCGTTCACCCCCTGAAGTGTTTAGAAGTCCCGGTAAGGCAAGTAGCGCCACATGTCATTCAGGTAGCCGTTGCCGGTGGTGCTGGTGGAATCGTATCCTGCCCCACCGAAGAGCCAGAGCTGGCCATTTTTGTCCACCCATTGGGTTGTGTTGCTGCGGCCGCCCGGGGTCCATATCTCATAGGTCTTGTACGGGTAAACTTCGTCACCATAGACTCCGTTCTGGCTGCCCGTATTCGACCCTTTGATCCAGGCCCAACTACCCGGCTGGCCAACAGTCGAATTGGGCGTGTACACCCACAGGTCGTTCAAGGCGCCGTTGCCGTTCGTGGCCTGCGAATCAAGGCCCCATCCGCCGAATAGCCACAGATTTCCGCCCGCGTCGATCCAGCCGGCCGCACCCCATCGGGAGCCGGGCATGGCGCCCGTCAAGTCGACGGCGGAACAGAGCGTCTGGCTGTTGACGGTAAGTCCAACGGATAGACCGCAGGTGCTTGCGGCACCCGTGGTGTTTACGGGACCAACCACGGTTTGCGCCGGGTAAACGCCGGTGTGGTTCGCGCGCGTACTGTTGGTCACAGGTTCCGCGCCCATCACCCACGTCCATTGATTGCTCGCAATGTTGTATACCCAGAGATCGTTGAGGATGCCATTCGGCGTGCCAACATCGTCAAGCCCTTCTCCACCAAAGAGCCAGAGATTTCCCTTGGCATCGGCCCAACCGACCGCTTCCTGCCGTCCTCCGGGAATATTGCTTGCGGCTGCAGTTCCCGCCGTCCCATAGACGCCATTCTGATTGGCCTTGGAGGAACCGCCGACAAAGACCCATTTCCCGCCGGTGTACTCCCAGAGGTCGTTCAAGAATCCGAGGACCGCAGGGCTCTGGCCGTCATAGCCGTAGCCGCCAAAGAGCCAGAAATTCCCGGAGGCGTCGGTCCAGGTGACTGGGTTCGTTCGCGCGCCGGGGGCGGCATTCACGCTCGGGGGATAGATGCCTGGCTGATCCGCCGACAAGGACCCTCCAACAAAGCTCCATTGCCCCTCTTTGGTCGTGTAGGTGCCGGGAGCCAGGACCGAAGGGTTGTATTTCCAAAGATCGTTAAGAAAATGATTTCCGTCGGAACCCCCAAAGAGCCAGAAATTCCCGGAAGTGTCCTTCCAAGCGGCCATACCCAGGCGGCCTCTCGGGACTGTATATGGGTAAGGCCCGGCATTCTGGGCCCCGGCGATTATCAACGCACCAACGGTTGTAGGTTGGCCATTGACCGTAATGGGGGTTGGATCATAACCACCCACCAATTGCCACTCGCAAACGTCTCCGAAGGACATATCGCAGACCCACAGATCATTCATGGCGAAATTCAGAGTGTCCGGGTTGGTCTTACCAGACAACTCCCAACCGGTGCCGCCAAATAGGAACAAGCTTCCGTACTGGTCGGTCCAACCGGCGGCCCCGTAGCGTGCGCCCGGCGTATTGGTGAAGGGATTGGGAATAGTGGTTGGAGCGGAGGTCGGGAAGGAACCGTACTGGGGCGTGACCGGCACAACGGTTCCAGCTGTTTTGGTCCCGTCGATCCAGGTCCAATCATTGTGAGCGCAATCGACAATGATGTTCGTAATATTGGCCGTCACCACGCCCTTGTAATCCCAAAGTGTGCAGCCTTGACTCTGAGTGCTTGGCCCGTGAAAGACAGAAATCTCGTACTGGTCGTTGAGGGCTTCCGGCGTGGCGAAAGTAAATGGCCCGTTCTGGGGAACGATCAATGTATTGCCCAGCACGTTCTGGAGAACAAAACTGTTGTCGGTGAGCGGCCCGTTGCTCGTCGGCACACCAGCAAGCCCCACGACGTTTCCACCCACGCTATAGGTTACCGCCGCGCAGGTAACCACCACCGAAGTGACGTTTGCCGTCGCGGTGCCGGTGCCGGTGCCCGGCGAGACCGTGCAGGTTTGCCCGGGATTGCTGGGTTGCGTGCCGATCGTTACGGTATAGGTGGCCCCGGTGGGAACGAAATCCTTAAAGGTGAACGCCTGATTCCCATTGGTCGCTGAAATCGGGAGTGTCTCCACGATGCTTCCGGCCGTGTCGACGAGCGTAAATCCGGAACCCACCAGCCCGCTTACGTTGCCGCCAATGCTGTAGGAATTGACGCAATTCACCTGGATGGTGACCGCGGACGTTGCGGGCGTACCCTTTCCATTCATCACCGTACAAATCTGGTTGGGAGTCGTGGGCTCCGTGTTTACCGTGACGTTGTAGGCGTTCGTTTGCGTCTTGAACGCAAACGTTCCGTTGGTCGTGACTGTTAAGGAGTCTTGCCCGTTGTCCTGGAAGATCACGCTGGCGCCCTGCGCAAGCCCGGTGACTTGAACGCTGATCGTCGCGGTCACGCCGGTTGCGCCTCCGCCATTCCCTCCTCCGCCACCGCCCGCCGGGGCTTTATACCCGCTGCAGGCAGCCATCACACAAGCCGTCAACGCGATGAGCGGAAATGCGATCTTTTTGCTGAGCATCATCGGACTCCTCGGGAAAACCTTTCCCCATAAAACAAAAGCCGCGGCAGGCTTCTTTCGCGTCCGGTTTACCCACTCTTGTCCGCTTGAAGCCAACATCGTTTGTGGCTCGCCCGGTAGAGAATTGGCTTTGGGTAACCGCCGAAGATGAAAACCTGCACCCCCGGCATGGGAGTACTAAAACTTACATCCGTAGATTGCCGTGGCTTCTTGCCCTCAGCAATACGCATGCGCACTGACTGTGCTGTACTGAGTAATAACTGGCCGAAGCGTCAGCAGGGGACGAAAACGCCTTGCGGGGGCTTTTGCGAGCGGAGCCTTAGCCGATGGGCGCTCGCCTTTTTTGCAACGTCAAATCGGGGCTTCAATCTTTTTCGGATGTTCCGCCAGGATGCGTTCCAGCGCACCGGCTAACAAGCTCGCGGTTGCCGGCTTCTGGATCAGTTCGCGAATCCCCAGGCTTTCCGCCCTTTGCTGATCTTCGAACTGCAAATAGCCGGAGGTGAGGATGACGGGAATTTCCTTGCGGATACTGTGAATCTCGCGCGTCAATTCAAAGCCGGAGAGGTGCGGCATGGAAAGGTCGGTGACGACAACGTCGAATTTCCGCGGATTGGCGCGAAACTCCTGCAACGCAGTGAAGGGATCGGTAAAGCCGGTGACGCGATATCCGTCGCGCTCGAGTGACCGCGTCGCCAGCAGCACCAGCGCTTCTTCATCGTCCACGTAGAGCACCTGCTCGCTGTGGCGGCGTGCCGCCTGGGGCGGAGTTTCCGGGCGAACCTCCGGTTGCTCCGTGGCCACCGGGAAATAGACGTGAAACGCGCTGCCCTCTCCCGGATGGCTGGTGACGGAAATGGCGCCATCATGGCTGGAAACAATGCCGTGAACGACGGAAAGCCCAAGCCCCGTGCCTTCGCCCTGCTTTTTGGTAGTGAAAAAAGGATCGAAGATGCGGTTCAGGGTGGCGCGGTCCATGCCGCAACCGTTGTCGCCGACAAACAGGCGGACGTAGCGCCCCGCTTTCAGATTCGCGGCCGCCCGCGTGTCGTCGGAACTGACGTTCACGGCGTCCAGGCGGACCTCGATGACTCCGTTTTTTTCGCCGATGGCGTGGGCCGCGTTGGTGGCCAGATTCACCACCACCTGGTAGATCTGACCGGCGTCGACCTTGGCCGCCGGCAGGTCCGCAGTGAATTGCGTGACGATCTGGATGCGCGCGGGCAGCGTGGCGCGCATAAGTTTCAACACCTCTTCGATCACCGGCTGAAGCTGCACGGCTTGTTTTTTCTGTTCTTGCGGGCGGCTGAACGCCAGGATGCGCTTCACCAGTTCGCTGGCGCGCGTGCCGGCTTTCAGGATTTCCGAGAGGCTCTGTTGCACGGGATGGTGTTCGGGAACATCGGCCATCGCCAGGTTCACGTTGCCGTGGATGGCCAGCAGAATATTGTTGAAATCGTGCGCGATGCCCCCGGCGAGGGTTCCCAGCGCCTCCATTTTCTGCGAACGCGTCTGAACTTCCTCGGCATGGCGCCGCGCGGTGATGTCCGCGTTCACTTCCAGGATGCGCACGGGATTCCCGCGCGAGTCGCGATGCAAGACCCACTGGCTGGCCACGTAGACCGAGCCGCCGTCCTGCGTGCGCTGAAGCAACTCGCCCTCCCAGACGCCGGTGTCGCGCAGGATCTGGTCGAGATAGTGCATCGGCAGCGGGCCTTCAGTGCGCAGCAGGTCGTGCGACACGCGGCCGAGCGCTTTCTCTTTGGTGAAACCGTAAAGCTTTTCGGCGCCCCGGCTCCAGAACACGATGCGGTTGTCCAGATCGCGCACCAATACCGGGACCAAATCCAGCAGGCTGGCCTGCTGCTTCAGCTCCTCCTCGGCCTTCTTCACCTCGGTGATGTCACGCAGGATAACGGTGTAGACGCGCTTTCCGCCAAATTCGACGTGAGAGATCGAGGCTTCCAGGGGGAACTCCTCGCCGCTTTTGCGCAGACCGAAGATTCCCTCGCGCTGCCCCATTTTCCGGCCGCTGATTTCCACCTCGCCAAACTTGCGGATGTGCCTCCGGTGCGCCGCGCGATAACGCGAAGGAATGAACTGATCGAGGGGGCGGCCCAGGGCTTCAGCCTCCTTCCAGCCGAAAATCTGCTCGGCAGCGGGATTGAAAAGGATGATGTTCTGCTGATCGTCGACGCTGATGATGCCGTTCAGCGCGGAGTGGACGATCGCCGCAAGGCGGGCTTCACCGCCCCGGACCCGAAGTTCCATGTGGTGGCGTTCCGTGACATCCTGCAGGAATCCATGCCATAGCACGCTTCCGTCTGGCAGGAGCTGCGGCATCGAGCGTCCTTCAATCCAGAGTTCCCCGCGCGCCGGACTGTTGACCCGGAATTCACAAGCCCACCGGGATAATGTCCTTCTGGATTCTTCGATCGTCTCTCGGACTCTCTCTGCATCCTCTGGCGCCATGAGATGGAAAATCGGCGAAGCATCCTGCGCGAGATCTTCTGGGCTGAGTCCGTAAAATTCCTCAATCCCCGGGCTGGCATAAGGAAAGCACATGCTCCCATCGGCGCGTTGCAGAAACGAGCAAATGACTCCGGGAGTGCTTTCGGCTACTTTGCGGAGTTGCTCGGTGAGCGCGACACGCTCCCTGAGCGCCATCTCTTTTTCGCGCTCGGCGGTGCAATCGCGGAAGACCAGCACCACGCCTAAGATGTTCCCCGCCGCGTCGCGGATGGGGGCAGCGCTATCTGCGATGGGAATTTCTTTCCCTGTCCGGCTGAGGAGCACGGTGTGGTTTGCCAGGCCGACCGTGGTTTTTAGCTCCAGGACTTTTCGGGCGGGATCTTCGATTCGTTCGCGCGTGCCTTCGCAGATGATGGGAAAGACTTCGCTCAGGGGGCGTCCAACAGCTTCGCTTCTTTGCCAACCCGTCAGGCGTTCGGCTTCCGCGTTGAGGAAGCGCACTCCGCATTGGGAGTCCGTGGTAATGACGCCGTCGCCGATACTCGCAAGTGTGACCGCATATTGCTCGCGGCTAAGCCGCACGTCTTCGATAGATGCTTTCAAGTCCGCCGTGCGTTCCCGCACGCGCAGTTCCAGATTGGCCTTTGCTTCTTCCAATTCGGCATTCGTTTGACGAGCCCCGGCGAAGTCTTCTTTCAACAAGGCGAGCGCCATGCCGACAAAAAGAATGGCCAGCAAGCTGCCAAGGACAATCACACCCCGGCTGGTGAGACTGGTGATGTACGCGCGGCGCTCCCGCTGCGCCAGCAGGACGTTTTCGCGCTCTTCCATCTCCTGCACGATGGCGCGAATTTCCTGATCCGTCTTCTCCCCTTGCCCGGTGAGGATGGATGCGCCTGCCGCGAAAACATCTTTTCTTTCGCGCAGTCTCAAGACTTCGCGGAGCTGGCCCAGCCGTGCGCGCACGAGTTCTTCAAGATGCTCGCGCGTTTCCCGCTGCCGCGGATTGTCGTTCACAAGGTTGCGCAACATAACCAACTCGCCATCGAGGCTCTGAAGCGCATCGTTGTAATGCTTCAAGTAAAACGCATCACCGGTAATCAGGTAGCCACGCTGCCCGGTCTCAGCATCGGTGACCAGAGACTGCACCTGTCGCAGCGAGGAAATCACCTGGTGCGTATGGTCTACGAGGGCGTCGAACTTGCGGAGCTTCACCACCTCGGCGTATGTGGTGACGCCGATGATTCCGAGGAGCACCAATCCCAAACTAAAGCTCCACCAGACTTTCCGGCTGAGGGGAGTGAGATCTGACTTTGACTTGCTGGGCATAGGACTTCGAAATATCCATTCCCACCTGTAAGTCGGCATCAAGCTCGCTCCGGTTCCTCTGCGGCAGCAAGGCTTGAGAAAGTGAAACCGATTTGGAACAAGCGACTCGCGCAAGCGGTTCGCTTGCGCACAGGTTTGCCGCGGGATTTTCCAGAGCAATCGCAGTGCCCAAATGGAAGGGAGAAAAAAGAAATCGAGAGGAGACCCCGACAGTAAACGGGTCCCGCATTGGTGTCAATAGAACCGCGTTACGCGTGTGCCTTGGGAATTGCGCGCAGAGATTTCAAATTTGTTTTCTCGTGGGGAAATCGATTCGAACGACGCCCCGATTCCCGAATTGAGCCGCTCGCCGAATTTTCGGGAATGAGGTACTAAGCTCTTCACACCGTGCAGCTCACGAGCGGAACTCCTGATTGTGGCGTGCCCCGCGTTGCTGCGCCAGCCAATACTGGAACGTTAACTTTTATATAACCTTAAAGTCATACTTTAAATGTCGGCGCGCCGACATTTCCCGTGGCACAGGCCTCGGCTATCCCTGTGGCTCCCCCCTTCAGGGGTGAGGCCTCTCCTCCGAGTCAGCAAGGTTGACGCAACATGGAAAACCCTCAGGCCTGAAGGCCTGAGCTACAGTGCTACACTATCTGTTCATTCGCTCGCTCCGCAGGAGACCCACATGAGTCAAGGCGCACAATTTGGCAAATCCGTTCCCACCCGCACCGAATCGGACAGCATGGGCCACATCGAAGTCCCGATGGACCGCTACTACGGCGCGCAAACCGCCCGTTCGTTGATCCATTTCGCCATCGGCAAAGACACCATGCCGGTGGAGTTGATCCGCGCGTTCGGCATCCTGAAAAAGGCCGCGGCGCTGGTGAATCGCGACCTCGGCAAACTCTCCGAAGAAAAGGCCAACCTGATCACGCAGGCCGCCGACGAAGTCATCTCCGGCAAATTGAACGATCACTTCCCTCTGCGCATCTGGCAGACCGGCAGCGGCACGCAGACCAACATGAACGTCAACGAGGTGATCTCCAACCGCGCCATCCAGATTGCGCGAGGCGAAATCGGCAGCAAGAAACCGATTCATCCCAATGACGACGTGAATATGTCGCAGTCCTCGAACGACACTTTTCCCACGGCCATGCACATCGCCGCGGCCATGGAAACTTCGCGGCGGCTGCTGCCGGCCGTGAAGCGGCTGCGCGACGTGCTGGACGCGAAGGCGAAAGAATTCAAGGACGTGGTGATAATCGGCCGCACGCATCTGCAGGACGCCACGCCGCTGACCGTGGGCCAGGAATTTTCCGGATGGGTGAGCCTGCTGGATCGCGACGGGGGGCGCATCGCCGTGGCACTGGATGGCCTGTTGGATTTGGCGATCGGCGGCACCGCCGTGGGCACGGGCTTAAATGCGCATCCCGAATTCGCCGAACGCGCCGCGAAGAAAATTTCGGAATTGACGGGCTTGCCGTTCCGCTCGCACCCGAACAAGTTTGCCAGCCTTTCCGCGCACGACGAGATCGTGTTTGCCAGCGGCGCGCTGAAGACGCTGGCGGCTTCGCTGATGAAAATCGCCAACGACGTGCGCTGGCTGGCCTCCGGCCCGCGCTGCGGCCTGGGCGAACTGACCATTCCGGAAAACGAGCCCGGCTCCTCGATCATGCCCGGCAAGGTGAACCCCACGCAGTCCGAAGCGGTAACGATGGTGGCGGTGCAGGTGATGGGCAACGATGCGGCGATCGGCTTCGCCGGCTCGCAGGGCAATTTTGAATTGAACGTCTTCAAGCCGGTGATGATTTTCAATTATCTGCACTCGGTGGAGTTGCTGGCCGACGCGATGAACAGCTTTGTGGATCACTGCGCGGCGGGCATCGAACTGAATCGCAAGACCATCGATCACTACGTGCACAATTCGCTGATGCTGGTCACCGCGCTGGCCCCGCGCATCGGCTACGACAACGCGGCAAAAGTCGCCAAAACCGCGCACCAGCAGCATATCAGCCTGCGCGAGGCCGCCATGCAACTCGGCCACCTGACGCCCGAGGAGTTCGACGCCCTCGTCAAACCCGAAGAAATGACCCATCCGTAATGTGGCGCGGGCCAAATCCTTGCGACGGCCACCTTCTGAAGCGGGGGCTTTTTCAGCTCTGTGCTCTTGTCTGGATGGCCTCTGTGTTTTATGGCTCAGTGGCCACCGCGCAGATTCCCGATTGGTGCAAGGAGCTGCCCCATCCGGAGTACAAGACGCTGGAGCAGGTGCCGGTGAGCGATCCGTGGTTCGAGGTGTATAAGGTTGCCAAGGACACCTTTGCGATTTACGAGCCACACCAATCGGAAGAAGTCATTTCGTACCTCATCCTCGGCAAGCAGAAAGCCATCCTTTTCGACACGGGAATGGGCATCAGCGACATCAAGAAAGTGGTCGAGCAACTGACCAAGTTGCCCATCATCGTTCTGAACTCGCACACCCACAACGATCACGTTGGCGGCAATTGGGAGTTCAAGACGATCTATGCGATTGACACCGAGTTCAAGCCCGAAAGCGCCAAAGACTATCTGGCGGACGCGCAGGAGGAAATCGCGCCCGGCGAAATTTGCGGCGAGCTGCCGAAGGGCTTCGATCCCGCCACGTACACGGTGCGGCCGTGGAAGGTGACACGCTACGTTCACGACGGTGAAACGATCGACCTCGGCGGCCGGGCTTTGGAAGTGCTCGCGACTCCCGGCCACACGCCCGATGGGATCACGCTCTACGATCGCGGCAACGGCTTGCTCTTCACCGGCGACACGTATTATCCGGCGACGATCTGGCTCTACCGCCCGGAAACGAATCTGAATCTATACGGCGAATCGATCGACACGCTTGCCGTGCTTACGCAAATGGAGCCTTCCCTTAAGCTGGTGCTGGGGGCGCACAACGTTCCCGTGGCGCCGCCCTCGGTGCTGCCGGAACTCGTGAACGCGTTCGACGATTTCCGCTCCGGCAACGCCACCTGCAAACCGGACAAGCCCGGCCGCCAGGTGTGCACCTCCGGAAAATTCCGCTTCCTTGTCCGCGCGAACTAAAACGGCACATCATCCACTTTCCAGGAAGACTTGTGGAGCGCCACGCTGCTCCATTCACCTGCGATATCCAAAGGAGTAAACTAAAGGGCTCGAAGGTGTCTATGGTTCGCCGGCCGCTAATCCGGTCCCTCGCCTGCTGGATGCTCGCCCTGGCCACGGCCGTTCCTTCCGCGGTTGCGCAGCCCAAACACGAAAAGACGGTGACGAATCTCGATGGCGGCGTTCCCATCGACGCCGCCGGCGCGATTCCGGGCGGTGCCTGCTTTGATTTGAAGGGGCGGCTGGACGCGCCGGACTTTTTCGACAATCTGAAGCGCGAAGACACCGTATCCGGCACGCTTTTCCGCCGCGGCAACGAGGTCGTGACCGAGTTTCCCAAGCAGTTGCAATTGACCATCGCGATCACCGATACCGCTTGCGAGACCGCGCTGCATCCCAGCGGCCCGCGCCTTTATCTGACCGACAACATGGTGCGCACGCTGCGGCTGAGTTTTTACTGGAAACGCCAGCTCGAAATGCGCGCGGCACACGGCATCGTGATGCAAGACGTGGAAGTGAGCCCCATTGCACCGATCTTCGAAGCGGCCCCGGAGCGCACGCCCCAACGGTATGAATGGTTGCTGAAGTTCGAAGTGCCGAGCGAAGGCGTGCCGCTGACCGACAGCCTGGTGCTCATCATCCGCTCGCCGGATCACCGCATCATTGCGCGCACCGCCGCGCGCCTGTAGCCCAGGGCTTCAGGCCTGAGCGTTTGACAGGTTGCGGCAATCTCGCTAAGTGGAAGGAGAGGCCTCATCCCGGAAGGGGTGAGCTACCTGTAGTTGGCTTTACGCCAGCTTCATCTGCGGCACATCGCCCCGCAGAATCAGCCGCGCTTCGGTGCGCTGCTGGACCTCTTCGGGAGTCCAGCCGGGTGCGACTTCGCGGAGCACCAGACCCTCGGGGGTCACGTCGATCACCGCAAGATCGGTGACAATCGTGTTCACGCATTCGAGGCTGGTCAACGGATAGCTGCACTGCTTCACGATTTTCGGCGTGCCTTCCTTGGTGTTGTGCTCCATGCAAACGATCAGCTTTTTTGTGCCGGTGGCAATGTCCATCGCGCCGCCGATGCCGCCGCTGCCTTTTGACCCGGGGATTTTCCAGTTGGCCAGATCGCCTTTTTCGGAAACCTGGAACCCCCCCAGCACAGCCACGTCGAGATGCCCGCCGCGCGACATCAGATGCGCGTCGGCCTGGTGGAAAATGGAAGCGCCGGGAATCAGCGTGACGGGAACCTTCATCGCGTCCACCAGGTCGTAGTCTTCCTCGCCGGGCTTCGCGCGGCGGCCCATGCCGAGGATGCCGTTTTCGCTGTGAAAATAAACGGTGATGTTCTTCGGCAGATAGTCGGCGATCAGGTTGGGGATGCCCCAGCCGAGGTTCACAAAGGCGCCGTCGGTGAGTTCCAACGCGGCGCGCTGGGCAATCTGTTCGCGAGTCAGTCTGGTTTTTTCAGTCATCGTTCTTCCTGCCTCAATGCAAACTCGTGCGAAGTTTAAGTGGCACAAGCCCTCTGGCCTTTGCAGCGTTCGCCGCCACCTGGGTCGATCGCACAGGCAGGAGCGCGTGTGCCACAACTCATCCCTGGAAGCGCAATCCTTTGGCCTGCACGATGCGGTGCACGAAAATCGCCGGCGTGATCACGTTCTCGGGAGGAATTGCACCCACAGGGACGATTTCGTCCACTTCCGCAATGGTGAACTTCGCCGCTTTGGCCATGATGGGATTGAAATTCCGCGCCGCCAGCCGGTAGGTGAGATTCCCCAGCTCATCGGCCTTATGCGCCTTGATCAGCGCGAAATCGGCGTGAATCGGCGATTCCAGGATGCAGCGCTTGCCGTCAATCACACGCTCTTCCTTGCCGATGGCCACTTCCGTGCCAACGCCGACGGCCGTGAAAAAACCGAAAATTCCCGCAGCCGCGGCGCGCATGCGCTCGCACAAAATTCCCTGCGGCACCAATTCGCAGGTGACATCGCCCTTGGCAAAGCGCTCCTGAAAATAGTTGGCGTGCGGGCCGGGGAAGGAGCAGACGACGTGCCGCACCTGGCCATTCTTGAACATGATACCCAGTTCACCCTCGCGCGTGCCGCAATTATTGCTGATGGCGGTGATGTCCTTAATGCCCTTGCGGGACAACGCCTGAATCAGATTGTTGGGAAACCCGGCGCCGCCAAAGCCGCCGAACATGATCCGCGCGCCGTCGGGAATGTCCGCGACCGCCGCGTCCAGGGAACTCACTATTTTGGATTTCATGCTTCGCTCGGAAATTCGTGGATTATTCTTTCCTGTAGATTGTTCCCGACCAGCGGCAATTGTGCAACCCCGACCGGTCGATATTCGGGGCTTTTTCGCGCTCGGCGGAGCGGCCGGCCGGCCAGTATTCCATTGGGCAATCCGCCGCGCGCATCGTTTCCACCGCAATTTCCTTTGTTATAGTGAAGCTCCCAGACCGTTGAGTCACTTTATCGGCGTTTCGCGGCCCCTTCCGCGCGCATGGCCCCCGCCCTCAAGATCGGAGGTTTCGGATGCGTCGGTTCTCCCTTCTCTATCTCCTGGCAGCGATTTCGTTCCTTATGGCGGCCAGCGGCTGCGGCAATTCGAGCCCCGCCCCGAATATGGGCAACACGCCGCCACAAATTACGGCGCAGCCCGCCAACGCCGTTGTGACCGTGGGACAAACCGCGAGTTTCTCCGTGACCGCGACCGGCAGCGGCACGTTGACCTATCAATGGCAGAAGAACTCGGCGAACATCAGCGGCGCGACGAGCGCGAATTACACGACGCCCGCGACGGTGAGCGGCGACAACGGCGCGAAGTTCGACGTTGTGGTGACCAATTCGTCGGGCAGCGTCACCAGCGGCATGGCCACGCTGACGGTGAACCCGGCGGCGACGCTGCAATCGATCGCCGTGACTCCGCCCTCGCCTTCGGTTTCTGTCGGCGGAATGCAGCAGTTCAAGGCCACCGGCAAGTATAGCGACAATTCGACCCAGGACATTACCGCCAGCGTCATGTGGGCTTCGTCGGATACGGGCTTTGCAACCATCGGCGTTTCCACCGGCCTGGCCACCGGCATCGCCCCTGGCACCACGCAGATTACCGCGCAATCCGGCAGCGTGGTGAGCCCGAACGATCCCTTGACGGTGACGCCTGCGACGAGCACGGCGACAGACGTAGCGACGCATCATTACGACAACATGCGCAGCGGCGCCAATCTCAATGAAACGATTCTTGCGCCAAGCAATGTGAATTCGACGACCTTCGGGAAACTCGCGGAATTTGCGGTGGACGGGCAGATCGACGGGCAGGTGCTGTATCTGAACCAGGTGGCTATCCCCGGTAAAGGGAATAAAAACGTGGTCTACTTTGCCACCGAGAACGACAGCGTGTACGCGCTCGATGCCGACAGCTTGACCGGTACCACGGCAACCGTGCTTTGGAAGACGACGGCGCATCCTTCGGGGGAATCGCCGCTGAGTTCCTCCGACGCCGGCTGCGGTTACATCAACCCCGTTGGCATCATGTCGACGCCGGTGATCGACCGCTCGCGCAATGCGATTTACGTCGTTTCAGGGTCCAAGGACAGCGGCGGAAACGTGCATCACCGCCTGTATGCGCTGGATTTGACCACCGGCGATTCCCTGTTCAATGGCCCCACGCTGATCGCCGCGACCTATCCTGGCACGGGCGGAAACAGCAACGGTAGCACGGTGACATTCAAGGACAGCGTGCAGCAGCAGCGCGCGGCGTTGCTGGAAAGCGGCGGAAAGATTTATACCGCGTGGTCCGGCTATTACGGCGATTGCGGCGACTATTCCGCGTGGATCATCGCCTACAGTGCGGATACGCTGACGCAGGTGGGCGCAATCGACCTGGTGCCACACAGTTCCCTGGCCGGGATCTGGATGGGTGGAGGAGGCCCGGCCTCGGACTCCGCGGGGAACGTTTACATCGCCACGGGGAATGCGGGCAGCGGAAACACCCCCGGCATGGGCAACGATTACGGCGACACGTTCGTAAAACTGGCCAGTGGAACGCCGCTGACGGTGGCGGATTATTTTGCGCCAAAGATCGCCATCGCCGACGACGGGAACGACGCGGACCTGGGATCGGCCGGGCCACTGCTGTTGCCGGACATGGTGGACGGCACGGGCGTGACGCGTCATCTGGCGATGATTGCCGGTAAAGATGGTGCGATCTACATCGTCAGCCGCGACAACATGGGCCAGTACAACGCCATGACCGACAACATCTACCAGGAATTCGCGAGCGACGGCCACGAGAATCACTGTTCGCCGGTTTACTTTAACGGTGCGGTGTATATCGGTCCGGAAGGGATGCCTTTACGGGCGTTCAGCGTTTCGCAGGCGAAATTGAGCGCGTCACCCGTCTCGCAAACTTCATTTACATTTGGCGGCAACGGGACGGTGCCCACGGTTTCGGCGAACGGGAATTCCAACGGGATTGTCTGGGCGCTGAATCACGATTCCGGGGAATTGTTCGCCTTCGATGCCGGCAATCTGGGGAACATGCTCTACAACTCCAATCAGGCGGCGAATGGCCGCGACCATTTTTCGCAAGTCGGTGGCCACTTCATCACGCCGGTGGTCGCGAATGGGAAGGTTTATTTCGGCACCGGCGGCACAGTGGTTGTCTTCGGGCTATTGCCGTAAACGGCAGAATCGGGTCGCGGGAATTTACGAGGCGCGAACCCGGTTAGTGTCTGCGCAGGCCGCTGAACAGCATTTTCACGAAGACCTGCTTGATTTCTTCGGGGCTGGAGACCTGCTCGGGGTCGTACCAGCGATACAGCCAATTGCACATGCCCAAAATGCCGTTGACGACCAGCCACGGCTCGCCTTCGATCAGCTTGCCTTGTTCCTGGCCGCGCTTCACCAAATCCACAAACCGATTGTTGTAGCGCGACATCACCGAAATCACCTTGTGCTGGCGTTTTCCGGAGAGGGAATCAAATTCGTGCAGGAACAATCCGAAAGGCACTTTGTTCTGAATGATGTAGTCGATCTGCGCCCGGATGGCGCGTTCGAGCTGTTCGACGGGGTCGCCCTGCGGATCGATCTGCCGCGCGATGTAGGTGTCGCCATCCTCGATGCCCGCCAGCAGGAGCTGGAAAAGCAAATCTTCTTTCGACTTGATGTAGTAGTAGAGCGAGCCCTTGAGCATGCCGACGTCGCGGGCGACATCTTCGATGGAGGTAGCGTGGAAGCCTTTGGCGAAGAAAATGTTCGCGGCACTTTGCAGGACTTCCTCAAGGCGGGTGGCGGGTTTGGATTTGGCGGTGGAACGCGGCGCTCGGCGCGCACGAAGAGGTTTGGGCGCGGAGGCGTGCTTCAATTTTTTCGAGGGCACGGCTAACCTCACGAGGTGCAAGAACATAGTAACAGACCAGCGGCACGAAGGATGGCCCTGAGGCGTGAAAATGATTTGAGCGGAAGGAAAAATTCGGCACCCCCGCGATTCGCATGTGTTATCCTCCCCCTGAAATTTCCAGACCGTTTTTCCCTTCTGGATGGCATGGTGAGGCCATGGTCGCTCCACAGTTGAAGGAAACGCTGGACCAATATCACATCGGCGACAAATTGAAACACCTGCGGCTGCGCCGCAAGATGGGACTGGTGGAACTAAGCCGCCACACGGGGCTTTCCCCCGCGCTGCTTTCCAAGCTCGAACACGGCAAGCTTTACCCGACGCTGCCGACGCTTTCCCGCGTCGCGCTGGTTTTCAGCGTGGGCCTGGAATATTTTTTTGGCGATGAAAAAGAAAAGCGCACGTTTGCCGTGACCCGGAAGAAAAATCGGCTCCGTTTTCCGGAATCGCCGGGATTGCAGGATGCGGCATTCGAGTTTGAATCGCTGGATTTTTTGGCCACCGACCGGAAGTTCAACGCGTACCTGGCGGAATTCCTGCCGCTGGCGCCGGAAAAGATTCGCCTCCACCAGCATCCCGGCGTGGAATTCATCTACGTGCTGAAGGGCACGCTGGCGCTAAAGGTCGGCACGGAAATCGAGCAATTGGAGACGGGGGATTCGGTGTACTTCGATTCGCAGTTGCCGCACGGTTATTCACGAAGCGGCGCCAAACCCTGCACCGCATTGGTGATTACGGCGGAGTAGCTTCCGGAACGGCTACGGAGTCTTTCGGAACACCATGTACCAGGTGACTCCGATTTTTCGCAGAAAATTGAACTTCGATTCCACCCGTTCATAGAATCGATAGAGCCTGCGATGCAGGCTGCGAGGTCCCCTGCCGCGGTTTTCGGAGTTGGCGGATTCGAGGACGCATCGTTCCAGGGAAAACCCGAACTTCCGAAAATGCTGCTCGACCTCCAAGCGCGTATAAAGGCGGATGTGTCCGAACGTTTCGTGGCCGGCCATGTGATCCGGAAGACCGAAAACGCTTTTGCCGCGGAGGAGCAACAGCCGGTTTTCCAGGGAGGCCTGGTTCGGGGGCGAAGACCCGCTCGTGTGGCAGCGTCAAACTCCTCATCGGTGACATCCGGTCGGGTGTAGTCCCCAAAATTGCGAAGGCAGCTCCGGATGATGGGCCGTACAAACTGCTCAGCCGGGGCACGAGTCATTCGCGTTTTCATAGTGGCGGCACACCATCGTAAGGAGAATCGGCAATGTTTTCCGTCCGGGCCCATTGATGAGAGGACCATCCGGCGTTGTTGGCGGCCCAACTCATGGCATGCAACTCGGGCTAGTATACGAGGTGGCAGGAGTGCGTCTTGATGACGAGCCAGACGAGCTGGCCGGTTGCCAGTTCCAGAGAGCGGGCGGCGCCGGGGGTGACGTGAACCAAAAAGTTAGCGCCGGCTTTTACGCGAACCTGCACCAGTGCTCCGCGGCGTTCGATGGATTCGATGGTTCCGGGAAGCAGGTTGCGCGCGCTGAGGAAATGCGGGGCTTCGGTGGCCAGTAAAATGTCGCCCGCACGGATGGCGACGCGGACCTTGCTGCCGGGTTCCGCAGCTCCGAGCGGAATTTCGATATTGCGGGTGGCGTTTTCGAGGGCAATACGCATCACGCCGTCTTCCGCGCGGTGCTCCACGACTCTGGCCGGCAAAACATTCTCAAAACCAGCGGCTTGGGCAAGAGGCAGGGAACGCGGCGCATCCAGCACGGCGCGTGGCGAGCCGGATTCCAGGACCCGGCCGTTGGCGAGCGTGAGCACCCGTTCGCCGATGGCATCCACTTCTTCGCGATTGTGGGTGACGTAAAGAATCGGGATCGGTTCGGCAACATGCCAGAGGCGAAGGTCTTCGAGAATCGAGCGGCGCAGCGAAGCGTCGAGGCCGGTGAGCGGCTCATCCAGCAGCAAAATGCGCGGACCAGTGGCCAGCGCACGAGCCAGCGCAACGCGCTGTTTTTCACCGCCGGAAAGTTCCGCGGGGCGCCGGTCGAGAAGATTCGCGATGTGGAACGCGGTGGCAACGCGTTCGATGCGCTTGCGCTGCTCCGCAACGCCAAGCTTCACAAGGCCGTAGCGGATGTTTTCTACGACGGAGAGATGCGGGAACAAGGCCAGCGATTGGAAAACATAGGCGAGTCCTCGGCGCTGCGGAGACACGTTTACGCGGCGGGAAGCGTCGAAGAAAGCTTCCTTTCCGAAACGAATTTCCCCCGTGTCGGGCCGCTGCAGGCCCGCGATGCAATCGAGTAACGCGGACTTCCCTGCCCCGGATGGACCGAACAGAATGGTGAATCCCGGGGCGAAGGAAGCGGTTACGGCCAACACAAACGGTGTGTCGCCGCTGCCGGCGAATTCCTTGTGAATCCGTACGGTGAGCATCGCCCAGCTCATTCCACAGGCCAAGGCGACCAAACGCGGCGGTTTACGGCGTATACAATGGAGAGAATCACAAAACAAACGAGCATCAAAAAGAGCGAAGTCCGGTTCGCGCTCGCGTAGTCGAGGGCCTGCACGTGATCGTAGATGTCGATCGAAACGGTGCGTGTGATGCCGGGTAGATTCCCCCCGACCATGAGTACCACGCCGAATACGCCAAGCGTGTGCGCAAAGCTCAGCACCAACGAGGTCAGCACGCCCGGCCATGCCAGCGGCAAAATGACACGGAAGAAGGTGCGCGCGCGGCCGGCGCCGAGAACCGCGGAGGCATCGAGCAGGCGGCGATCCATCGCTTCAAACGACGCGACCAGGGGCTGCACGGCGAACGGCAAGCTGTAAACAAGCGAAGCGATGACGAGTCCCGCAAAAGTGAACGCGAGCGAATGACCGAAAAGCGCTTGCCAGAATTTGCCAAGCGGCCCGCGGGGGCCCATGGCGACGAGCGCGTAGAAACCCAGGACCGTGGGGGGCAATACCAGGGGCAGCGCGACGACTGATTCGACAAGGAATTTTCCCGGCCATCTGAAGAAAGCCAATACGTATGCCAGCGGGAGCGCGAAGGCGAGGAGCAGCAAGGAGACCATAGCTGCCAGCCGGAGCGACAATAGGAAGGCTTCGCCGTTCATAGCTTATGCTTCTCTGCTGCCTGAGATGGAGGAAGAAAAAAGCCGTAACGCTCGAAGATCGAGCGGGCGGCGGGCGTCTTGAGAAACGCCAGGAAGTCCAGCGCGGCGGACTTATTCGGCGAGGCGCTCAGTAGAACGACAACCTGTTCGACCGGTGGGTATTGATCCGCCGGAAGTTCCCACCGCTTCCCGGATTTCAGAGCCGGCGACATCACCAGCGACATCGCCAGCAGCCCCGCTTGTGCGTTGCCGGACTGCACGAATTGCGCGGCCTGGGAAATATTTTCACCAAAGACGAGCTTGGATTTCAGTCGTTCATAGAAATCCGCACGCTTAAGTGCTGAGATGGCCGCGCGGCCATAGGGCGCGTGCTCGGGATTGGCAATCGCGACTTTTTGAACGCGCGGATCCAGAAGGGCCTTGAGGCCCGTGGAAAGATCAATCGGCGAATCCGAGGGCAGCCAGAGCACGAGGCGGCCGACTGCGTAAACCCGGAGTGAATCCGGATCGGCCAGGTGCGCGGCGACGAGTTTGTCCGGATACGAAACATCGGCCGAGAAGAAAAGATCGAACGGGGCGCCGTTCTGGATTTGCGCCAGGAAGTTCCCGCTGGCGCCGTAGGTGATCGCGAGCTTCTCGCCGGATTGTTTCTCGTATTGCGCGGCAAGGTCTGGCATCACGAATTGAAGGTCGGAAGCGGCGGCGATGCGGAGCGTTTGCGCGCGACATGGAAAAGCAGGCAGAGCAAGCAGAAGAGCGATCAAGCACGACAGCCGTCCCACTGATTTGCGAAAGGCACAGGCTAAAGCCCGTGTTCCCGACTGGCGGCAGCGATAGGGGAGAAGGAACATGTTTGCGTCAGACGCGGAGGATCATGACTTCGGTGGATTTAACCAGGGCGGCGGCGCGTTCGCCTGGCTTGAGGCGCATTTCCTTTGCGGCGTCGGCGGTGATGATGGAGGTGATGTGCTGCTCACCGATCGCTAGAGTAATTTGGGCGAGCAAGCCGCTGTATTTCACGGCGATGACGCGGCCGATGAGCTGATTGCGGCCGCTGATCTTGCGATAATTCGTGCGCCGGGAGGCGAGATCACCGCGATTGAGCGCTTTGGGGATGAGGCGGTCGATTTCCGATTCCGGGACGCGGTGGTGGCCGCCAGGGGTTTTGGCGGTTTTGAGCTTGCCGCGGTAGATCCACTGCTTCAGCGTGGGATAGCTGATGCCGAGAATGTTGGCGGCTTCGCGGGGAGCCAGGAGTTTTTGCATGCGGATAAAGATAGATGGTTTTATGCGCCAAGACAATACGATTTTATTCAGTTACGGGAAGAGATTGCAGCTCACGCCTTCCGGGAGTGAAGATTTTCCCCCGCGCTCGACCACGCCAACTCACAAGGAAAACCTCAGGCCTGAAGGCCGGAGCTACAGGGGATCCCCAAGCGCCTCTTCAGTTGCGCAAAGGTTTGCCGGTTTTCAGGGTGTGGGCGATGCGCTCCTGGGTTTTCTTTTCGCCACAGAGGGAAACGAAGGCTTCGCGCTCGAGGTCGAGAACGTACTGTTCGCTAACCAACTGCGGGGCGGAGAGCGCGCCGCCGGCGAGAATGTTGGCAAGCTTGCGGGCGACGTGCGCGTCGTAATCGGAAGCGTAGCCCCCGCGCACCAACATGTGGATGGCCAGCTTGGCGGCCGTGAGGAACGGCTCGCCGAGGACTTTGATCTGCGTGCTTTGCGCCCCTTCCTGCCAACTGGGCGCGGCGGGCTTCCAGCCGCTGCGCGCGAGCGCGAGGGCGGTCTGCTTAGCATCCCCAACGAGGCGTTCGCGATTCATCGAATAGGCGTCCGTGCGGCGAAGGTAGCCGAGTTCGCGGCACTCTTCGGCACTCGTGCCGACCTTGGCCATGGCGATATTTTCGAAGACGGGCCGCAGAGTATGGAAGAGGTCGAGATCGTCTCCCGAGGGAGCAGCTTCGTTGGCGCGGATCAGCATTTCTTTCGTGCCGCCGCCGCCGGGGATGAGGCCGACGCCGGTTTCAACGAGGCCGATATAGGCTTCCGCCGCGGCGTGAATTTTTGCCGCATGCAGGCTGATTTCGCAGCCGCCGCCGAGCGCCATGCCTTGCGGCGCGGCAACAATCGGCTTCGGTGCGTACTTGATGGCGAGGTTCACGTTCTGAAACTGCTTCACGGCCATGTGCAGTTCGTCCCATTCCTGCTCTTGCGCGCCGACGAGCACGAGCATGAGGTTGGCGCCCACGGAAAAGTTAGTAGCCTGATTGGCGATGACCATGGCGTCGAAATCGGTTTCCAGGCGCTTGATGCCCTTGTGAATCATGGCGATCAGGTCGGCGCCGATGGCGTTCATCTTGGAATGGAATTCGCAGCAGACCACGCCGTCGCCAAGGTCGATCAGGCTGGCGCCGGAGTTGCGTTCGACTTCGCGGCCGGCATCTTTGAGGTGTTTGAGGACGATCACCCCGGCTGGCTCTTCGACCTTCTTAGCCTTGCTGGTCGCCAGATCGAAGACGGAAGTTTCGCCCTTCGCGGACTCGTAAAAGCTGGTGCGGCCAGCGGCAAGCGCCTTTTCAAACACCGGGGGCAATGCGCGGCCTTCTTTCTTGATGTGTTCGGCGAAGGCGGGCAAGCCGATCGCATCCACCATTTCGAAGGGGCCAAGTTCCCAGGCAAAGCCCCAGCGCATGGCGCGGTCCACGTCTTCGATATGGTCGGAAATTTCCGGCATGCGCCGCCCTGCGTAGAGGCACATTTCGGAGAGACCGCCCCAGATGAACTGTTGGGCCTTGTCGGTTTTTTCACCCCCGAATAAAGGAGCAAGCAAGCCACGGAGACGCGCGCGGGTATCTTCAACGGCCTTTCCGGCTTCGATGGAAGCGAATTTCGCCTTTTGACGAGGGCGATAGTCCATGGTTCCCAGATCGAGCGTCAGGATTTCCCTTTCGCCCTCGCCGCCTTTCACGCGCTTGTAAAACCCTTGGCCGGTTTTATCGCCGAGCCATTTGCGCTTGGCCATTTCCTCGACGAACGCGGGTACTTTGTAGGTTTCCCGCGATTCGTCATTGGGCGCGGTTTCGTAAATGTTCTTGACCACGTGCATCAGCACGTCGAGGCCGACGATATCCGCCGTGCGAAAGGTCGCGGACTTGGGCCAGCCGACTGCCGGACCGGTGCAAGCGTCTACTTCTTCAATCGTCAGGTCCAACGATTGCATGAGTCGCAGCGCGTTGAGCATCGAGAAGGTCCCGATACGGTTGGCGATGAAGTTAGGGGTGTCTTTGGCGAGCACGACGCCCTTGCCGAGGCGGCGGTCGCAAAAATCGGAGAGCGCCGCGATCACGTCGGGCGAAGTTTTCGGCCCGGGAATCACTTCCACCAATTTCATGTAGCGCGGGGGATTGAAAAAGTGGGTGCCGGCCCAGTGCTGCTGAAACTCTTCGGGCATGCCTTCGGCGATCAAATGAACGGGCAGGCCGGAGGTGTTGGTGGTGACGACGGAGCCGGGCTTGCGGAACTGCGCGACCCTGGCGAGCAGGCCGCGCTTGATTTCGAGATTTTCGGCGACCGCCTCGATGATCCAATCGGCGTCGGCGATGCGGGGTAGATCATCTTCGAAATTGCCAATCGACACTTTGGAAGCGAGTCCAGGCGAAAAAAACGCCGCCGGCTTGGATTTTCTGGCGGCCTCGAGGCCCGCAAGAACGATTTTGTTGCGGTCGGCGGGAGCGGCGTCTTTGGGAACGATATCGAGCAACAAGCAGGGAAGGCCGGCGTTGGCGAAGTGCGCGGCGATGCGGGCGCCCATGGTGCCGGCGCCGAGGACAACGGCTTTTTGAATGTGCAGGGTCATGAGAAGGCCTTGAACGACGAGGATCACACCACCGGACAGGTTACAAAATGGGAAGGCGCGGGTCAAACAGGTGTTTGGTAAGCACGGAAGAAGACTTAAAATTCCGGTATGGGAGAAGAAAGGAACGCCAACGCCGAAAGCCTGATGCGCAGCGCCAAGCAATGGCTGCGCGCGTTCAGCAACGGCAACGGGAAGGATGACCCGAACCGCCCGCGCGTGGGGCTTGCGCTGGCGGGCGGCTTCGCGCGCGGCATCGCGCACATCGGCGTGCTGCGCGTTTTCCGCGAGGCGGGCATTCCCATCGACATGGTGGCGGGGACGAGCGTCGGCGCCCTGATCGGCGCCGCCTACTGCGCCGGGGCTTCGCTCGAAGCCATGGAAATGCTGGCGCGCGACACGAAGTTTACCGATTTCGGGCGCTGGACGCCTTCCTGGCTGGGCCTGGCGACCAATCTGCGGCTGGAGCAATATCTTTCGCGCCTGACTCCCGCAAAAAATTTCGAGGAGTTGCAAACCCCGCTGGCCATTGCGGCGACCGATATCAACGCAGGGCTGCCGGTGTATTACTACCGCAAAGGACCGATCGGGCCGCCGCTGCGGGCTTCGTGCGCCTATCCGGGATTGTTTGTGCCCATTCAGCATGAAGAGCGCACGCTGGTGGATGGATTCCTGACGGCGCTGGTGCCCTATGAAGGGCTGCTGCTGATGGGCGCGGAAGTCGTGATCGCCGCATATCTGGAGCCGGGGCTGGGCGGCAATCCGCGGACGTTTACCGACGTGCTGAGCCGGTCGTTCACGATTATCCAGAAGCATTCAGACCTGGAGTGGCGGCGGTATGCGGACGTGATTATCGAACCCGATGTGACGCCCTACGCGTGGGACGATTTTTCGAAGACGCACGAAATGGTGCGCGCGGGCGAAGCGGCGGCCATGCAGGTGCTGCCGGCGATCCGCACGGTGATTGAGGCGAAGCGCAAAAAGCCGGAAGAAAGCTGAATTCGAAATTGGAAATTGGAAAATAGAAGACAGGAAACCGGCGCGCCTTTGGGATGATTGATCGCCGCGCGCCTTCCACTGCGCGGCCGCACGCACCGCCGCTGCTTCAGCCGGATTGACAGAAATTCTGGCACGCTGGCCGGCGGGAAGCAGCCGCTACCCAGGCGCGGTGGAATGCCGCAGCGCGGGCCGCCCGCAACGCCGCGGCCAGCGGCGACCGAAAAGTGCCGCCTCGGAAGGGGGCCGCTACAAAACCTTTACTTCGACCTGGACGGGTTGGCCTTCCCCTTTGCCGCGATGGGTGAGCCAGGCGGCGAGACCCTCGGCAAAACGCTCGGGGGTGAGGCGAAAGCTGGCTTCGAGTCGGCCATCGGTGACAGGGAGCGTGTCGTCAAAGTCCGCCGAGTTGGTGAAATTGCGCATGGCGAATTGATCGAGCCATTCCAGCGGACACGGGCGGCGCTCGCCGCGAATCAGCACATCCACCTGAAATTTTTGCGCATACATAGGTTGAGAATACCACTGCGGTCCTCCCCCTGGGCATTCGCTGGCGCGAGACAAGCAAAAAACGATAGCCGATTGGGAGCTCGGCGTTCCGCGCTGGCGACTCCCGAACTTGCTTCAGGGCTTATGGGTAACATAGACTTAGGTGGTTCAGAGAAGGCTCTTCAGAATCCCGCTAGACTCGGCGAAAAGTTACCGCGGCCCGAGCAAGGCGGATCAGGGCGCATCCATGCCTTTCTTCGATGGCGCCTAGGCAATTTTCAGGGGGAATATAGTGGCAACGCCAATGGAAGCCTGGGTAGAGGAAGCGGCCAGGCTGACTAAGCCGGATCAGGTTGTCTTTTGCGACGGGTCGGAAGCGGAAAACCAGAACATCCTGCAAACCATGCTGAACCAGGGTGACTCCTACCAGCTGAACCAGAAAACCTATCCCAACTGTTATCTGCACCGAAGCAATCCCAGCGACGTGGCGCGCACTGAGCACCTGACGTTTATCTCCACGCCACAGAAGGACGACGTCGGCCCCACGAACAACTGGATGGATCCGGAAGGCGCGAAGTTCAAGGTGGGCAAACTGCTGGACGGGGCGATGCGCGGCAGGATCATGTACGTGGTGCCGTATATCATGGGGCCGGCGGGATCGCCCATCAGTAAGGTCGGAGTGGAAGTCACGGACAGCCCGTATGTGGTTGCAAGCATGCGGATTATGTCCCGCATGGGCAAGGTAGCCACGGATCAACTGGGCAATTCATCGGATTTTGTGCCGGGGTTGCACTCAATCGGGGACCTGGATCCTCTGCGGCGGTATATCGTGCACTTCCCGCAGGAGCGGCTGATCTGGAGCGTCGGCTCGGGTTATGGCGGCAACGCACTGTTGGGCAAGAAGTGCTTCGCACTGCGCATTGCCAGCTACATGGCAAGGCAGCAGGGCTGGATGGCGGAGCACATGCTGATTCTCGGTCTGGAATCGCCGGGCGGAAGAGTGACCTACATGGCCGCGGCCTTCCCGAGCGCTTGCGGGAAGACCAACCTGGCGATGATGGTCTCCTCGCTGCAGGATATGGGCTACAAGGTTTGGACAATCGGCGACGACATCTCCTGGATGAAGATCGGACCCGACGGCTACCTGCGCGCGATCAATCCGGAAGCGGGCTTTTTTGGGGTGGCGCCCGGGACGAGCATGAAAACCAACCCAAATGTGATGGCTGCGCTGCACCACAACACCATCTTCACCAACACCGGCATGACACCAGAATTCGAACCCTGGTGGGAAGGCATTGGGACAGAGCCGCCGCCTGGATTGATCACCTGGCGGGGTGAAAAGTGGGATCCCTCGAAAGGCGTGGCGGCGCAGCCCAATTCGCGCTACACCGTGCCGGCGAAGCAGTCTCCGAGCATTGACCCCAGGTGGGAAGCGCCGGAAGGCGTGCCGATTTCCGCATTTATCTTTGGCGGGCGTCGCGCACGGCTGGCGCCGCTCGTCTATGAGTCGTTCAACTGGCAGCACGGCGTCTTCGTGGGCGCGACCATGGCCTCGGAAACCACCGCGGCCGCGACGGGCGACGTGGGGATTACGCGGCGCGATCCGATGGCCATGCTGCCCTTCTGCGGCTACAACATGGCGGATTATTTCCAGCACTGGCTGGAGATGGGAAAGAAGATCCCGCACCCGCCGAAGATTTTCCACGTGAACTGGTTCCGCAAAGGAGCGGACGGGAAGTTCCTGTGGCCGGGCTACGGCGAGAACGTGCGCGTGCTGAAGTGGATTCTGGAACGCGTGGAAGGCCGCGGTAGCGCGCAGGAGACGCCGATCGGCTATGTCCCCACCCGGAACGGCCTGACGCTGGAAGGATTGAAGATCGCACCGGAAGCGCTGGACGAACTCTTCCGTGTGGACGCCGATAATTGGGCCACGGACCTTGCGGACAGCAAGGAATTTTTCGCGAAGTTTGGCGACCGGCTGCCCGCGGAAATTCGCAAGGAGCACGAAGCAGTCGGCAAGCGCTTCCAGCAGTCGGTTCCGGCGTAATCCTCCGGGATATTTCGCGGTGATTCGATCCGCGATACTCCCGACCGGTGCGCCAGCCAGGGGGGAGCTCTTTTTGCACAGCCTGTGCGCCGCCGGGAAGTGACTTACAAGTAAAACAAGGTAAAATCTGGAGCCATGACGGCGGCCCCCTTCCGTTTTCGCAGGTCCTTTCTACCGGTGTTGGCCGCGCTGCTGCTTTTCGGAACGCCAGGATATTCCGCGACGACGTGGAGCGGCGTGCTGCGCGACTCCGCTGGAAAACCCGTGGCCGGAGCGAAGCTCACGCTGCATGCCCCCGGGAGTGACCGGAAATATGAAGCCAGTACGGCCGCGGACGGAACGTTTGCATTCGCGAATCTGCAACCCGGTTCGTATGCGCTGATGGCGGAAGTGGCCGGCAAGATCTGGAAAGCGGCGCGGGGGCTGGAAATTGCGGCGCAAAATGCCGCGCCGGTGAACTTAACTCTTTCGGCGCAGGATCAGACGTTGCTGGTGAATCCGCCACCCCCGGCGGCGACTCCCAAAGGCAGCGGCGGCGAGCATCTTTCGAGCGAAGAAGTCTCCGGCCTGCCGCTGAACGAACGCGATTTCAGCAAACTCTTGCTCTTGGCCGCCGGCACGATGACCGATACCAACGGCGCAGCGAATTTCACGCAGCAGTTCGCCACGAACGGGCAGCGCGGGGTGGCCTCCGTGTTTGCCATGGACGGCGCGACCACGACCGACCCGGAACTTGGCGGCGCCACCTTTGCGAATTACAACGTGGACGCGATCCAGGAAGTGCAGTCGAGTTCCGGGGTGATGCCGGCGGAGATCGGCCAGGGCGCATCGGGGTATACCAACGTCATAACGAAGAAGGGATCGAATTACTTGCACGGCAGTGCGTTTGAATTTGTGCGCAATGCGGCCTTTGACGCGCGGAATTTTTTCGATCACGCCAATCCCCTTGATCCGCGGCGCATTCCCCCATTCGTGCGCAACGAATTCGGCGCCACCGCCGGCGGGCCCGTGGTGCTGCCGGGCATTTACGACGGAAAAGACAAGACGTTTTTCTTCGCGCAATATGCGGGCTTCCGCCAGGTGCTGGGCACGACGCAGGTGTTTCCGGTGCCGACCGCGGACGAGCGCAAAGGCATCGACACCACCACGTTCCCCGGCGACACCTTGACCGTGCCGGTGAACTCGCAGATGGCCGCGCTGCTGAACCGCTACCCCTTGCCGAATCTCCCGACCGGCGCCTACGGCGCGCGCACCTATGCGGCTTCATCGAAAGTGCAGACCACCACGGACCAGTTTTCGATTCGCGTGGACCACAAAATTTCGGACAAGGCGACTCTATTCATGCGCTTCAACCTGAATCAGGTGGATGGCCCGACGACGAACCCCGACCAGACGGCGATCGATCCCACCTTTGGCGTAAAATTTTACGATCACCAGCGCAATGCGGCGGCAAGTTACGCGCGGACCTACAACCCGCATCTCACGTCCACGACGCTTTTCGGCTATGTGCGCAGCACCCCCATTTTTCCAGCCGGGAATCATACCGACGTGGGCCTGCAAACGGCGGATGGCTTGTACGAGGGCTTCAACACCGCGGACGGGTCGATCTTTGGCTCTTACGGAAACGTTTTCCAGTTGAAGCATGACATGGCGTACTTGCACGGCTCCCACTCGTTCAAATGGGGAGGCGAGATCCGCATCAACCGCGATTCAACGGTGTTCGCAACGAATCCGAACGGCATCTACGTGTTCGGCGGCGGCACCGCGTATTCCCCGGTGTTCATCCCCTCCGCCAGCGGCCAGCACAATATCCAGCCGGGCGATCCGCTGCCGGATTCCCTGCTGGGACTGCTGACGGCGACGCCTTACGAGTACACCATCCTGGCGCCATACCGGTTGACGCCGACAGGCGACAAATTTGACGAAGCCGCGGTGCACCGCGAATCGTACAACTTTTATTTTCAGGATTTCTGGAAAGCCAGTTCGCGGCTGAGCATCAGCTACGGTTTGCGCGTTGAACTCAACAGCCGGATCAAGGAGGCTCAGAACCGCACCTCCATCGCCGTACCCATCGGGCCGGATGGTAAGCCGGCGAATTTCCAGACGCCGGGCGCGACCCAGGAATTTCTGTTCAATCCGCAACCGATTTACCCGCTGGACTGGAGAGGTTTCGGGCCGCGGTTGAGCGTGGACTACACGCTGACGAAACACACCGTGCTGCACGCGGGCGGGTCGATCATGACGCAGTTGCCCAATCTGTGGCAGGACAATTTCGCGACCGGGGGGTTTCCGTTCACCGTGCAGCCGCTGGCGACGGCGCTGCCGGGAACGCCGGTTCCCTTTTCGAGCTCGATTGTGCCGCTGCAAGTGCCGGAGCCGTACACGACTTCCGGCCAATTGTTATTTCCCGGAAACGGCACGACGCAGACGCCGGCGAACACGCCGATTGACGTGCCGCGCTTTCAAAAGGACCTGGAATCACTGACGCCAGGGAATCAGACGCAGTTGATCAGCGTGAGCGTGATGTCTCGCGATTTCCGGAACGGTTACGTGGGAAATTACACCGCGGGCGTGGACGAAAACTTCGGGCCGCTGCGCTGGAATGTTTCCTACGTGGGCACGGCGGGCGTCCACCTGCCGCGCGTATTTGTGCCGAATGGATACGCCGGCGCGGGGCCGGCGTTTGCGCCCTACACGCAATTCAGTTCCTCAGGCACTGCGATTGCCGGCTACGGGCCCGAGTACGTTATGAACAGCGATTCGCATTCCAGCTACAACGCATTGCAGACCAGCCTGGTGGGCACGTTCAATCGCATCGGCTTGAATTTTGCGGCCAGCTACACATTTTCAAAATCGCTGGACGACACGAGCGCCGTGGTGGGCGCTTCGACCGGCGGGGCGGGGACCACGTTGCAAGCGCTGGCACAAAATCCATTGGACCAGCGCGCGGAGAAAGGTCCGTCTACGTTCGATGAGACGCATGTGTTCGCGGTGAGCTTGTTCCAGTCGCTGGCATTCGACAAACTGAGCTTCCTGCAGCCGGTGAGCAAGTACGTGACGCAAGGCTGGCAACTGATGAACATCACAGTTTTCACCAGCGGGCCTCCCTTCACGGTGTTTTCGGGGATCCAGCAGACCGATGCCGGCGCGGGAGGCACGGATCGTCCGGACCTGGTGACCATGCCGAATTTTTCCACCAGCCGCACGCGCCGCGAGGACTACTTCGGGCTGGGCGACAACAACAGTTCGTTCTTTTTCATTCCCATCGGCCTGCCCGGCGGCACCGGACCCAACCAGGGACGATTCGGGACTCTGGGAAGAAACACCTTTCGCGGGCCGGGCTATCAGGATTGGGATTTCGCTCTCATCAAGGACACGCCCTTTGGCAAGCGCGGCAAAAACGACCTGGGGATGGTGGAATTCCGCGCGGAATTTTTCAATCTGTTTAATATCGTAAATTTCGGCTTGCCGGCGAACATTGTGCGCGGCAGCGGCTTCGGCATCATTAACCACACCACCGGCAACTCGCGGCAAATCCAGCTCTCTCTGAAATTAATTTTCTGAAGCACGCAGCCCAAGCCTCCGGCGTGAGTTACGCCGTTTGCGGTTGGGCGAGGCCGAGGGGCATCTTGGCGGCTTCCCAAGCGGCAATGCCGCCGGCAATTTCCGCAACGTGCTGAAAACCGCGAGATTTCAAAAGGCTGGCCGCGATGGAGGAACGGTAGCCACCCGCGCAATAGACCAGCAGCGGGCGATCTTTCGGCAGCGATTGGCATTGCTCCAGCAGGCGGTTCAAAGGCAGGCTCACGCTGCCATCGATGCGCTTGGAATCGCGTTCGCGCGGCGCGCGAACATCCACGGCCAGCGGCGGTTCGCCAGCCTGTAGCATTTCGGCGGCGAATTGCGGGCTGAGGCGTTCGGTGGACCCGACCAAATCCGGCCGCGATTGCAACGCGCTCAGTCCGCTTTGCAGGTATCCAGCAACGTGATCGAAGCCGATTCTCCCCAGGCGAATGGCGGATTCCTGTTCGCGGCCGGGAGCGGCGATAATGACAATGGGATCGGTGTGGTTGAGGATCGTCCCCGCCCAGGTGGCATATTGTCCTGCCAGCCCGATATTGATGCTCCCGGCCAGATGCGCCGCGCCGAATTGATCCGGGTCGCGCGTGTCCAGGATCTGCGCACCCGTCGCCTGAAGTTGCAGAACGGCATCGAGCGTCAGGGGGTTCATCTCCCTGGCCAGCGCCTGTTCCAGCGTCGGGCGCTCTTCGCTGTTGCGCACGGCGTCGTAGGTGAAATAAGCCGGAGCGTCCGGTTGGTCGGCCGTAACAACTTCAATAAAAGCTTCCTTGCTCATCGGCTGCAAGGCGTAATTCACGCGGCGCTGCTCGCCCAGCGTGGAAAAGGTTTCCTTGCTTAGTGCTTTGCCGCATAGCGAACCCGCGCCATGCGCGGGATAGACAAGGCTTTGATCGGGCAGCCCGAGAAGTTTGGAGTGCAGCGAATCAAAAAGCAGGCCACCGAGCTCCGTGGCCGACCAGCCGAGCGACGCGCGCAGATCGGGACGGCCTACATCGCCGATAAAAAGAGTGTCGCCGGTCAGGACGGCGTACGGCTGGCTTTCGCTGATATTGCGATCGAACACCATGATGGAGATGGATTCCGGGGTGTGGCCCGGGGTTTCCATGACTTCCAGACGGACACGTCCGAATTCCAGTTTGTCGCCATCACCCATGGGGTGAAAGGCGTAGCCGGCCTTTGCCGCGCGGCCCAGGTAGATGGTGGCGCCGGCGCGATCACGCAACTCAAGATGTCCCGCAAGAAAATCGGCATGGAGGTGGGTGAGAAAGACGTGCTTGATTTGCAAGCCGTGTTCGGCGGCGAAGGCCAGGTAGTGGTCGGTGTCGCGCTGCGGGTCGACGACAACGGCGGCGCGGGTTTCCTCATCGCCGATCAAGTAGGAAGCGTGCGCAAGACAAGGCAAATAAAACTGCTTCAAGATCATGTTCTATCCTTCGCAGCTCGACGATGCCGGGGAATGATTTTAGATTTCAGCTCGCTGCTCCGCGTTATCCGTTGTATGACAGAATATGCAGCCCGCACCCAATTGGCGGCGACCGGCAAAATTCGTGTCATGTTAGGCCGCGATGGGATCCTCCGTCAAGGCGAGCCAACGGCACATTTTACTTGGCCTCGGGCGAAATGGCGCTCGCCGTAAACTCAGAGGAGCGAGGAGATCCCGGGATCGATCGAGACGTGGGTGACGTCTTCGCCGGCAACATGGTAGCGCTGGCCCTTCGCACAAGAAAAATGCAGGAAGCGGCTGATGTGGTAGTCCTCGTCGAGCGCGCTGAACAGGCGGGAGGTTTCCTGGGGCGACAATCCGAACGCGGAGAGCAGGACGGATGCGCCGGTTGAGCCGGCGAGTGCTTGGTAGCGGTCCACAACTTCCTTGAGACTGAGCATCCTGGAGAGTGTAATGCGCGACGCGTGGCCGGGGAAGCGGCGTTTGGCGGCGGCGCGTGGGATTGGGTAAGATGCTGGTGCACTTAAAATGCACCGGAGGGTGAACCTATGAGCATCGCAGCTGGCCAAGCGGCACCGGATTTCACGTTGCAAGACCAGAACAAGAAGGAAGTGAAGCTTTCCGATTTCGCGGGCAAGAAGCGGGTGGTGCTGGTGTTTTACCCGCTGGACTGGAGCCCGACCTGCACCAACGAGCACGCCTGCTTCGTGAATGACATGCGGAATTTCGACACTCTGGACGCCGAAGTGCTTGGCGTGAGCGTGGACAGCGTGTGGTCGCACAAGGCGTACGCCGAGAAGATGGGCATAAAATATTCGTTGCTGGCGGATTTTCATCCCAAAGGCGCGATGAGCGAAAAGTATGGGATGTACCTGGCCGATAAGGGGATCACCGGGCGGTCGATCTTTATCGTGGGCAAGGATGGAAAGATCGCGTGGAAAAAGGATTACGACATTCCCGTGGTGCCGGATATCAAGGAAGTGGCCGCAGCGCTGCAAAATGTGAAGTAAAGGACAGAAATGAGGTAAAGGAAGTAAAGGAAAAGAAGCACGGTGGCCGGTCGACGTTGACCGGCCCTTTTTATTTTTGGCGCTAGTGCGTGGCGGGGGGCACGGGCGGGGTGGACTGGGGAGGCTGGGGAGTTTTGGGCGGCGCGGGCGGGAAGGCGAGGGCGCCGGAGAAGGTGCGGACAAGGATGACGAGCTGCCAGCGCTGCTCTTCGGTGAGCTTGGTGCGGAACGACGGCATGGGTTTGCGGCCCTGCGTGATCTGGTAATAGATTTCGCCGTCGGTGAGCTTGTTCATGTGCGCCGCGTCGGTCAGGTCACTGGGCGCGGGGTCGTACATCATGGCGTCGGAGCCGTCGCCCTTGCCGGCGTCGCCATGGCAATTGGAGCAGTATTCGTCATAGATGGGTTTGGCCGCGTTGTAATTGGCGGCGTTGGCGGATAACGGATTCTTGCGCGCTTTTTCCTCCGCGGGGACCTGCCAGGGGGTTTTATGCAGGGCGCCAAGACCAATGGAAAGAAAAATCAGCGCGACGACAACGGTGAGGGCAATTTTGGGGAGGAGCCGGGACTTTTTCGAGGTAGTGTTCATCGGGAGTCACCCAAGAAAAGAATGAAGTAAAGAAGTAACGAAGTAAAGATGTAAGGACAGGAAGCAAGAAGCAACGAGGGGCGGGCGTGAAAGTTGGGAAACAGGGGAGCCAGCGTTTCTGACAGAGAGGTCACAGAGGCAAGAGAGAAAAGAGACTGGCATGAAGGCAAGCACTACGGGGAATAAGGAAGAAAACAACCTGAAGATGAAGAGAAGAACAAGGGACGAGCACCGTCCGCGTGCAGTCATTCGGGATCCAAATTTCGGGCCTCAATAGGCGGCCGCTGCAGGATCGATCTTAAGGGAAGGCATTTCTTTACGTCTTTACGTCGTTGCTTCTTTACTTCACTACCTCCTCTAGGCTCCTTTGAAGATGAGCCAGAGGAGTTCGCCGTTGAAGAACAGGATGGCGGCGGCGACGCCCCAGGCAATGACGGTGGTGGCGCGGGAGTTGACGAATTCCCCCATCTTGGCGCGGTTGGCGGTGAATTGCACCAGCGGAATCACGGCAAAGGGCAATTGGAAGCTGAGAACCACCTGGCTGAGGATCAGCAGCGCGGTGAGCTTCTTTTCGCCGGCGATGGCGATGACGAGAATGGCGGGAAGGATGGCGAGAGAGCGCGTCATCAGGCGGCGAACCCACGGCTTGAGCCGCATTTCGATGAAACCTTCCATGACTATCTGGCCGGCCAGAGTGCCGGTGAGCGTGGAATTCTGTCCCGAGGCGAGCAACGCGCAAGCGAAGAGCGTGCTGGCGAGGCCGGCGCCGAGCACTGGGCTGAGGAGCTTGTACGCTTCGGCGATATCGGCAACCTCGTCGAGGCCGCGCGTGTGGAAGGCTGCAGCGCCGAGAACGAGGATGGCGGCGTTGATAAAAAGCGCGAAGAGGAGAGCGACCGTGGAATCGATGACGGCAAAGCGCAGGGCTTCGCGCTTTTCGGAAGGGCTCTGGCCAAAGGCGCGCGTCTGCACAATGCTCGAGTGGAGATAGAGGTTGTGCGGCATCACCGTGGCGCCCAGGATGCCGATGGCGATATAGAGCATTTCCTTGTTGCGCAGAATTTCGTCCTGGGGAATAAAACCGTAGGCGGCCTGGAGCCACAGCGGGCGGGCGAAGAAAATTTCATACGCGAAGCAGAGGGCAATGCTGGCGATCAGGGTGACCACGAAGGCTTCGATGAGGCGGAATCCGCGGCCTTGAAGGGCAAGGACCACCAAGACGTCGAGCGCGGTCAAGACCACGCCGAGCAGCAAGGGAATATGAAAGAGAAGTTTGAGCGCGACGGCGGAGCCCAGGACCTCGGCGAGGTCGCAGGCGGCGATGGCCAGTTCGCAGGCGATCCAGAGAAAAATGGTCATGCGGCGGGAGTAGTGGTCGCGGCAGGCCTGCGCGAGGTCGCGGCCGGTGGCGATGCCGAGCTTCGCGGAAAGGGCCTGGAGAAACATCGCCAGAAAATTGCTGATGAGCACAACGCTGAGCAGCGTATAGCCAAACTTCGAGCCGCCGCCGATGTCGGTGGCCCAGTTGCCGGGGTCCATATAGCCAACGGCAACGAGATAACCCGGCCCGGCGAAGGCCAGTACCTTGCGGAACCAGGAGGCGCTGTGGGAGATCGGGACGGAGCGATGCGATTCGGGAAGCGAGGGCAGCGTGAGGGCGCGACGCCAGGCGGATTCCCCCGGGCGTTCCGCTGGGAGCGCCGGGGACGTGGAGAGCCGCTTGGAGAATATGTCCGCCATCGGTCATATTAACTATAGTTAACTTCCTCTCTAAAGTAGAATTAACTACCGCGGGTGTCAATAGAACTTTTCTCGGAGTTGCGGAAAAGCACGGCCGCGGAAGCCCGCGAATAGGGGGAGAGGATGGGACCGGGGGCGGGCTATGGTACTTTGGAAGCGGAATTTCGGGGAGAGAAACATGGACGAGAAGCAGGTTGTCCCGCCGGGGCAGGTGCAGATCAAGGCGGACGAAAAGGAATTGCAAGGCGCTTACAGCAACCTGGTGATGATCCAGCACCACGCCGAAGAGTTCACGCTGAACTTCGTGTACGTCTTTCCGAACGGCACGCACGGCAAGCTGATGAGCAGCGTGATCGTGAGCCCCGGTCACGCCAAGCGCATCTGGCGGGCGCTGGGCGAGAACATTTCGCGGTTTGAGGCGCAGCACGGCCCGATCAAGGAAGGTCCGGAAGGCGGGCCGATGCCCGGCGCGAACATCGGGTTCGTGCAATAGGGAGCGGGGCGCGGGGAGAAGCAGTGCGATTTCAGGCCGCAAGCGACCAGGCGCTGCTGGTGTACTTGGGAGAAGAAATCGGCGCGGCGACGCATCAACGCGTGGTGCGGCTGCTGCACCTGTTGCAATGCGAGCGGGTCGCGTGGATCCGCAACATCCAGCCGGCGTATAGTTCCCTGCTGATTTCCTTCGATGCCAGGGCGGTGGACCACGCCGAAGCGCAGGCGAGAATCACCGAATACGAAAAACGAGCGGAAACGCTGCCGGCGACGAAAGCGCGGCTGGTGGAGGTACCGGTGTGCTATGGCGGGGAGTTCGGGCCGGATCTGGACGCGGTGGCGGCGAAGAACGGGCTGACGGCAGCGAAAGTAATCGCGCTGCATTGCACGCGCACGTACCACGCGTATTTTTTGGGATTCGCGCCGGGCTTCGCGTATCTGGGCGACGTGGCAAGAGAGATTGCCATGCCGCGGCTGGAAACTCCGCGCAAGGAAGTGCCCGCGGGAAGCGTGGCCATCGCGGGACGCCAGACGGCGGTCTATCCCTTCGCCACGCCGGGCGGCTGGCGGCTGATTGGCAGGACACCGCTGGAAATTTTCAAGAAGGACCGCGAGCCGATGGGATGGATCGCCATCGGCGACCAGGTGCGTTTCCGGCCGATCTCGCGCGAGGAATACGCGTGGAGAAGCCGCGCATGAGTTCGCTGGTGGTGGAATCGCCGGGGCTGCTGAGCACGGTGCAGGATCTGGGGCGCCCGGGTTTTGGCGCAGTGGGCGTTTCGCCTTCGGGAGCGGCCGATCCGGTGGCGCTGCAAATCGGCAACCGGCTGGTGGGCAATGCTCCGGGCAAAGCGGCGCTGGAGATGACGCTGGCGGGCGGAACGTTTGCGTTTCCGGAAGGCGGAGTGATCTGCCTGGCTGGCGCAGATTTTGGAGCACAGCTCGGCGGAAAAGAACTGACAACATGGAGGGCGCACGCAATCCTGCCGGGGAAGCGTGTGACGCTTGGCGCAACGCGGGATTTTGCGCGATGTTATCTCTGCGTGGCGGGGGGCATCGTGGTGGAGGAATTTCTGGGGAGCGCGTCCACGCATCTTCTGAGCGGATTGGGGGGCTGGCAAGGGCGCGCGTTGAAAAAGGGCGATATCCTGCCGGTGGGTGAAGTGACACAGCGGATCCGCCAGCGGAAAATGAAAAGTGGCGTGCTGGAAGCGCTGCGGCCGAGGAAGACGTTGCGCGTGACGCGAGGGCCGCAGTGGGAATGGTTTGCGGAAGAGATGCGCAAGAAGCTGTTCGAGGAGGAATTTTTGGTGAGCCAGGAGTCGAACCGCATGGGCCTGCGACTGGAGGGGCCAAGGCTGGCCACGCGCGAGAAGCGCGAAATGATCAGCGAAGGCGCGCCGCTGGGGGCGATCCAGGTGACACCGTCGGGGCAGGCGATCGTTTTGTTCGTGGAGCAACAGACCACAGGCGGCTATCCAAAGATCGCCAACGCGATTGGAGCGGACCTGCACAGGCTGGGACAGTTGCGGCCGCGGGATACGGTGCGATTTTCCGAAGTGTCGTTCGAACAGGCGCGAGCATTGTGGATCGAGCAGCAGGGATTGCTGAATTCGGAGGAGCAGCTTTTCGCATGAGGCGCATCGATCTGAACTGCGACATGGGCGAGCTGCCGGAGATGCTGGCGGACGGCACGCAGGAAGCGCTGCTGCACTTCGTCACTTCGGCGAATGTGGCCAGCGGTGGTCACGCCGGCGATGCGGCGATGATGCGCGCGACGATCGAGCAGGCGCTGCGTCATGGCGTGGCCGTGGGCGCGCATCCGGGCTATGAGGACCGCGAGAATTTCGGGCGGCTGGAGCTGGCCTTGGCGCCGGAGGCAATCCGCGACTCGGTGTACCGGCAAGTGGCGGAGTTGGCGGAGGTGGCGGAAAAATGCGGGGCGCAGGTTGCCCACGTAAAGGCCCACGGAGCGCTCTACAACCAGGCGGCGCGGGACAGGGAAGTTGCCCGCGCAGTCGCAGAGGGCGTGCAACGTTGGCGCCGGGATGTGGTTATGGTTGGCCTGGCGGGCTCCGTGATGCTGGAGGAATTCCGCGCGGCTGGATTTCACGTGGCGGCGGAAGCGTTCGCCGACCGGCGATACGAGAAGGATGGCAGCCTGCGCGCGCGAAAATTCCGCGACGCGCTGCTGGATAAGCCGGAAGCTGCGGCGGCGCAGGCGGTGCGCATTGCCGAGGGCAGCGGAGTACTGACGCGCGAAGACGAAGTTGTGCCCGTGGACGCACAAACTATCTGCATCCATGGCGATACGCCCGGCGCAGCGAGCATCGCCGAGGCGGTACGGAAGAGATTGGAAGAGTCGGGCATTAAGGTAATCGGGCTGGGAATGTCGGATAGAAAATAAGCGTAGGCGGGCCTGCGTTCAGTGGCAGGCGCAGGGTTTGCCGCGCACAGCTTCGCGGGCTTCGTAGAGAATGAACGGGATGAGCGCGATCGCGGCGATGGAATCCGCGCGTCCCAGATTCCAAACAAAGTTGGCCAGCAAGCCCGCCAGGGCGATCAACGACAAATAGCCGCACACGCTGGATTCGGCGGCGTCGGCGCGCAGCGCGGCGCTGCCGGTGGCAGCCGAAATTTTTCGTTTTTCGCGGGCGAGCCACGGCATCACCACAACGGCGGCGCACAGCACGAAAATTCCCACCAGGCTTGGCCGAGGCGGGTGATAACCGAGAAGGCCAAGGAAGGCCACCGCGGCGACAAAGGCCGCGAGCAGGAGCAAGAGGATGCCGGCGAGCCGGGCAGCGCGGCGCTCCGCGCGCTGTATCGCATCTTGGGACCTCCGCAGTGAAGCAAATCGCCAGAGGACCACGGAGGCAGACAGTAGTTCGACTAAGCTGTCGCCGCCGAAAGCCAGCAAGGCTGGACTCCGAGCGAGCCTCGCGGCCAGCAGCGAAGCTCCCGCTTCGACGGTCATCCCGGCAATGGTGAAAAGCTGAAGAAGCTGCACCCGGCGGTATACGGCATCGAACGGGGCGTGGAGTTGCTGTGCCACGCCTTCATCATGCCACGAGGAAAAAGAGAAGACACCAGGCAGAGAGGTCAATTGCCAGGAAATCGAGGGTACGATAAAGTAGAAGAGTTGTTGCCACGCGTCATTGGGCCTGTAGCTCACGAGTCTGTTGTTGATTCTGCGTTGCTTAGGTCCAATTTCAGGCCCTTCAAAACCGCATTCCTGTACACAAGTTGTACACAAAATTTCTCGCCAAAAAGTGGATTGGCCCCCTCCGTTCAGAGTACCTGTTAGCCAGTCAAATACGAGTAGTCGATTTATTCGAGTCTTCATTTCTTACCGGCTCCACTTTTGACCACAAAAATGCAGCTATCGCGCACCGCTACCAATGCTGCTGGTAGTAAGCGGTCATGTGAATCGGAGCATCTCCCCCGTTGATCCAACCCTGGCACCTTGCCCAATGTCCGTCGATTTCTCCTTTGTTATCGCCTTTCACTTGGTTGAATTCGTTACTGCCTGTCGTCTGGCAAATCACCGAAGTCACCGGACCAGGCGCCTCGAACTTCAGGTCCCAGTGATCGTAAGGCGTGTTATCTCCGGCGAAACTCATCTGTGTATGAGTGAAGTTGCACCGGTGGCTTGCCGCATGATCGAAACCCGAACAGTTCGGGTCTGAATCCCAGTTCACAACGTACTTGTTTCCGTCTCGATCGGTATCGTGGAATGTCGGCGCCTGCGGTGCTGGGGGCTCCGGCCGTTTACCTGTGTCCACGTTTTCTTGCTGTGCCGCCGTCTTGGACCCAATGAATACCGCAGCGACCACTATGCAGATCGTTAAACCCGCTAGGATCAAAATCAGGCTCGTCGGCACGGGCCCTTTTACCGATTTTCCAATGATCCAAGCCAGGATTCCCACAGAGGCGATTCCGCAGGTGAAGAGCAGAACCGCAAACATGATGTGATAAGCCTGATCACTATTCAGTCCGCCCTTTGGCAAAAAGTCTTTCTCCAACGTGCTCCTGAAAACCACGAGGAGTACTCCCAAGGCTATCCCGGCCAGACCGGCAATCTGACCCAGCTTCGCGACAATCGCATTTGATATGGACAAAACCCCTCCTCCACTCCCATCGAGAGTTCCCTCTTTCGAGTCGTCGCCGCTCGATGAGACCTTCATCTCCGAGCGGCCGATCTCATATTCGTCTCCGGCGATTTTGTCTCCCGCCACTCTGTCACCAAATATGGGATTGTTGAGGATGATCGCTCGCGTCGATTGCAAAAGCTCCGTTCGCAACTCCTCATTCGTGATGATCGACTGGAGTTCGGCAAGGTCGGCGCGTCCAGTCATTACCTTTTGCAGGCTGAACGGAGCGTTTTCAAATATAGGCCGTTGCTGATCAAAATTCGTTTTGATTTCGCCGTGATATCGGTTCGTATACCATTTCAACCATTCGGCGGCAGCGTCGATTTCCTTCGGGCTCTTGGACAAGCAGTTCACGTAGGTAACGCTGGATTGAAGCTCGCCCGACGCCGTTCGGCTCGTAAAAAAGACCATCGGGGAAATGAATTGATCTCCGGTCGAAGGCGTCGTCCGATCCAAACGGTCAACGTACAGATACAGTTGCGGAATTCCTAACAGATGACCGAATCGCTCGGAAAGAAACGGCGGCAAAAACCACAGCCTTCCCACAATTGCAAAGCGATCTCCCATATCCACACGGTGGTGCTGCAAAAGACGATCTGGTATCGCCAGTGGCACCCCCGTATGGCAGTACCCATCGTCACTTGCGGTACACAACCAGCAATCGTCGCCCTCGATCTTCACATTTTGAAATCGGACGCTCCCCAATCCCCCTTCGATCATGCTGGCTTTTCCATGGGGATCGTAAATCTGGGCGCCATCTTGATCTTCTAAATGACTGTCCGCGACTAGGCGCCGTTCAGCAGCAAACTGTGTGTGAAAAAGGCCTGGAGACCGAGGGAACCAACCGCTGATTTGGAAATTAACAAGTCGAACCCACCGGAGAGCCGAGATCGACCCATCGATGACCTCTCGCCAAAACTCCACATTCGATCCATATTCCCGTTCGCCGTCCGCGTTGCGGTGATCGGGATGCTGCAGCAGATTCGCATTCTGAAGGTGGTACGCCAGGAACTCCTCGGATGACCGGGGACTGAGGTTCGGCTGGACGTAAGTCGGTCGTGTCAAAGTAGGTCTTTGCCTGAGGCTATCGATGTGCGGGAAGCCTTGTCAAGACCAACACTAGTATGCAGACTAACGGTCTACTCAACCGCTCCGCAAGGATGACGGCCTTAGAAAATCGGTAAGGAAGCGGGCGTGAAGAAATCCAAAACCAAGTGTGAAGCATATCCGGCCAGCACGCCCGCAATCAACCCCACCAGGAATCGGCAGAAGAATTCCCCAAGCATGAATAAAAACTGATCAATTCCGGAAGTACTCGCCGCGCCCATCCTTGCGAATTCGTCGGCCCGTGCTCGCAGCCACACCTGCCAGTCAGGAAGATTCTGCTGCACAATACAACCAATTGCGCCGGTCAGCGCCATGGTGTGGGCGTCGGCCCTGTGCCTCGGGGAGTCGGGTGTGTCAATCCGGTCCGGCAGAACACCCCCGGCGCATCCGCCCACCGCCCCACCTAACGTTTCGGCAATGACATGACACGGCGGCTGCCCATAGCTCATGTACAGCGCATAGGCCCCGCCGCTTGCCGTACCAACAGGCCAATGGACATCGTGATTCGGCATCCCAACTCCTCTGATCAACCTGCAATCCGACGCACTACTTCGCCGAAATTTCCAACCCAGCAGCGACGGCGACCTTCTTCGATAATGCACGCTTGTACACAAACACCGCCAGTGTCTCGTGATGGTTGTGAAAGGCGTCCAGCTGAAACACGTGGCTTTCGCCGTTGTCGTCCCTCAACACCACCTCGTCGTCGGCGATGGGGCCGTATTTTCTCCAATTAGACTTGCTCCGCAACAGAGCAAACGCGGCGGTCTCGTCCACATTCGAAAATCGTCCCAGGAACGCCGACGAACGAATGAAATACCGGCACGGGTCGTTCGGATCGAACTTGCCATCCGTGTACCGGGGATGTTGGCTCACCACACCGAGCGCGGGCTCGAGCATCAGCTCAACAAAACGCCAGAGGGTCGAAGTGATGCTGTTCCCGAAAGCCCCACCGATAGCTCGGATTTCTTCGAGAGTACATTTCGAATCGCGTGCGACGCGTTCGAATTCTCCCTGCAGGAACAGCAAACGTCCCGCCCCGTAGTTTGCCTCCGCTTCAATTTGGTCATGGCATACGAGATTCAATGTGAGCTTGTCATCCCCGAGCATCACCGGCCCGTGCCACTCGAGCAAGCTGTGAATCACCTCGTGGCTTTCGTTCCACCTTTGCTTAATCTCCGGCTCGGTTTGATCGATCAGGATAATCTTCCGGTCCGGAACGTAGAGGGCCTTGAGTTCGGCTTTGCGGATCGCTTCCAACAATAAAGCGGGTCTCCGCAAGATCTGCTTTCCTGCGACCTTCAATCTGCTGATCGTTTCGCGCAGAATCCCGTCCGCGTCCTTGCTGTAATACTGCCGGTCGAGCTTCAGAAGTTCGCGAACGTCGCTTAGCCGCAGAGGCGGCCTTGGGTTCCCAAGCCCTTTTAGAACCTTACGGACTTGTTCGTCGATTTCGGCTGCTGTGGTTTTCCGAAGATACAGGTTTCGCAAAGCTCGCACCTCGTGCTATTTCTTCTTTGCTTCTTTCTCTTTCTGTTCGACCAAAACCTTCACGAACTCGTTGAGAGCATCGCTCTGCTCTGGATTGAGTTTCTCAACGGCCCGCGAGCGCGCTGCAAACCGCACGGCTGCCTCCGTTAGCTCCGCCGTTGCCGCTTTGGCATTGCCGGAAAGAACCAACAATTGCGGAATCGGAAGCTTCAGCAGGTCGGCCAATCGGTGCACGGTCCTCACTTCAGGGATGTAGGACGAGTTCTCTTCAATCTCTAGTAGCTCGTCCAACTCCACTTTGGCTTTTTGCGCAACGTCTTCCATCGTCATCCGCAGAGCTCGCCTGCGGTAGCTGATCAACGTGCTGAACGCAAAACGAACCGGTTCCCCCGCCTGCTGGACCGGCTCGGCCTTCTTGGCATGAAGCGGCTGAAGACCGACTGCGGAAATCATGCATCCGTCTTCTTCCGCCGCTCGCTTCAGAAACAATTCATCGCTCATACGCACCACTTTCATTTCCTCCCTTCTAGAAACAAGCGCGCTTGCTCGGCACTCATTTCGAAATAATGAAGCCCTTGATGATTCGGATCCGGGCCCAGGTCCGTCATGTACTTCCGGTAGAAAGCCTCCGACTGCGGCAGGGAATGCAATCCGATCCTTCCACCGAATCCTTCCTCCTCGCTTAACTCAATCGCCGCTTCTAAAAGCGCGATCCCCACACCCGAGAATTTCGGTTCGTCCACCAAGTCTTTGAGATTCCAAGGAGCACTCTCGATGTACTCTACATAGAGCACCGCCTTGCCAGTCGGCCCGACCCGCGACGAGCGCGCAATCGTCGACGCCATCAAAAGCCCTTGCATTCGGCCCTCGCATTCGATGCCCATGCACCGATACGCCATGAAGTCGAGCAGCCCCGCCTTCTTGCTCCAATCCCAGTGCCAGTGCTCAGGCCACGGCTCTTTCGCGTCCAGCAGCTCTCTCAACGCTTGCAACCTCTCTGGCTCCCAATCCAAATGAGTCGCCAGCAACTCGTCTTTCGAGAGTGCGTCGACAATTTCCGCCGCGACCAGCTCCTTCTTGCCGGCTCGCTTGAGGCGCGATTTCCGCCGCGAACTCATATCATCATCAACTCTTTCTGACGCTTCGCTTCGTCTTCAAAAAACAGCTTTTCGCCGCTCGCCAGACGGTGATCCACCAGTTGATATAACCGTAAGGCTTGCCGGATCACGGCCGTCTTACTCAAATCTTTCTGCGCCGACAACGCTTCTAGCACCTGCATCTCGGCATCGGTCAAATTCAAAGTCATGGTTCGCTTTGTGGTCTCTACAGCCATCACGGGCCTCCTCCAACACAAGAAGTATATAGGATTTAGCCCCAAAGTCAATAGTTTTTATTTATTGGTTGTATATTTTCTGGCCATTTATGGTACACTTTATGTGGAGCCACGGAGGTCTCCTCTATGAGTGAAGCCGAGCCAATCCAAAATGGAACGCCAGAGGTTGTCATCGAGGAAGTTGATGTCGAAGAGTACGCTCGCAACAACCGGCTGGTTCCGCACGCGAAACGCTACGTCATTCGAATCGATAAGGAACGCCGTGTAGTCCACACGCCCGTTCTCACTGGGAAGCAAATTCTCGAACTCGTGGGAAAGACCCCGGACAAATTCAAACTCTACGAACACTTTCATGGCCGCCAGCCGGAACCGATCCAGCCCGACCAAGAAGTTCACCTTCACAAACATCAAGTAGAACGCTTCACCACGATGGCCAAGGACACCACGGAGGGTCGCACCGCTGCGGCCCTCCGCCGGCAATTTAGCCTCCCCGCCGCAGACGAGCAGTATCTCGACAGCTTGCATCTCGAGTGGGAAACGGTGAGAGACGCCGGCCAGCTTTGGCTTCTCATCCACGGATGGAAGTTGCCTCGCGGCTATAACGTGGCCGTAGCCCGCCTAGCTCTTCAAATTCCGGGAGGCTATGCCGACAGCCAGATCGATATGGTTTATTTTTTTCCGCCGCTCGAACGGACGGACCGGCGGGCCATTGCAGCTTTGTCCTTCCAGCTCCTCTGCGGTGAGAACTACCAAAGATGGTCGAGACACCGCACGCCAGCGAACCCTTGGCGTCCCGGCGTCGATGACGTTTCAACGCACCTCACCCTCGTCGACGACTGGCTCTCGCGCGAGTTGGCCAGGTAAATCCATGCCAAACTATGCGCTTCGCCTAACGAAGAGTCAGCACGAGCAATTGAGAACGCATCTCCTGCCAGCGGACGGCTGCGAAGCGGTGGCTCTCGCGCTTTGCGGCCGCGCCGCGAGTGAAGACCGCCACGTCTTCGTGGCTCGCGACATTGTCCCAATTCCCTATTCGGCCTGCTCCCTTCGTACTCCGGATCGCGTGACCTGGCCGACCGAATTTGTCGAGCCCCTCGTTCGGAAGGCCTATGGGCGCAGCCAAGCCATCCTCAAGTTTCACAGCCATCGCGGCGACTACCCGCAATTCTCGTCCCTCGATGACGAGTCCGATGATCTGCTTTTTTCTTCCATATCCAGCTTGCTCGGAGATAGCCTTCCCCACGCCAGCGTCATCATGCTGCCCGACGGCAGATGCATCGGCCGTGCCATCCGTGACGGGGTGGAATTCTTGCCCATGTCCGCCATCAGCGTCGTGGGGGATGACATCACCGTGTGGCACGAGGAACCCCATGGCACCAGCTTGGCGGCTAATCGACGTAACGAACAGGTGTTCGGCAAGGGAACGATCGGCCGCTTGAAGAGACTCTCAGCTGCCGTCGTCGGTTGTTCGGGCACCGGCAGTATCGTCATCGAACAACTCGCGAGGCTGGGGATTGGCCGACTTGTCCTGGTTGATCCGGACCTCGTCGAGGAGAAGAATCTGAATCGTATTCTGAATAGCGGCAAGGAGGACGCGTATCTGGGGAGGCCGAAGGTCTTCGCGCTGGCCTCTGCCGTTGCACGCATGGGGCTAGGCCAAGATCTGCTGCCGCTTCCAGTGAATCTTGTCTCGCAACGCGCCGTCCGCAACGTTGCTGCCTGTGACGTGATTTTCGGCTGTACCGACGGCGCCGAAGCTCGGCATCTTCTGAACCGGATCGCCGCGTTTTACACGATTCCGTATTTTGACGTCGGTGTTCGGCTCGACGCGGATGGCCTCGGTGGCATCGGGAATATCTCTGGCGCGGTGCACTATGTACAGCCGGGAGGTTCGAGCTTGTTGAGCCGCGAAGTGTATACCATGGCGGATGTCGAGGCCGAAGAGTTGCGTCGAACGAATCCTGAAATGTACCGCGCAAGGCGCGACGAAGGTTACATTCGTGGTGTGCGCGAAGACCGTCCGGCCGTCATCTCCGTGAATATGTTCTTTGCTGCCCTCATCGTGCAAGAGTTCTTGGCGCGTCTCCATCCGTTCCGCAATCACCCGAACAGTTCCCACGCTACGGTTCGCGCCAATCTCCTGGAGCCTTTTCTCATCACCGAGCCCGACGGAGCACCGTGTGCAGTATTCGCGCGTCACGTTGGGCGCGGCGATATAGAACCGCTCCTCGATCGTCCTGACTTGTCATGAAAAAATTCATACATGATCTGTACGAGAGACTGCGCAAGTCCGGCAAGGTCCTTCGTTTGGGCCCGTTGTACGGCACCAAGTCTGTCGACGAATTGCCTGATCGGCGCAAAGCCAAGACACTCTACCTGATAGGGGTACCCAAACCATGGTCGGCCGCTCTCCTATGCCCGTGTGGTTGCGGCGAATTGATCCAACTCAGTCTCTTGCCCGACGATTCCCCATCCTGGCGCATATACTGGGAGTCCAGAAAGAGACCGTCAGTTGAACCGTCCATCTGGAGAACCACCGGTTGCCGTTCGCACTTCTTTCTGAGGCAAGGTCGGATTCTTTGGTGCCTAGAGCGGGGCCGCACACATAAACGTGAGTCTTCCTCACCGCAGTGAATCCTTGACCGCCTAGTGCGGCACCAAACGCTCTTCCCCGAGGCAGTCGACAGCACTCCCCCAAGTTGGCGGAACCTTTGGAACACAACTTCGGAATGACTTGCGACTCCACCAACAGGTTGATGCAGATTCCCTGCATCGAACGCAACGCCATGGGCGCGGTCACGGCGATCAAAGCCTTGCCAAGCGTTACCGCGTCAGTAAGGAACTTGTGGAGTATCGAACAAAAATTACGCTACTCTGGCAGGGAGAGTCGCGCGGCAAAAATGCCTAATCTTGACCTTCGCCTTGTATTCGCCTATGCTTTGCTGTTACTCTCTGCGGGTAAAAGCGAACGGTCTTTGTGCTCCGTCGATGGCGAATTTCTTCACACGAATGTTTGACACATTTCTGAGGAAGGGGAAAGCACCCATGACCCAAACACGTCCCGCACTACCTAGCCCTCTTCTTTGGTTGGCCGACGCGCCGCTCTTCATCGACGCCGACCAGGTCAGCCGGTTCTACGACGCAATTGCCCGCCCACAAACGAAAGATGGTGCGGCGACCGTTGAGATTACCGACGAGACCGTCAAAGAACTCAAGGGCAAACTGGAGCTGGAAGCTAGTGTGACAACCGAGAAATTCGCCGCTCTCCTGGCGCCACTCCTAGCCTTCGTGAAACCTTCGGTGAAGGCGACCGGGAATGTTGAGGGGACCAAGACGAGCACGGCAGGCAATGCCGTGTCGTTCGAACTCGTCCCTGTAAACACTCCCCAGAGTCAACTCGAAGCCTTAACACTTCTCTACCTCACCAACTATCCGAAGCGAATCTTTTTTTCCACTCTCCAAACTTCTCCCGACTGGCGTGACACCAAATCGATCAGCGCCGTACCCAGATCCCTGGTTTTTCTCGACCTTCCCAGTTACGAGGAAGCCGTGCAAAACAATTCGGTCTCCACCAAACTCATACCCACGGCTGCCGAGTTCGAAAACGGAAAGATTGTCCCGATCTTCGAAGGGCTCCTAGCACAAAATGGTGAACGACCACCCAAATACCCGGACAAGCCTGGAAAGCCGGAGCAATTGGCGGACGAACGCAAACAGTATTGGCAATGGTTTGAAAAGAACTTCAACGCTACATCCGCGATGATTGCTATTGAAAAGGCCGCCACCGAGAACGGGAAGATTCGTTGGATCGACTACCGTCTCGCCCTCACACCAAACGGCGATACGTTACATCTCCATACCTGCCCCGCGGCCTCCTACGACA
>JAJPIE010000028.1 GCA_021324935.1 Acidobacteriota bacterium
CGAGCGGGCGCGAGGAGCGCTATTACGGGAAGAAGATTGTGGTGGCGACGGGATATTACGATTTGCCAAATGAACTGGGGGTGCCGGGCGAGCATCTGCCGCATGTGAATCACTACTATACGGAGCCGCATCCCTTCTGGAGCCAGGATGTGGTGGTGATTGGCGGGAAAAATTCGGCGGTGGAATCGGCGCTGGATTTATACCGGAACGGGGCGCGGGTGACACTGGTGGTGCGAGGGAAGGAGCTGGGTGCTTCGCTGAAGTATTGGGTGCGGCCGGATATTGAGAACCGCATCAAGGCGGGACAGATCCGTGCGATGTTTGGGGTACGTGTGAAGGAGTTTGTTCGCGAGGGAATCGTGGTGGAGAACGACGCGGGCGTGGAGGAGTTGAAGGCGCGGCAAGTGTTCGCGCTGACGGGGTATCACCCGGATTATGGGTTCATCGAGGCGCTTGGGGTGCGGCTGGACAAGGAGAGCCGGCGACCGGCGATTGATGCGAATACCCTGGAGAGCAACGTGCCGGGGATTTTTCTGGCTGGGGTGGTGATCGCGGGGAAGTACACGGGAGAGATTTTTATCGAGAATGGAAGATTTCACGGGAAGCAGATTGTCGATGCGTTGAAGTGAGTCTGGAAAACCGAAAATGGAAAAGAGAAAATAGTTGCGGCTGGGGTCTTGTGGATTGGGGAGTTAGACACAGAGGCCGCGGAGGAAGAACACAGCGGGCACAGAGGAAAAAGACAGAGAAGACGGAGAAGAGTGAGACAGATGGCGGACCACGGATGGCCGGAGGAATTGGATGCGCTGCGGGCCGCGGCGGCGTATCACACATTGATGATGGAGAATGAAGAAGTGCGCGTGCTGGAGACGCGGATACCGGTGGGACATACGGTACCGGTGCACACGCATCGATGGCCGGGCGTGTACTACATCCAGAGTTGGAGCCACTTTGTGCGGCGCGATGCGGAGGGAAAGGTGCTGCTGGATACTCGAGGCGGAGCGGAAACGACGCCGGGGACTGCCGTGTGGAGCGAACCGCTGGGGCCGCATTCGGTGGAGAATGTTGGGACGAACGAGATTCGGATCGTTGCGGTAGAAGTGAAAGGCTCGGCGCGAGGCGGCTTGGATGGCACGATGGTGTTTGGTAGACTGGCAGAGCGTTAAATTGCTTTTGATTTGGCGGGATTGAGGGCTCGCAAGGATGACAGGAGCAGAGGGCTGAAGGGTGGGTTCCTGGGCGGCGAGTGCGAAGGACCGCCGGTTCACGAAGAGGATGAAGGCGACAGAAGGCCAGCCTTAATTGGCGAATGGACAGACTGAAGCCTGTGCTAGCGAAGAGGAATATGGCTAACCTGATTGGGGAAGTAGCAGAGACAACCGTGGCGCTGGTGAAGGGGTTCGCGGTCACCTGGAAGAATATGTTTCGGAAGACGGTGACGGAGAATTACCCGGCCGAGCCGGTGCATTTCCAGCCGCGATATCGCGGGATCCACGTGCTGCACCGGGACGAGAACGGTCTGGAGAAATGCGTTGGATGCTTTTTGTGCGCAGCGGCATGCCCGTCGAACTGCATTTACATCGAGGCGGCGGAGAACACGGATGTAAACCGGATTTCGGCGGGCGAGCGCTTCGCCAAGGTTTATAACATCGATTATTCGCGGTGTATTTTCTGCGGATATTGCGTGGAAGCTTGCCCGACGGACGCGATCACGCACGGACACGGATTTGAACTGGCGACATACGATATCAACTCGCTGGTCTACCGGAAGGAACAGATGCTGGAAAAGCCGGGAGGGGAACTGCCTGCGATTCAGAGGGTTTGATTGGAAAATAGAAATTGGAAAATTGAAAAGAGACGTTGGACGGCGCGGACTTTGGTTCGCGCCGTTTTTGTTTTGGATGGGAGAAAACAGCAGACAGCGAGCGGTGATGAGGAGAGAGCGAAGCGAAGTGGACAGGGGGTAAGAGCGTGTTGCGATTTTCGCTTGTTACATCATCGCTCCGCTTGGAGCCGGAAACGGCGGGACGGTGCGGCGGGGATGACAATTTGACTGATATGTTGCGGTTGAAATCGAGGGGGTGGAAAGAATGATCGGGGAAAGAGGGAGCGATGGGTTAGCGTGGACGTGTGACTTCGGGAGGGAGGCGGTGTGAGAGTCTTATAGGAAATATACAGGGTCCAAGACAGAACTTTGCCGGAGCGAGGTTCTGGAGGCGAGTGATGGTCTTGGATCGAGGCGCGGCGGACGCGCAGAGGGTTGAAGCGGCGGAGGTATCGCCGCAGTTGAGGTATCGGGGACGCATAACAGCAGAGTTTCGAAGCACACCTTTCCGCCCAGCCGAAAGGCACGCTGCGCTGGACGATTTGCAAAAAAATCAGGCGAACACCACGCGAAACGCGGGAGAAAACTCAGCCGCGAGTGCGCGGGGCGGGCGGACGAACGATGCGATCCGCCAAAAAGTTATGGGACGCAGCGTGGCCGTTGCGGGGAGCCACGGGAGGCTCGGCGGGCTGCGACTCGGGATCGGAGGCGCGGACGCTGCGTTCGCGCTGCTCGATGAGCCAGCGCGCGACCATGGCGTTGGCGTTTTCGTCGAGGTATTGGTCCAGCAGGGAAGAGATTTCTTTGCGCAAATTGGCAGCGTGTCCGAGGCGGCTCAATTCATAACTCTGAAGGGTGTTCCGGGAAGCGGTGAGAAGGAACTCCCAAGGCGGTTGGGTGCGGTGGTTGGTCACGGGGATCTCCGGTATTACGTTGGTAACGTATTGCATGGGTACAGTACAGCCAAGGATTCTATAATTACTAGTCATAGAGGAGTACACAGCCTGTGGAAAGCTGTGGAAAACGGCGTGGTGTCCCCGGAGGCGTGCAGCGGATGCGGGGGGGATTACGAGGATCCGGATTGGAGCCGGTGGGAGGAGGAGGAGTTCGAGGGGAAAGAGGAGGAGGCGGGAGATGAGCCTGGAAGCGGGGAGTGAAACCACCATGATTGCGGCGCCGATGGAGATGCAAGCGTTTCCCGTGAAGGACAAGCGGCCGACGCAGCGGGAGGTTCTGCTGCATGTGCTGCGGATTGCGGCGCAGTACGAGACCTGGGTGACTCTGGCGGAGCTGGCGGATAAGACCAGGTTTCCACCGGCGAGCATTTCGGCGCAACTGCGCCACTTGCGGAAAGAGAAATACGGGGCGTGGAAAGTGGAGCGGAGGAAGAGGGAGTGGGTGACGAAGGAATTGGTGTGGGAGTACAGATTGGGAGTTTAAGAAGGGAACGGAGAAAAAAGCGCGGAGGGGTTTCGGGTCGGGCGGGGGAGAGCGGGCGATCTGGGAGGAGCGGCGCCGGCCGGAAGAGCGGTCTCAAGCGAACGCAGTCCAAGAGGAGGGGGAGATGAGCGTGAAGCCGGAGCTAGCGTTTGATGTTTGCTGGGAAGTGTATCGGGGGGCGCGGGAGGTGATGGAGGCGAAGCGGGGGGTTGCGGCGCTGAACCTGGAGATGGAGATGAAGTATGCGTGGCGGCCGGATTTGCGGCCGAAGATGAAGGATTGGGTGGCGGATTTTGCGCTGGCCGGGCAGGCGGCGCTGGAGAGTCCGGATTGCGCTTCGCGGATGGTGATGTTCCGGCTGTATTACCTGGGTCTGGCGCCTTATGAGCGGGCGCGGCATTTTCTGGGGTTGAGCGAACGCGGGTGGGTGAACTGGTCGGAGGAGATCCGGAAGAAGTGCGGTGCGGAGATTTTGCGGAGGGGGATGTTTCCGCCGAGGAAGTATTTTGGTGGAATGGAGTAAAGAGCCCCGGCATAGTGCAGTTGTCAGTTATCGATCTCTAATTTCGATTCAGTCGAATGCAGGCGGGTAGCGACAAGCCATTGGAGGCAATGAAGACTCAAGAGGACGCAAGATATGCAGGCAGACCAAATGAAACAGTACCGAAAATGGTCGAGTACGTGTGCAGCGCCTGTTAGCTTTGAGCTTTCAATGCTCACGTAGCCGTCCAACGCCAGAACAGAGATACAGAACCAGAAGCCAAACAATGTGAACAAGTGAAGCTGGCGAAGCGAGGCGAGGGTGCGGTCAAGTCTACCGACAGAGTGCGATCCGATAGGTGTGTTGACCTCTCGAGCGATAGCCCGCGCAGCCACTAGCACGACTGCTGAGCTGTAAAGAGTTTTGGTCGTAACGGCCGCAAGGAACAGGAAGAATAGTTTTCCCAGGAAAGGAAGCGCCGTCCACGCTGATCCAAGGTCGATTTCCTTTATCAGGATAAACAACCTTCTTAATTAGACACCGCGCTGGGATAGAGTCGAGGAAGAAGGCGCCCACCTACGAGGGCAGCCGTTATAAGAGGTGGAGGGGGTCGCCGAGGCGGAGGAATTTGCCGCACTCGGAGGGGGCGATGCGGGTGTTGGTGGACATGCGGTAGAAATGGTCGAAGCGCTCGCGAGGGGACCACGGGGGCAAGGTGGATTCGCGGAGCTGGGTGAAGCGTTTCTGGAAGCCGTCGAGGTTTTCGGCGGTGATGGGATTGCGCGGAGGGACGGGGCAACGAGCGCAGGGATTGCTGCCCTCGAAATGAACGTCGCCGATGCGGAAACGGATGACGCTGCGTTCGCTTTCGCCGAAGAGCTGATCTTCCCAGAAGGCAGGGACGCCATCGACTTCGAGGGTGGCGCGGAAGCGGAGGCGGGCTTCGTCGAGGGAGATGCCGGGGAAGTCCTGGGGCAGTGGAGAAAACTCCTCGCGTGCGTTCGGCGTAAACCAATCGGAAACGGCCTGGAGGGAAGCGGTGGAGATGATTGTGGGGCCGTTGGCGATGGTGTCGTCGGGGAACCCGCCTTCGGAAAAGCGGACGATGATTTGCTGCTCGAAGAAGACGCTGAACCATTCGGCGGCGTCTTCGTAAGCCTGGGGGAAGGCGAAGGTGCGCGTAGGGATGCCGCGGCGGTCACCGGGGACGGAGAGGGTCACGCAGCGAAGGTCGGGAGAATAGTTGGCGCGGATGAGATGGATGGCGGGGGTGCGCTTGCCGTTGACCCATTTGCCGTCGACGGAATAGAGAGCCCAGGCGCGATCGAGGGCGAGTCCTCCCGAGGGGGAGATGCGGGCTTCGGAGACGGAGAAGGGATCGAGCGATTTGATGGGATGCAGGCGGATGCCGGCAAGGCGAGGAGCGACCGTCGACGGGGGCATGGAAAGAGTTTAGCAAAGAAGAGGAAGTAATGAAGGAAAGAGGTAGGAAAGCGATGAAGATTCCCAGTTGAGCTGGATCGGGAGTGAGATCCTGATGAGCATGTGGGAAGGCTTCAGAGTGGACTGAACACAGAGACCGCAGAGGAAGAACAGAGAGGCTTAGAGAAGAAGAACTTGGCCCAGGATCGCAAGCGGGCAACCTTACAAACCCCTTTTGGGCTGCGGGCCGGGCAAGCAGGACAAGGTATGGTTCATGAAGGAGGGGGCGCAGGGCGATCCTCTCCTTATCATCAGCGGCCGCGCCCCCTGACGCCGGGTTCATTCTGGAGAGACGCTATCGGGTGCGGTAAAGCGATGGGAAACCGCTCCCGGCCAGAGCGAGTAAGAAGGCACGGCACATCGCTCCGTGCGGCCTCTGGCTGAATCCGGCGTTTATGCTCCCCGGGATACTGAAGGGGAGCGGATGTCCAGAAATTGCGACCTCCTTTCAGATCGAGTGGTAATCAGGAATGGGAAGCAGCGGCGTGGGCGGCCGCGGCACGCGCCGGATGGCGCGAGGAAGAGGTTTCCAGGATTGGTTCGGAGGCTTCCGGCAGGGGAAGCAAAGGGTAGGTATGGATACTGGCAATGGCTCCTCCCTGGGAGAAGACCACGGCGATGTCCGAGAGAGAGACGTCCTGAGGGAATTCGGAGATAACGAGGACATCAAAGGGGCCAAGGGTGAAAAAGGAGGACTTGATGTGTCCGCCAAGTTTTTCGATGGGGGCGCGGATGGCTTCGTAGCGGTCATGGGAATCGCTAAGAAGGCGTTTACGGGCATCGGTTGTGTAGCTGACTTGATGGCAATAGAAGGACATGCGTTGCCACTTTCTTGGGGGAGGGCTGCACTATTTCACGGTGCGCCTCGGGAATAGCCATGTCAAGAGCGAAAGAAAGAGGAAAGTGGGGCTCAGCGAGTGTTTCCCGACAGCCAAACGTTGGATGCGGCTGAGGGGAGAGGGATTAAATAAATTTTAAGAGAGGCCGAATATTTCTCTTGACATTAAGTAATTCTGTGGTATACTTATGAGCGTAGAGAAGTGTGAGCAGCCCCGGCAATGTGCCGGGGCTTTTTTGATTTAAGGCAGACGTGATGAAGCAAGGAAGTAATGAAGTAAAGATCCAAAGGCGGAACGAATTTGACCGGGTGCGCGACTGATTCAGGTTCAGGGAAGCTATCGAACCAGACATCGGATGCCTAGGACCAGAAAAACGGGGGGAAAGAAGAGGAATGGTGACGCAATGGAAATTGATGGTTGGTATGGCGGTCCTGGCGCTGCTTGCGGGAGCTGCGGTGGGAGCGGGATCGCAGCATACGGTGGCGGTGACGCTGAATTATGACTTCAGCGTGGACAACGCATGCAGCACGACGGTGACGACCGGGTGCGTGAAGCAATTCAACATTTATGACATAACGGGCGGCGGGACGCCGGTGAAACTGTTTTCGGTTCCGGCGCCGAGCGGGGCGAGTTCGGCGGTGACGGGAATAGCGGGAACGAGCGGGCCCGTGACGTTGAAGGCCGGCGTGCATACCTTCGCAGCGACGGCGCAGATGGCGGATGGGACGGAATCAAGCCCAAACGGATCTACTGCTACTGCAACGGTCGCGCCCAGTTCGCCTGCAAGCTTTAGCGTGAGCGTGGAGTAGCAGAAGAGGGCCCTCAGGAAAAAGAGATCCGTAATCGGAAAAGAGAGGTCGTGTCCGCTGGGAGCGGCTCCGTCGAGGGTGGCCAGGAGCGACAGCCGGAAACCTGCCAAAGTCCCGAGGGGAAAGGAAGCCACAGGGTTACTTAGCAGGTGCACAGACAAGAGTGCCTGTGCCATTCCAGAGAAAACATGCAGAGATGCTGGGCGTATCGGCCGATCGCGGGGAGCAAGACGGCGTGGGTGTCGTGTGCGCGGCCAGTTGAGGAAGGCGGAAAGTACTGCGAAGCACATGGGACGGCGCTGACGGGGGCGCTGCTGGGGACATTGATGCATTTAGAGGTTGGGAGAAGTAAACGAGGAAAAAGGTTGGAGGAAAGAAGGCGGCGTAAAGCCGCCCCTACAAAGGGAGCCGGACGGCAAGAATGCGGTTAATGGCGGTGTAACGAAGGTGGGCGGGCAACGCAGGAGGTGGAGGAAATGAGCGTGCCGGTACGAAAGATATCACTGCAGGAGTTCCTGTTGTCGCAAGGATTGATGAGCGGAGAGATTCACGTTTCAGAACGGTTGCCCGGGCGGAAGGGAGCGCGCGCGGGAAATCGCCCCAGGGGGACGGAGTCGCGAACGTCTCCAGCGGGGCCAGGCGACGGAAGCGGACCAACCGATGGAGGGAGTGCGATCACCTCCGACGCACGCTCCGCGGACCGCAAAACCGACGCTGGTCCGGCAGATGGCCAGGGCGAAGAACCGAAGCGCGCTCTCATTCCAGGAAAAGAGCAGTGGGCGCCGGCGATGAAGTTTCCGCTAAGCCAGATTCAGGCAATCAAGATGCTGTCTGCCGGCCGGTGGGAGTTTGTGAGGGAAGTGAACGATGGGGTGGACCTGACGGCGGTGACGCGGAAGTTGCTGGCCGACAGCGACAGCAAGGTGCAATTACGAACGCTGGAAAGGTTGCTGGACATTCTGGATTCGGTGGACTGGAAAGATATGCGGGTGATTGAGCAACGAGCAGGGAGCGGTAGTGGTTGGAATATTCCGAGACCGGAAAGGGACTAGGGAGGGGCTATGAGCATGAATTCGCTGACGAATCCGAAGGTTGTTTTCATCGGGGAAGTGGCGCAGATTGCAGGAGTGGCGTCGGTGGTGGGTGGCGTGGTGTTGAGCTTGCGGCACTGGCCGGCGGCGGTGGCGCTGCTGGGAGGACTGGCGGCGTACTTCGTGGGGAAGAAGTTGCGCGGTGTTTGAGAAAGAGGCGAAACGCAGAGGAGCGGAAAGGAGCACAGGCTGAAGCCTGTGTTACCAGGCTGGCCAGATGGATTGGTATACGGCGTTCCCGCGGCAGGCGGAATTTCACCGGTCGAAGAAGAAGTACCGGTTGTTTGGCGGGGCGGCGGGACCGGGGAAAACGAAGGCGCTGCTGGCCGAGGCGATGGAGCAAGCGCGCGAGGTGGCGGGAAGCAACACGCTGCTGTTACGACGGAGCTATCCGGAGCTTGAGGCTTCGGTGCTGACGTATTTTCGCCGCGACGTGCCGCGCGACGAATACCTGAGCTACAACGAAGCGAAGCACCTGGTGACGTGGAAGAACGGGTCGACGACGAAATTTGGGTACTGCCGGAATGAGAATGACATTTACCAGTATCAGGGCGCGGAGTATCTGTTCATCGGGATCGATGAACTGACGCATTTCACGCTAAAGCAATGGCAATTTTTGACGTCGAGGAACCGGTGCCCGATCCCGAAGTACACCTCGGGATACAGCAAGGGGAAGAACGTCGTGCCGTGCATGGCGGGGGCGACGAATCCGGGAAATATCGGGCACGCATGGGTGAAAGCGTTGTGGGTGGACAAGACCGCGCCGCCGGGGTTTGAGCGGCCGGAACTTTACAACCCGGAGGACTACGCGTTTATTCGGGCGCGGATCGAGGACAATCCGATCTATGCGAACGACGTGAATTACAAAAAGGCGCTGGCGGCGCTGCCGGACAAATTGCGGCGCGCGTTTCTGGATGGGGACTGGAATTTTTTCGCGGGGCAGTACTTCGATGTGTTTGAGTTTGGGAGGCACACGGCGCGGGCAGAGGACGTGAAGATCGAGGAATGGGCGCCGCGGTGGATTTCGATTGACTGGGGGTTCCGGCATCCGAGCGCCGTCTACTGGCACGGGGTTGGAACGAGGAGGGAAGTGGCGAGCGGCGAGTGGCGAGTGGCGAGCGAAGAAGAACTTAACACAGCGACGCCGAGGGGCCACAGAGGAGACAAAGCATCCATAGGCGATGAGCGGCAGATTGTGACGTACCGAGAGTTCGTGAAGAACGAGCTTTCGCCGGGGATGCTGGCGCAGGCAATTGTGGAGCGGACAGGGAAAGAAAAGATCCGCGAGATTTATTTGTATCCCGACGCGTTCGCCAAGCGAACGAGCGAGGCTTCGATCGCGGAGCAGTTGGGGGACGTGCTGGAGAAATACGCGCTGCCGAGGCCCGTGGCGGCGAATGATGACCGGATCGGGGGCTGGCAGTTGATGTACCAGTTGCTGGAGCGGGACGGTTGGGTGATTACGAACGATTGCCGGAAGCTGCTCGATTGCCTGCCGACGCTGATTCACGATGAGCGGCGGGCGGAGGATGTGCGGAAGATGGAAGGCGACGATCCGGCGGATGCGGCGAGGTATGGAATAGTTCCCGGCGCGAGATACGCCGGAGTGGGGGCGCAGATGGGAGCGCCCTGGGCGGGGCAGGCTCCGCCCGAGATTGGAAGTGCAGCACGGTTTGTGCCGGGGATTCCGTTGGGGGTGCAGATCGAGAGGCAGATCACGGCGACGGATCCGACGTCGCAGGCGATCCACCGGCAGAGGTTGGAGGGAGAGGCGAAGAAGCAACTGGGACCGCATAAATTTGGCAGAAGGTGGAGGTGGTAAAAGGCATATGGGGAAGTAAGGAACCAAAGAAAAGACCGAGAGAGCGAGAACGCGAGATGTTTGCCTTTGTGAAGAAGTTTTTCCAGACGCGGTACGTGGGGATGCTGGAGGGGGAAGTGGTACGGCTGCGGATGGAGAACCGGGCGCTACTGAATTCGTTGCTGGGGACGGCGGGTGTTCCGCCGGTGGAGTATGCGGAGCCGGCAAAACGGGTGGAACTGCCTAGGATGCGGCGGAGATCGTGGCAGCAAATTCAGCTGAAGAATGAGATTGAGGCGAGGGAAGAGAAGAAGTCATGAAGTAGAGAAGCAAGAAAAGAGCCAACACAGAGGCCAGAGAGCAAGAGCAGAGAGAGCGCGTAGAGAAGAGCACAGCCAAGAATGACAGTGCCACTGGGCAGAGGATCGGATGAGTTGGGACAACAACAGCGCAATGATGATGGGCGAACCGGGGATGACGGCGCCGGCGGACGGGAATGGGCCGGCGGGCTGCGGGGTGGATATGGCCGAGAAAGGCCTCGCCCCTGAAGGGGCGAGCTACAGGGATGCGGTGCGCGATTGGCGAATGGAGCTTGGCGCGAATCTTGAACAACTGGAAGAGGCGCGGCCGGAACTGGTGAATGCGTTGCGGGAGCTGGTGCGGCAGTACCGCGAAGAGGGGGTGGTGGCGAGGCGGCACGAGATCCGCCGGGTACGGCAGGCGCGGCTGTTTTGGCAGGGGTTGCAGTATGCGTGGTGGAACCCAAACGACATGAACTGGCATTTGCCGTTCGAGCAGAAGTTTTCGGACGACCGGGCACTGGAGGAGATGCCGCGGTATCAATTTGTGACGAACTTTTACCAGGGATTTGGATTGTCGTTTGTGGCGGTGATTTCGCAGGATGTGCCAAGCGTGAGGTTCTATCCGCAGTCGGCGCAGTCGCTAGTGGATATCGGGGCGGCAAAAGCGGCGAGCGACGTTGCGGAGTTGATCGAGCGGAACAATCGCGTGGAGGAGCTGCTGACGGCGATTGGGTATTTTTTGTGGACGGACGGGAAGCTGGGCGCGTATGTGCGGTACGTGGAGGATGGGGCGCGGGTTGGATTTCGGGAGATGGATGTGATCGCACCGGTTGAGGTGGCGCTGGGGGAGGACCGGTGGGTGTGTGCGGGGTGCGGAAAAGAGCTGCGAGCAGATAACAGCGAGCAAGAGGGAGAAGAAGCTCCATACAGTGTGCTCGGGTCCCGCGACTCCAGTCTGCAAACAACGCAGACCTACGCTCGGGATGACAAATACGGAGGTGCTTCGCCAACTGCGCATGAAAATAAGAATTGGCCGCGAGGCGGTGACGCTGCACAGGCAGGAGTGTCTGTGTCACAGCAAGAAACGTGCCCGGAGTGCGGCGGGAAGATGACGTTGCGGAGGGCGGAACGCGTGACAGTGCCGCGGGTGGTGGATACGCGGCGGTTAGCGAATGGGCAAGAGGTGATATCGATTGTCGGTGGACTGGAGTTGAACACACCGGTTTGGGCGAGCGAGATGCATGAGTTCCCGTACCTGCAATGGCAGACGGAAGTGCACCGGGCGAAGTTGAAGGCGGCGTATCCGCTTGCGGCGAAGAAGATCGAATCGGCGCCGGCGATGGGCGCGGAGGATGTGTACGCGCGGGTATCGCGGATCAGCGTGGAACAGGGGTTGCCGTCGATCCATCCGGGCGATGCGTTGATGAACTTGATCACATTTGACCGGACGTGGCTGCGGCCATGGGCATTTTACGGCGTGGAAGACGAGGATGTGCGGCGAGATCTGCTGGCGCTGTTTCCCGATGGTTGCTATGTAGCGTTCGCGGGGGATGTTTATTGCGAGGCGCGGAACGAGGGGATGGACGATCACTGGCGCGTGCTGCATGCGTTGCCGGGAGACGGGCAGAACCGGCCGAGCGTGGGCGACTCGCTGGTGCAGGTGCAGGAACGCTACAACGTGCTGAGCAACATGCAGGCGGAGACGTATGAATACGGCATTCCGCCGATTTATGCGGACCCGCAAGTTCTGGATTTTGACTCGCTGGCGAACCAGGTGGCGGAACCAGCGGCGCACTTCCCGGCTCGAGCGCGGCCGGGGCAGCCGCTGGCCGCAGGATTTTTTCAGCCGGCGCCGGCGCAGGTGCCTCCGGACATGGTCCGGCATCAGCAGGAATTGATCGGGCCGGTGGCGCAATTTTTGAGCGGAATGTTTCCCGCGATATTTGGCGGGAATATGGAGGACGTGAAAACGGCCAGCGGGTATGCGATGGCGCGCGACCAAGCGATGGGCCGGCTGGGGCTGGTGTGGCGGCGGCTGAAGCAGTTTTACGGCGAGGTGATGCTGCTGGGCGTGGAGTGTTTCCGGAAGAACCGGCCGGAGGACGTGGAGGTGCCGCTGCTGGGACCGGATGGCGTGCTGGATGCGCGGGCGATTCGCGTGGCGGATTTGAAGGGAAATATTTTTGTGCATCCGGAAGAGGATGAAACGTTTCCGCGGCTGAAATCGCAGCAGCGCGGGGTGTTGCAGCAGTTGTTTGGGTTGAAGGATCCGTTGATCCAGGAGGCCTTGGCGGAGCCGGCGAATATCGGGTATGTGAAGAATTTGCTGGGGCTGACGGAGCTGGTGATTCCCGGGGAGGATTCGAGGAACAAGCAGTTGAGAGAGATTCAGGCGCTGCTGGGTGGGAGTCCCATTGTGACAGAAGTGGCGAGTGGCGAGTGCCGAGTGCCGAGTGGAAGAGAAGGAAAGGCCGCACCCTCAGACCCGGAGGGTGCGGCACCCATCGGGACACAAGACACGGAACACGGAACACGGGTGGTCATGTTGCCGACGGTGGCGGTGGACGTGCTGCTGGACGATCACGCGGTGGAGTTTGAGGAGTGCAAGCGGTGGGCGAATTCGGAGGCCGGGCAGAGCGCGAAGATGACAAATCCGGCGGGGTTCGCGAATGTGCGGGCGCATGCGGAGATGCATTTGCGGGCGATGCAAGAGGCAACCAGGAGCCTTGCACCCGCGGACAAGGTGTCAGGAGTGACTAGCCCCTTCTAAATGTCCGTTATGTTCTCGTCGGATGGCGCGTAATGAAGTGCAGAGGCTGCGTTGTGGCCAACGTGCTTCAGTATCCGCCGGAGATTCTGATCGAGTGCACAGAAAAAGCCTGGGAAGTGGTGATTGAGAAATATGCTGACTCAGGCAGCCCAAGTACCGAGGCGTGGCTTGAGCCCTCTTTTTTGGAACGGAGCTAATTTAGAGCTGATCTGTCGTTTCTAGGCTGGATTCCCACGACTATAAGGAGCTTCGATGGATTCAGGTAATGGGGGTGTCAGCACGGCCATGGCTGGGGCGGGAAGCGAAGTGTTTGCGTTGACGGATGAGCAGATTTTGGGGATGGAGGTGGAAGAGGCGAACATCCCATCGACTGAGGAGCCGAGGGATTCGAGTCACGGTCACTCGACTGCGGCCGCAACGGGAGCGGCCTTCGCAGGGAATGACGGAGCGGGTGATTTGGAGAGGAAATCCGATGGCGTGCGCGGACGGAAAGGAGGGGTTGACACCGGGGAAGGCCTCGCGCCTGAAGGCGTGAGGTACACGGAGCCGCCGAAGTGGTTGGCACGAGAGATGAACGATCCGTGGGTTGGGGAAGAAGCGCGGGAGTTGTGGGCAAACCTGCAGTCGTCGCAGCGGGAGGCGGCGGGATATCGAGAGCTGATCGGAACACAGGAGGATGCTCGAGCGCTGCGGGAGATTTATCCGGGAGGAGTCAGGGAGGCGCGGAGCGCGGCGGAGCGGGCGCGGGAGTTGGCGGAGATTGATGCGGCGGTGTTTGGGGAGCCAGGGCGCGGAGCGGAGGAGTTGCGAGCGCGACGAGCGGAGTTGGTGGAGAGGTTGTATGCGCAGGATCCTGGGGCGGTGCGGGAGATGGTGGAGGCGGGGATCCGGCTATTGGAGCGGAGTGGACGTTCGGGAAAAGTGACGAGTGGCGAGTGGCGAGTGACGAGTGGAAGAGAAGAGCAAAGTGTAAACGCGGAGATCCAGAGGACGCAGCGTTCGGAGGACCAGCAGATCCAGGTGGCCGGAGCGAAGAGCGAGCATGGCGAGGCGGCACAGGCAGGAGCGTCATTCGAGGCTCACAGCAAGCCTGTGCCACAGGTGGTGAGCGCCTACCGGGAATTTGAGAGGGCAGCGAACGCGGAACTGGAGAGAAGCGTTGGCGGAGCGATCAGCCGGGCGATGGAGGCGGCGCTGCCGAACTTGAGACGGGTCGGGAGTTTCACCAATGGAGAAGACTCGGGAGGGAAGGGACAAGCCGCGCAGCTACAGGATCGACTTCAAGCGGCGGTGAAGGAGGAGGTCGAAGCGGGATTGCGGAGCGATGCGGCGCTGGGGGAGCAGGTGGCTCGTGTGTTGAGCGGGAAGAGATTCGATCCGGCGACGCGGGCTCAGGTGGTGAGGTTGATCGATGCGCGGGCGCAGCAGTTGGTGCCGGGGGCGGTGAGGAAAGTGGTGGGGAGTTGGACGGCGGCGACATTGGGGAGGAAGAAGACGGATTCCGCCGAAGGTCCAGGAAAATCGATTGGCGCAACTCGAGCCGCGCACCAGGCGCCCGCTGGAAGCCGGAACGAGCGGAACCGTGCGGTGGAAACGGAGCGGAGATTGCCGCGCGGCAGAGTGGATTACCGAAAGTGGAGCGATGAGCAGATTCTGGAGATGTGAGCGAAGACGGTAATTGGTAATCAGTGATCGGTGACCAGCAAGTGTGCGGCGCGGACATGGGTTCGCGCCGTTTTTTTGTGGAGCGGATTCAACACAGAGGCCACAGAGAAAAGGGCGCGGAGGAAGCAGGCGGCGTACAGCCACCCCTGCGCGGCGTAGACGCACGGCGGGTGGAGCGCGGGTTTGGGTCGAGGGCGGTTGGGTGTTTTGAAGGAATCATCTAAAGGAGAAAAGAGAATATGCCAGCACAAGCGAACGCGAATGTCATCGCGTTGCAGCTCGAGAAGGTGCGCGACAAAGTGCCCCTGCTCTATGAGCGCGACGACATTCTTTTGACGATGATCCAGCAGCGGGGAGACATCGAGCGAGTATCCAGCCGGAACATGCGGCTGCCGCTGCAGGTCAATCCGGGAGGCAAGGCCGGTTCGTACAACGCGGACGGCGGCGACCTGGGGCGGGGTTCGGGAACGCAGTACGACATGGCGCAGGTGTCGCCGATCTTCTTCCGGTTCGCGATCGAGATCACGAAGCTGGTGGAATACGCGACGAACGGGAAAGAGCGGGCGGTGGAGAACGCCACGAAGCGCGAGGTGGCGAACGGGATGCGGCAGTTCCGGGCGTTCCTGGACAAGTTGATGCAGACGGCCGGGAATGGAGTGCTGGGAACGATCAGTTCGGTGGCGGGAAACACGTTCACGATGACGGTGCCGAGCGGCGCGGCGCTGGTGTACCCGGGGCAGACGATCCAGATTTACGACACGACGCTGACGACGAACCGGAACATCGCGGCGGGCGTGACGACGACGGTGCAGACGGCGGATCCGATCACAACGCAACAGATCACGGTGGACAACGTGCCGACGGGAACGGTGGCGACGGACGTGATCGTGCACGACGGGTTGAGCGGGGCGCAGCCGGTGTCGCTGTTTGGGCTGAAGTATCACCAGAACAACGCGACGACGGGAACCTGGCTGAACCTGAACCGCGCGAACTATCCGGTGCTGTTGCAAACGCCGCGCGTGAACGCGGGCAACGCGGCGCTGACGCCGGCGGCGGTGCGGCTGGCGATCAACAAGGTGAGGAAAGCGCTGGGCATCAATCATCTGGCGAAACTGATCGCGTATATGGCGGTGGAACAGGAGCACGCCTGGGAAAACCTGGGGATCACAGTGAGCCAAATCATCAAGGAAGGCGGGAGCGGCGGGGGGAACGACCTGGACCTGCTGTTCACGGGACGCAAGACGATGAGCGGGATTCCGATCAAATCGAGCGTGAACGCGGACCAAACGCGCGTGGACTTTCTGGATTTGTCACACTGGGGCCGCGCGGTGCTGAAGGACATTGATTTCTACGAGGTCAATGGCAACACGGTGTTTCCGATTTACGGGGCGAGCGGGGGGATTGCGGCGTCGTACATCTTCTATTTCGATACGGCGTTCCAGGTATGGAGCGATTCGCCGAGAAGCGGGGCGTATATCGATACGCTGGCGCGGCCGAGCGGGTACTAAGACAACAAGGTAAAGGAGGTTGAGGAGGGAAAGGAAGCAAAGGATTGGAGCCGGAACGGACGTTTCGATTCGAGCTTCGTCCTTTACCTCCTTTATTTCATCTATCTCCTTTACCTCGATTCATTGTGGCGCGGCTAGTCCGAGCGCGCCCGTCTCAGAAGGCGGCCGCTACAAAGATGATCCAGGTCATTCGAGAGAGGCATGAGACGCCGGAGAACGTGGCGCGGAGGTTGTGTTTGGCGGGCGGTGTGAACCGGTACGGCGAGGCGAATTACCGGGTGGTGTGGGGATGGAACCGATTGGGATGGATTGGCGGGAAGTTTGAGGACCGGGACGCGGCGGGGAATTTGTTGCGGGAAGTGGTGGAACTGCGGTGGGAGCCGAAGTATCCACAGGTGAACCGATGGCATGTGGAGCGGTGGGTGCCAGCGGAGGCGTATGGATCGCCGAGAAGCTGGTATGCGCAGACGATGGAGCGAGCGGACGGAAAGAGCGTGGCGGCGCTGGGACCGTATCCGGAACGCGGGGAGTATGAGCATTGCTTCACGCTGCAGGGGCCGCGTGGGGAGTTTGTGCAGTTGACACCGACGATTGTGGAGCATGTGGCGAGGGCGATCGAGTGGTCGCGGGGGCAAGGAAGAGCGAAGCAGCGTGCGGGCTTGTATGAGCGAGAGGAACGGCAGGAGAAGGTGTATGAGCAGTGGGCGTACGACGTGATGGACGACGCGGCACCGGCGATGCACGGGATGCCGTTTGTAACTGTTAGGTAGAAGGAATGCAGACGCGAATGTTGGGCGCACAACCACAAAAAGGGCGGCCAATAGGCCGCTCGAACTCGGTGCAGGCTGCAGTCACCTTGACTGGTTCAGCGTAGGAGAGTTGCAGTCAAGAAACTAGTTCCGTTTGGAACATGCGGAGATTATCCCTGTGTTCTCTCCGTCCCAAGTGAAGCCGCTGGACCCGACGGGAACCGAAGCCGCACCTGCACCGTGACAGGGGGCTGTGCTGCCAGTTACACCACGGGCCGCGCCTGATGAATATCATCACTTTATATGCCTGTCTAAAAACATATGGGCCGGAGACAAATGGTAAGCCCGAGGGAGAGATGAGAGCTTCTCGAGTGGAGATTTGGCTGAAGGGGCTGGTTGCGGCCGGGATCAGCGGCGCGGCGGGCGGGGTGATGACGGGGCTGGCGGCGGCAGGGATCGATCCTGGACATTTCAATTTGCAGGCGGGAATGGGAGCGACGGTGCGGATTGGAGCGGCGGCGGCGCTGATCAATGCCGTGATTGGCGTGGCGGCTTATTTGCAGAAGTCGCCGTTGCCAGGGGACGAGGGAAAGACGTAACGAAGCAAAGAAGTAATGAGGCAGTGCGGTGAAGAAAGACACAGGCTGAAGCCTGTGTTATCTGGGTGCCTGAAGCGAGCGGCTGCGTGAATCGAGCGGGCCCGCCGCGTAGAGCCTTTCGGGGCGCGAAGAACGTGCTTCGGGAAGCGGGCCCTACAAAGACCTGAATGCGAAAGAGAAGAAGGCGGCGTGAAGCCGCTCCTACACGAGATGGATTGAAGTGAGGGCGGGATGCCAGTCGTTGGATCGAGTGCGTACAACACGGCAGGGCAGATTACGGCGCTGGTGAGATCGCTGCTGAATGACGCGGCGGGAAATTTGTTCACCGACACGCTGCTGCTGCCGTACCTGAATTCGGCGTACCGGAAAGTGCAGCGGGCGATCGGGAATGCCGGCGGCGGAGGATTCATCCAGGACGACGCGCTGCTGGTGGTGACGGCGGTGGCGCAACCGGATGCGTCCTTGCAAGTTTGCATCAGCGATGCGACGGCTCCGCCGAACCAGTTGCCGACGGATCTGCTGGTGCCACTGAAACTCTGGGAGCGGCCGAACCTGTCCACGCAAGAATTCGACGAAATGATCGACCTGACACGGCATGGCGGGCTGCCATCGCGGATGCAGGACGTGACGCTGAGCGTGTGGGAGTGGCGCGCCGACGGGCTGTGGTTCCTTGGGGCGACACAGGATACGCAGATCCGGCTGCGATATTTGAAGGCGTATCCGGATTTCACGGATTCGACTTCACCGGTGCTGGTGCGGAACGCGCAGGAAGCGCTGGCGTATGCGACGGCGGCCCTGGCGGCGTGGGCGCGCGGAAGCCCGCTGGCGGAGAAGTGGGACGACGCAGCGACGGATGCGATCGAGGACCTGGTGGTGGCCGCGGTGCGGAGAGAACAGCAGAGCGCGCGAAGGAGAAGGCCGTATAGCGCGAGGAGCGGGTATACGGCGTTTTGAGGCGGTGGCCAGCAATCAGAGAGAGGAAACAGGGTCTGCCGCGGACTTGAGTTGCGGCGAATGCATCAGGCCTTCCCTCGATCCCTCCGCTGCGAACCGCGAGGAACGCGGCTCTCCGGCCGGGATGAAAGTTCGTTGAAATTTGAAATTGAGAAAGGGGAAAACATGGCGATTACGATTTCGGTGCTGCCGGGGAACGTGGACAGCAGCGCGAGCAATTTTATTTATGCAGTGGCCACGCTGACGTTTTCGGGAAACTATCCGACGGGCGGGGACACGCTGGATTTCACGCAGATCACGAATCAGTTGGCGTCGGACACGGTGGTGCAGGTGTTCGCGGAAAGCCAAAACGGAAACAGCGGATATTACGTTCCGATTCAGGGAACGGCGTTAAACAATTGGAAACTGAAGGCGTTCCTTGGCGGCGGGACGGAGATATCGGCGGGAGCATATCCGGGAAGCGTGACGGGAGACGTCGTGCAGTTGAGCATAACGGCGAGGAAGTTGTTGTAGCGCGGAAGCAGGAATCAGGAAGCTGGAACGGTCGAGGCAATCGGGCATTGGAGAGAATGTGTGGCCCCTCCGCGGCTCTCTAGCACTGCGAGCCAGCCCAGGGCTTGCACCTTGGGATATTTTCTGGCGCCCCTCCGGCGCTACGATTCCGGTTATGGGGGGATGAGCGAGATAATTGAGCTTTAACTATGTGCCGGTGGCGAAAGGAACGATCGAGAGCCGCAGGTGACGTCACAGGACGCGGAAAACAAAACACAGGATGAAGCCTGTGCAACAAGGTTGACGATGATACGATTTAGAGCTGTGAGCGGGATTTTGTGGGCGATTTTGGCGCTGGGGCTGCACTTGTGGCCGGGGGTGGTGAAGCCGGCGCAGGCGCAGGGGTCGCGCAAAGACGATATAGTTTTCAACACGCGGGGAGTACCGCTGGCTGGAGCGACGGTGCGCGTCTGCGCAATGCCGGCAAGCGGGCAACCGTGCGCGCCGCTGGCGTCGATTTACTCCGACGCCGCGCTGACACAGGCGCTGGCGAATCCGACGGTGACAGACGGTTTGGGCAATTACTACTTTTATGCCGCCCCGGGACAATACGAGATCGAGATCAGCGGGCCGGGAATCACGACGAAGCAGATTCCCAACGTCGTACTGCCTAGCGATCCTTCCTCCCCCACGTTCAGCAGCATCAATTCGACCGGCGGAATCAGCGCATTTTCGCTTTCGCTGACTGGCAATCTCACCGTCAATGGCAGCACCAGCGTGGTGGGAAATTTGGCGAGCGGCACGATGACCCTGTCGAATCAGGGAACCTCGCCGGGAGCAGCAAGCCCTGGCACCGTGAATCTGTACACAAAATCCACGGACAAGCGGCTTTACTACAAAGATGACACGGGCACGGAGATCGGACCGATCGCCAGCGCGAGCGGGGCGCAAACGAACCAACCGAATACGTTTACAGCGCCGCAAAATATCGACGCAGATTTTCATACCAAAGGCCCGAACCCCTGGCTGGATATCACGCGATATGGAGGATATATCGGGCCGAACGGGAACGCGCCGGCGACAACCTGCTCGATCAGCGCCTCATCGACGGCGGCTTCGTGCGCATCCGCGTCTGATTTTGTGAACGGCAATGGGATTCTTATCCTCGGCGCGGGCCCGGCGCCGGTGATTGCAACGCCACAGACGCCGACAGTGACGCCGCTCTACCAGGCGGGCTCGACGACGCGGAGTTATTGCGTGGCCGACCGCGATTGGTATGGAGGATTGACGCCGTGCAGCGGAGTGGGGAGCACATCGACCGCGCCGGCCTCCATGTCGCTAGCCAGCTACGCAATTGCGTCGTGGAGTTTCAACGCGAGCACGCACACATATACGGTAACGACGGGCGCGGCTCACAACATGCCAACGAGCTCGAGCGGCATCTCCAGCGCTCCCTTCGCACAAATTGAAATTCAATCGGGCACGACGAACAACCGGGGATGCGAAGGGGCGTTTTCGCTGACCGCGGTGCCCTCGACAACCACATTTCAATTCCAGCGCAACGATCTGGCGGCCGATTTGGGCTGCTCGGGCGGAACGATGCGGATTCAGCCGCAAATCATGCTGAAGTGGGATTCGCATTATAGCTACGCCGTGCAATCGGCAAGTTGCTCAGGAGGGACGGCCACGGTGACGGTGTCTCCGGGACTGTTCGGGCCGAATGGCACATGGGTAGTGCCGTGGAACATCAAAGCGGTGGTGGCGGGGGTAACGGACGCGCACTACAACGGAACTTGGACCATCGCAAATTATGGGTCGGGAAACACGACGCTGCAATATTCGCTGGGAAGCTGTACGGGAGTATCCAACGTGGGGGCCGGCGGAACGGTGTCGGTGGTTCCGGGGAAAGCAGTGAAGAATCATCTGATCTATGCGTGCAATGGCGCATCGTGCGCCTTGCCGGGGAACGCAGCGAACTACTCGCTGGTGGGTGTGGCAACGGGAAATGACGGCTATTTTGTGGATAACGGCTGGGGAGTTTCCGCGCTGTCGGTCGATGCGGGAGATGCACCGGCGACGGCGCCGACGGCGGCGCTGAACGGCTACCTGGACACGACCATCGTCGCGGGAGGCGGAACGACTTCACTGACGCTGGCGAATGCGGCGACCAACTCGGTGAGCAGCGCGAAGACCTGGCATGACAATGTGCCGAACTTGCTGGCGGCGTGCGCGGCCCTTCCGGCGAACACCGGCAATGCCAATAACGGCCACATCGTGGTGCCGGCGACGAGCAGTCTTTACTGGTATTTCCCGATCATCGCCAATTTTGATATGAGCGGCAACTACGGGCAGTCGCCGCGCAACTGTCCGGGAGTGACCATCGACCTCGGCCCAACGACGTGGCTGGACGGAGCAATTCTTTTAGGGAAGGGCGATAACCTGGAAGGCGGCTACGGCGGCACGAATTGCCAGGCGGCATTTTATACGATGGGACTGGCGCTTTCCTGCATGCAGGGATATTCCTACCCGATGCTCTATTTCGAGCCCGAGCAGTCAAGTTCCAATTACCTAAAAGACCTGGAAATCAACCCGACACAGTCCTATCAATCTGGCATATACCTCGACGAGCAGCTGGATGGCGACGGAACGACGGCGCTGCGTTTTGACAACACCCACGTGGACGGGGGGATCAACTCCTATCCGGTGGTGGACAAGGCCGGGTTCGGGCGCTTCTGGAATCTGGGGGGATGGAGCACCGCTGGCGGCAATTTCTCGCAGAGCCGCGACTATATATTCCAGCCGAATTGCGGCATGCCGAACTATCTGGTGAACGGCTCGATGCCCTACATAATGGAAACCCGGCACACCTATAGTTTCGGAACAATGGTGATTTCCGAGTGCGGGCAGTCGAACGGGAATTTCGGTTCGACGATGACGTTCAACGACATGCTGACGGAAGGCCCGGCCGGTCCGGCAGTGCTGGTGAACACGTTGCCTTATGGGTTAAGCAACATCAGCTTTTACAAACCAAACTATGCGGATTTCACTGGCGGCTATGCAACACCCTACTTCGATCTGACCAACGCCGGGGCAAGCAGCATTGAATTGAACTACATCGGCTGTGCCAGCGGATACCAACCCGTCACGGAGACGAACAGCGCGAACACCTATGGCGGAGTTCACGTGAAGCTGGGGGGTGGGGCATGCTCTGCGGGGACAGGCTTTCCGGCGAACGCGGGAGTGGTCACGGAAAATCTGCAGAATAACCAGGTAACTTGGAGTGGGACGAACCTTTCGGTCACGGGAAACGGGAAGGTCAGCAGCGGGCAGATCGCGGCACCCAGCGTGGCGCCAACGGTCACGGTGAGCACGTCTTGCGCGGGATTTCCGACGGCGGGGACGTACACCTACGGCGTGATCGTGTGGGATGCAAGCTCCAATCCGTCGAATGGCACAGGCGGATACACCCAGGTGAGCCCGGCGAGCAGCGGCGTAAGCCTGGACGGGGCGACCCAATGCGCGGTGATCTCCCAGCCCCCGCTTCCCGAGGGCGCGGTCTATTGGGGAGTGGAGCGACTCAGCGGGCCGGGCGCGGGAAATATGGTGTACATGTCCACGAGTTACTGCGGACCGGCGTTCACTTCCGTTTCCAATCTCACGATTACGGATCAGAGGAATGTTTCCTGCGGCGGGACGCCGGTGGGCAACAACTCAGCGCTGCATCTGATGAACCCGAACGGGATCTTCGGGGCGGTGTATGGAAGCACGCTGGGAACGGAGTCCAACTGCAGCACCACGGCATCGCCGGCCAACTGCGGGACCTCGCCGGCCGGATTGGTGCAGGTGGGCGCCTCGGCGACAACGCTGACGGTGAATACAACCGCGGTGACGTCCAATAGCAGGTTCGCGTTCACTTATGTGACCACGGGGACGGGATGCTCGCCGGCACCCGCCAATATTGGGTCACTGCTGCCACCGTATGTGAGCGGGATCAGCGCGGGAACAAGTTTTACGATTACCCTGCCGGTGGCGCCGACGACGAATCCGGTTTGCGTCAGCTATACCCTCGAGAATTAGCGGGAAGGCACACAGCCAAGACTGGCCGTGTCGCCTGCCGGCAAGCCACACTCCAAGAAAAGAAGAGGCAAAGATGAATCAGCAGAGCGACGTAGTGTCGTTGGTGAATATTTGTCCGCAAAAGTGGCCGCCGAGGTATCGGGCGTACTTCGGATCGCTGATGGTGAATTCGCCTGAAGCGGGCGAGTCGTACGCGGTGACTCCCATCCGCGGATGCACTAGCGTGATGGACTTGGGCGACAAGCGGACGATGGAGATTCGCCTGTCCGCGCGGGAGATTGCGGACGATTTGGCGCGTGAAATCAACGGGGATTCGGGCGAAGGAAGTTTTCACGGCGTGTTCGTGGCGGCCGGCCCGGAGCCGAGCGAGGCGGAACTTGCAGAGGCACGGAAGAAGCTGGAGGAGTTTCATGCGCGGCTGGTTGAAGCGGCGGACCTGGAATGGGAACGCTCGCACAACCTGATGTTCATCACGGATCTGGAGCGGCGGGCAGCACGGGAATTGCGGCTGGAGAAGCCGTGGCTCTATGACCGGAAGCCGATGGCGGAGTGCCCGGCCTGCGGTGAGAGGATCAAACCGGGAGTAGCGGTGTGCCGGACATGCAGGGCGATTCTGGACCGGGAGAAGGCGGCGAAGTTCGGGCTGGGCGGGAGAGAAGCCAAGAATGACGAACCTGAACACACACCCGACAAGAAACCGGCAAAAGGAAAATAAGAAGGGAAGTCGAAGAAGAGCGTATGTCGACACTTGGATCAGTAGATGCGCCGATTGAGATTTCGGCGGGCTGGTGACAGACATGGCGCCGGCGGATTTGCCGCATGGAGTGTCTCCCGACTGCCAGGACGTGGTGTTTAGCAGCGGCGGCGTGGCGACGCGGCCGGGGCTGCAGGCGCTCTTTGGGCCGCTGGCGGGAAATCCGACGGTGAACTACGTGAAGAGCTACATAACACCGAATGAAACACTTCGCACGATGGCCCAGGACGCGAACGGGAATTTGTACAAAGAAACGTCGCCGGGAACGTTGACGCAGATTGCGAGCGGACTGACGCCGAACGCGTATATCAACTCGACAACACTTTTCGGGCGCGAATACCTGGCGACGAGCGATGGGATGACCGGGAACGACTTGCCGCGCCAATACGACGACACGAACCTGGACCGCGTGAGCCAGGAGGGGCCGGGGGGCGCGCCGACGGTGGTGGATGAGAACGTGATGGCGACGATCGCGCCGAGCCCAAACGGCGCAACGCAGCCGGCCGCGGTGGCGATTGCGGCAAGTCCGAATGGAGCGAGCGAGAACGGCTACCTGGTGACGATTACGACGAGTTCGGCGCATGGATTGAGCGCCGGTGAGACGGTAACGATCGGCGGCGTGGGAGTGAGCGGGTACAACGGAACGTTTCCTGTGGTGAGCGTGCTGAGCACTACACAGTTTACTTACATAGCCGGAGCTACGGGATTGGTAAATTCCGGCGGCGGGACGGCTGCTTCGGCGACGGCAACGATTCAAACGTTGACGGCGCACGGACTGAGCGCGGGACAATTGGTGACCATTAGCGGAGTGGGCGTAACCGGCTACAACGGGACGTTCAGCGTGGCCAGTGTGATCGACTCGACGCATTTTGCCTACAACGCGGCGAGCGGCGGCCTGGCAGCTTCGGGCGGAGGGACGTCGGCCGCCGCGGGCAGTGTGGACCAGGGCACGCATCAATGCTGCGTGATTTTCCAGACGCGGCAGGGCTATTTGACGGCGCCCGGGCCGGCAGCGGCATGGACGGCGAGCGGCGGGAAGCGCGCGGTGGTGACAAATATTCCACCGGGCCCGTCGAATGTGGTGGCGCGCATTCTGTGCTTCACGGGTGCGGGAGGCGCGAGCTTTTTCTATGTCGGCGGCGGATCGTCGCTTTTCAGCGGAAACATGATTGTGAACGACAACAGTACGACGTCGGTGGTAGTGGATTTTTCGGACGCCATTCTGCTGGCGGGCACGAACGTGGACAATTTGTTTCGATTGGTCGAGCTGGGCGATTGCGCAGGGGTGATCGGCTACTCGGAGCGCCTTTTCTGGTGGGGCGAGCGCAACAAGATGAACAACTGGGTGAACCTGGGGTTTGATGGAGGGTTTACAGGACCGGCACTGCCACATTATCCCCTGGGATGGGCGCCGGATCCGACGTTCGCGCCGGGCGGAACCGATGAAGAGAACTTTGTGGTGTGGGGCGCGGCCTATTCGATCATAGGGAATGGGACGACGGCGACGCGGGGATTGATTACGCAAGGGGCAGTGCAGGACGCTCTGGGCGCGCAACGAATTGCCGCGAACACGGATTACAGCGTGCGAGCGCGGTGCGCGCGAAACTCAACGCTGACGCAAGGGACACTGCATATTCATTTGTACAGCGCGAGCGGGGGAATCAATACGGCAGGCCTGCAGCTTACGGCGACGCAGCTCACGACGAACTACGTGGAATACAGCGCGGAGCTGACCGCGCCGCTAGCGGCGATTCCGGACGATCTGGTATTGCGCGTTTACGCCGACGGCACGCCCAATCAGAATGGGCAGTTTTACATCGATTGCATCGAGATTTACCCGACGGCGGCGCCGGTGAACGCCTCGCTGGTGCGGGCGAGCCGGGTGGAGGACCCGGAAAGCTACGACGGGATCGACGGGATGCTCAGCGTGGCGGAAAACAACGGGCAGGCGATACGCGCGGCATTTCTGCTGCGCGAACGGCTCTACTTTGTGAAAGAGCATTCGCTGCACGTGACACAGGACGATGGAACCAATGAGCCGGCGCTGTGGTCGATATCGGAAGTGTCGCGAAGGGTGGGAACGCCGTCGGTGCGCGGGGTGGGGATTGGAGAAGACTGGGTGGTGATCGCGCATCGCACCGGGCTATATCTTTTTGCCGGCGGCGACCCTGTGAAGATCTCTCAGGAGATTCAGCCGACGTGGAATCAGATCAACTGGCAATATGCGCAGACGCTCTGGGTGACGGTGGACACGAAGGAACGGCGAATTTACGTTGGCGCGCCGTTTGGAACGGCGACGACGCCGAATCGCGTGCTAATGCTGGATTTCCATGATCTCAATTCCGCCTCGGACATCGAGTCGCGGCCTCCGGTGAATATCACCTACACGGGACGAAAAGCGGCGACGGACAATTCGCGCAAGTGGTCGCCCTGGTCGATCGCCGCGAATTGCTGCGCGCTGATCGAACGGCAAAACGGCATCGCCGTGGCGGTTTTTGGCGCCGGGTTGCCAGGCGTGGGCGGCGGCGGGGCGACGGGGAAAATCTACCAGTTGAGCGATACTCAGTATTCGGACGATGGCAGCGCGATTGCGAGTTATTACACGACGCACTTTTTTCCCGAGCGCGCGGTGGAGAGCGCGCTGGGACTGGGCGCACACCGAAAGCTATTCAATTACCTGACACTGTACGTGGAAGGCGCGGGGAACCTGGCGCTGACGAGTTTTGTGGATTCAGAGAGCGCGGCGACAGCGCAGCAGCCGCTTGGGATGAGTTCGCCAGGGCTGGAAGATCTGGAATTGCCGATCAACATCCAAGGAGAACGCGTGGCGTTTCAGGTGGGGACGAGCCAACCGGGCGCATGGTTCAAATTACAGCGATTTGTGCCGTCGGTGCGGGTAAATCCGTGGGCGCCAGTGCGAGGAGCGAATTGAAGGAGCCGCCAGTTCTGAGTCGTTAGGCGTTAGCAGGAGAAGAGGAAGAACGCAGACTGAAGCTTGTGCCACTGGGTGGCCGGGTGAAAACCCGGCCACAACTTTTTGGGAGGGGATATGTCGAGTTATGGAAATGCAGTGCCGCCGAGTTCGGTGGGCTTTGGAGAGAGCGCGGCGGTGATTGCGCCGACGGATACGATATTTCCCGCGCCGTTCAAGAGTGCGCAGGTGGCGCTGGCGCCGAATTTCAGCAGCGGGAAGATTCGCGCGGCGGTGGAGATCGTGTGGAGCGCGGCGCCTGGATCGATCTCCGTGCAGCTGCAGACGGCGGATACGGACATCGACGCGGCCTACGTGCAGGAAGGCAACGCGATCACCACGGTGAATTCGGGGAATGTGACGCGGGCGGAATTTCCAGACGTGGTGGCGAAGTTCGCGCGGATTTATATTGCGACGCTGACGAACAACGTGACGGCGACGGGGAAGATCAGCTCGTAAGGCAAGCGAAACGATGTTCGCGCCTTTTGATGGCGAGAGCAAGAGGAAGGGTCAACACAGAGCGCAGAGAGGAAGAACACGGAGGGCACGGAAAAGAGCACAGGCTAACGCCTGGGCTACAGGCGAGGGCAAGAGATGCTGACCGTGGCACAACTGGCGCCGATCAAGGATCGGGATCCGTACCTGTACGAGACGCTGGTGAAGATTGTTTCGGCGGTGAATGCGGCGAGCGCAAATTCGGGCGTGGATCCGGCGAATCCCTCGCCGGCGCCACCGACGGTCGCGGGCGTGACGGTGCAGGCAGCGAACGGTTGGTTTGACCTGGCAATTGAGGACCCGGCAGTGACGCGGCCGGGTCTTTTTTACTTTGCAGAGTCAGATACGACGCCGGCGTTTTCCGCGCCACGAGTGTACTTCCTGGGGGCCTCGCGGAATTTATACGTACAACTTGGGAATCAAACGCTGTATTGGCGGGCGTATTCGCAGTATGTGGGGTCGCTGGCGTCGTCGCCGGTGACGTTTGGCACGCCGCCGACGGCGGTGGTGGGCGGAGGAGCGTCGGGTCCGACTCCGCTGGCGTCGCGGGGAAGCGGAGCATTGCCGAATGGTTTGCTACGCGGAGGAAATGGATTTGGCGTGGTGCCGGGGGCGCGCGTGGTGAAGACGCCGGTGTTGTGAGCGAAGGATGGAGATACGAGCTTACGAGGAAAAAGATCTGGAGGCACTCAAAGCCATTCACGCGCGGCAGGGATTCGGGTACGAGTTTCCTGATTTGGGCAACCCGCTGTTTTTGACCAAGCTGGTTTTGGGAAGGGAAGCGGGCGGGAAGGGAATTGTGGGAGCTTCCCTTCTGCGGTTGACGGCGGAGGCGTATTTGTTGCTAGAGCCAGAGGCAGGCACGCCGCGGGAACGCTGGCAATGGCTGCTGGGACTGCATGAAGCGACGCGCCGCGAGGCGCTGGCCCGGGGACTGGAAGATGTGCACGCGTGGTTGCCGCCGGCGATTGCGGGGAAGTTTGGGAAGCGGCTGACGCGGTTGGGTTGGGTTCGCGATGATGCGTGGACACCGTATTGCAAAAGATTGGTCTAGAGCAGTCGAGGCGGGCTGAAGCCGCCGGTACGAAGAGGAGCGATTATGGGACGGGGAGCGCAAGGACAGACGCAGGCTTTGACCGACCAGCAGTTGCAGCAGACAAACCAGATGAACCAGCAGTTGCTGGGGCAGCAGCAATCGCTGGCGAATCTGCTGACGCCGCAATACCAGGGCATGGTGAACAACCCGGGCTACAGCGCGGCGGACAAGGCGGCGATTACCGGGCAGTCGCAGGGAGCTCTGGCGAGCGCATTTGATTCGCTACAGCAGGCGGCGGCGAACCGTGTGGCGCGCACAGGAAACGCGGCGGGGTTCAGCGAGTTAACGGACGAAGTGGCGCGGCAGAAGGCGCAGCAGGAAGCGAACCTGGCGCAGCAGAACCAGTTGAACTTCAGCAACACCGCGTACCAGCGGCAGATGGCGGCGTTGCAAGGGCTTTCCGGGCTTTATGGAGTGGATACCGGGCTGCTCGGGAGGACGCTGGGCATTCCTTCAGAGCTGCTGAATGTGCGAATGAACGCTTCGCGGCCAACGGGATTCTTTTCGACGCTGGGAGCAAGCCTGGGAGGCACGCTTGGCAGCGTCCCCGGATTGTTTCTGTAGCGGCCGAGGGCGGCGAGCATCAGAGAGCAGTAATCAGTAATCCGTATCTCCGAGATCTGAAAACCAACCCGGGCAACTTTGGCTGTTGATGCCGGATTCCGGATATCTGTTCCGTGTTATCGGCGACAAGATGGCGGAGTTTTAGCCCTGCTGGATCTAATGGCAGGGCATTTGTGTTCACACAAGGAGAAACCATGACACCACCGACAAATACATTCACCGTGACCGTTGCCGATGCGCATTCGCACAGCGTGCAGCAGGCGGGAATCCCGGCCAGCTCGAAGCTCGACGCGGTGCTGAGCGCAATGCAAGTGGCCCAGAATGAGCCGAGCGTATACGCGGCGCTGCAGGCGGGGGACACCTGGACGGTCACGATTACGCAGCCGTAGGCCGAAGGCCAGTCGTCCGCGGACGGTGTTCCATCAGAAACACGCAGCAGGCGGCTAGCCGAGATCGCAGGGAGGCCCGCGCCGGAAGCCGGGCCCTACAACTCCAGAGGAAAACGCATGGGGACTTCGGGTTGGACGTACATGGTGGTGGTGTTTTCGCTGGGAGCGCAGTTGGTTGTGTTCCTGCGATGGATTCACCGGCGGATGCGGGACGACGAGATCCAGCGCGTGTTTGTGCGCGACCTGGCCTTGAGGCATCTGCCGAATATTTACCGCGCGCTGAATACGATCGCGGAACGGCAGGGAATTGAGATCGAAGAGACACCCATCGTGAATTACGTGGATATGGGGAACGGCGGAAGGCATCGGTGAGAAGGCAGTGATCAGCGACCAGTAATCAGCGATCAGGAAGAGGAGGAACACAGGCTGAAGCCTGTGGTACCGGGCCGGCCAAAGCCGGCAGCTACCCTTATGCCCGTAGATGCAAAACTTGTGGCGCTGGCGGAACGCGCGGCGCAGGCGGAAGGGCTGGAGCCGGCGCTGGTATGCGCGGTGGTGGAGCAGGAGTCCGGCTGGAATCCGTGGGCGATGCGGTATGAGCCGGCGTTCTTCGCGAAGTATGTCGCGCCCTTATATACAAACAATAAGATCGGGGCAACGGAGGCGTATTCGCGCGGGATGTCCTGGGGATTGATGCAGGTGATGGGGCAAACGGCGCGCGAGCAAGGAGCGAATTGCCTGTTCCTTTCAACGCTCTGCGATCCGGGGGTGAGCTTGGGGATTGGTTGCCGGATCCTGCGGCAGAGACTCGAAGCCGCCGGCGGAAATGTGGCGCAAGCGCTGCAGGCCTGGAATGGCGGGGCGAATCCGGACTATGCGGATGAGGTACTGGCGCGCATGGGGAGATACCGCTGACGTTCGCATCAGAAGAAATCCCAACGCAGAGACGCTGAGGACGCAGAGGATACGCGAAGAAGGAAGAACTCCAGAGGGCACGCAAACGAAGGGAAACATCGGAAGTGGCAACGTGGATCAAGTTCGCGGGTGTGATTATGATTGTGGCCCTCGCGGTAAGCGTGGGAGTGGCGTGGAAGGGGCAACGGGAGCAACGGGCGGCCTTGCAAGCGCAATTGAATAGTGCGCAAAAGGCACTGGCCGATGCCACGGCGCGGCAAGCATCGCGGGATACGGCAGTGAATAAACTACTGGCCGAGCTGAAGAAGACAAAGGCCGAAGTGCAGAAGCCAGCGCAGGTGATTGCGGCGTTGCCGAACGTGTTGCCGCTGCCGCAGCCCGTTACGTTGGAGCAGGGGAGGCAGGATACACGGAGGAAGGTTGGAAATTTGGCAGGCAAGTCGACTGGGGCTGACGGCGTGGAGACGCCGCCCTCCCCTCCGGGTTCGCGGCCGGCTGAAGCCAACCGCTACCAGGGTTTGCCTACTGCGGAATTCCCTGCCGTGGATTTGAAACCACTCTATGACTTTGCCGTGGACTGCAAGAGTTGCCAGGCGCAACTGGCGGCGGCCCAGGCGGACCTAAAGGACGAGCAGGCCAAAGCGCAGGCTCTTGGCAGGGAACGGGACGATGCCCTAAAGGCGGCCAAGGGCGGATCGGTCTTCGGGCGGGTGGTGCGGGCCGCGAGGTGGTTTGCGATCGGTGCAGCGGCCGGAGCAATCGCCGCGAAGGCTACGCGATGATTTGCGCGAGGAGGCAATAAAAAACGATCCGAGAACCAGCGTTGCCGTGTTTGCCGAACCTTACGAAGAGCGCGGCAAGGAATCGCCGTGCCAGAACTCCTGCCTAGCAGCCTTTGAGAGCCTACCAACGGTCGAGCCGTCCAGGCTGGCGCACCCCCCCGCGCCAGCCTGGGAATGTCCTCTGAAAGACAGAGGAAGAGCCAAGAAAACAAAGGAAAGGTGAAAGAAAGAGCTTGACATTACGTCCTATAAGCTATATTATGTTAACTCATAAATCCGCCGTATCCCTTGCGACCGATGTCCCGTTTGGGCTCTCTTCAGGTAGGTGTATCCAGTGCTTCCCCGCCTTTGCCAACGGTGCCGAGCTTGCAGCGCAACATTACCCCGCCCATAGCTCTTCCGAAAACACTTTGTGCGGCAGGGAAATTACTTGCCTGCGGGTTTGGCTTTGAGTTGGGCCACTTCGAATTCAATATATTGCTGGACGGCGTGAGGGTCGGCTCCGGCGACGCGGCGGCCGTTGACGAAAATGGTTGGCGTGCTGCGAACCTCGAGAAGGTTCCCGTTGGCGATGCTGGCATCGATTTCAGCGGCGGCCTGGGGCCCGGCGATGCAGGCCTTGAGGGCATCCACATTGAGGTCGGTCTGGCCAGCGAAGTCCACGACCTTGTCATAGACATTCTCAGCAGAGATCAGGTCCTGCTTATCGTAGATGTAGTCAAAGTACTTCCAAAAAGCCTGGGGGTTTTGCTGGTACACACAGCGGCCAGCCAGGGCAGCGGTGCGAGCCCAAGGGTGAATGGAGTCCAGCGGAAAGTCCTTGAAGACGAGCTTTGCCTGTGGATAGTTGGGCAGGATGCCGCGCATGGCGTCGTGGAGATTGCGGCAGACGGGGCATTCGAAGTCACCGTATTCGACGATGGTGACCGGGGCATGGGGATCGCCAAGGACGGGCGCTCCCTTCAGGTCCATTTTGGAGATGTTCTCGACCAGGGGATCCTTGGTGAGGTCGGAGAGTTCTCCGCGCAGCAGGTAGTGGCCATCCTTAGTTATATACATCTTGACGTTGTCGGAGCCCTGGTCGGTTTTGACGTCGATGCTGGTTTCCAGCAGACCAGAGTTCCCTACTTCCTTGGGGGCGCCCACGGTGATCTTGACGTCGGGGCCCAGAGCAAAGGAGTGGCGCAGATAGGCTTCGACACTTTTTTGCAGAGCGGAAGGCTCAGCGACGGAAGGAGCGGACTGGGCGGCAGCGGAACAGGAGAGGGCAAGCGCGAGAATTGCTGCGGGAAGAAGGCGGTGTGAGAGTTTCACGCGGTTGAGTCCTTTATGTTTTATGTACTGCCTGCTTGCAGGTGAAGCCGGCACAGGCGGCAGCCTGTGCCACTGAACCTGAGTACCCGAAGCACGCTGGCCTGCCGGAAGCAGGCGCTGCCAGGCTACGGGACGAAGCGCTGGGCGATCGGGAACGGGCGCCCGAAACCGAAGGCGCGCGATGTGATTTTCAACCCCGGCGCGGCCTGCTTGCGCTTGTATTCATTGCGATCGACCAGCAGCGCGATGTTGCGCACAAGCTGCAAGTCGAAACCAAACTCTTCGGCAATCTCCGCGGGCGTCTTTACTTCCTCGATGTACGACTTGAGAATGCGATCGAGCACCTCGTACGGGGGCAAGGAGTCCGTGTCCTTCTGATTGGGACGCAATTCGGCGCTGGGAGGTTTCTCGATGGTCGAGCGGGGGATGAGTTCCCTTTCGCGGTTAATGTATTCGGCCAATTCGTAAACCATGAGCTTTGGCACATCGGAAATCAGAGCGAGGCCGCCGGCCATATCGCCATAGAGGGTGCAATAGCCGACAGCGAACTCGGATTTATTTCCGGTGCTGAGGACCATGGAGCCAAACTTGTTCGAAAGAGCCATGAGGTAATTGCCACGAATGCGCGCCTGAATGTTCTCTTCGGTGGCATCCACGGGCCGGTTGCCGAAGAAGGGCTGCAGTGCGTTGAGATAGGCGTCGAAGACCTGGGTGATCGGAATGGTGATGAACTGAATGCCGAGATTCTGAGCGAGGGCCTGGGCGTCGGTTTTGCTGCCTTCGGAGGAGAATGGGCCAGGCATGGAAACGCCCATGACGTTTTCCTTGCCGAGGGCGTCCACGGCGATGGCGGCCACGACGGCGGAATCGACGCCGCCGCTGAGGCCAACGATGGTCTTGCTGAATTTGCACTTGCAGACGTAATCGCGCGTGCCGGTGACCAGAGCCTGGTAGGCGTAGGCGATTTCGTCTTTGGCCTGCGCATGGATCTCGCCTTCGCCGGTGACGGTGTCGAACAGGACGAGGTCTTCCTCAAAGGCTTTGGCCTGCGCGGCGATTTTACCGTCCGCGGTGAGGGCCATGCTGGCGCCGTCAAAAATCAAAGAGTCGTCGCCACCCACCTGGTTGACGTAAACAATGGGGCGGCGGTGTTCCAGTGCGATGGAACGGAGCATTTCGATGCGCAGGGAACGCTTATCGAGCGTGTAAGGAGAAGCGGAGATATTAATCAGTACGCTGGTTCCCTGCTGCATGAGTTCGGTGACCGGGTCGCGGGCGTAGCGAGGCTTGATCCAGAAGTTCTTGTCGTTCCAGACGTCTTCGCAGATGGTGATGCCGAGCTGTTCCTTGCCGAGGCCGTAGACAAAGTGTTTTTCGCCGGGATGAAAGTAGCGAGATTCGTCGAAGACGTCGTAGGTGGGCAGGAGCATTTTGCTCTGTTCGAAGACCACGCGGCCTTCTTTAATCAGCGCGGCTTTGTTGGAGATGGATTGGCCGGTGTTGGAGTGATTGTACTTACCGGCGTAGCCGACGACGGCCGGAATCGGCATGTGGTAGGCAAGGTCTTTGAGAGTGTCGAGATTGCGCTGGATGAAGGCGGGGCGTTCGAGGAGGTCGAGGGGAAGGTAGCCGCAAACGCAGAGTTCGGAGAAAACGACGAGATCTGCGCCGCGGCGGCGGGCTTGTTCGGCAAGTGCGAGGATGCGCGAGGAGTTGCCTTCGAAGTCGCCGACGGTGGGATTAAATTGAGCGAGGGCTATCTTCATTCGGATAGGAGATTAGGATAAGGCTTTGGCAGGTGAAATGTCTAATCGGGAGGGGAAGGCCCAGAGTTGCGGGTGCAAAGCTGAAGAGTGGATGGAAAAACAAGCTTAAAACTAGCGCCGGACGAGCTGCTTGCCGAGCATGGCCGAGCGCAATCTGGCGTTCAGGCGGCGCGGTTAATCGGAAGCGGCGGCCTTTTGTTGGGAGAAGGCAGTCATTTCGGCGAGCCCGAAGGCCTTGAGCAGGCTGGCCTGCACGCGCGCGGCGGACTCGTTGATCGCGTCGACGCCGATGTCGGAGGGGCTAACGCGGTAACGCAACCTCTTCTGGCCAGCGGGAGTTTCGACGATGCGCAGCACGGCGTCGGCGACTTCCTGCGCATTGCCGGCGGTTCTGCCAAGCGTGGCGTAGAGCATTTCCGGGACGTTGGCGAGCGGACCGTAAGTTTCCGTGCGCGAGGCGTCCGCACCGGCGAGGAACTTGCCCAGGATGGGAGTTTCGTAGGCACCTGGCTGCACGATCACGGACTCGATGCCCTGGGCGGCGAGTTCATAGCGATAGGCCTCCGCGGCAGCTTCCATCGCGAATTTGCTGGCGCAATACATGCCAAACGAGGGGAAGACGAGGCGGCCCGCGCCGCTGCTGATGTGGATCAGAACGCCGCTGCGCTGGCGGCGCATGTGCGGCAGCACGCTGCGATTGACGCGCAGGGCGCCGAAGAAATTCGTGTCGAAGATCTGCTGCGCCTGTTGGGTGGTGATGGCTTCCATAAGGCTGGCGATGGAATAGCCCGCGTTGTTGATGGCCACATCGATGCGGCCGGCCTGGGTGACGACGGAGCGGACAGCGTTTTCAACCGAGGCGTCGCTGGTGACGTCGAGTTCCACGGTGTGGATCGCGAGCGATTCCCTTTCGGCGAGGGCCAGGAGTTCGGCGGCATTTTTCGCGTTTTTGCCGCCAAGATCGCGCATGCTGGCAAAAACGGTGTGGCCCTGGCGGGCAAGCGTTTCGGCGAACAGGCGGCCGAAGCCGGTGCTGGAGCCGGTGATAAGGATGACTTGCTTGGAAGACATGGGAACCTCCTGCGGGAAATATCGTGGATTGGAAGAGGTGGAGATGTAAAGAGGCATGTGCAAAGCGGGATGACGCGGCGGAGGATTCGCGGTTTCAGAGGGGACGGGGGCGGGTCTCCGATGGCCGGCCTAAAGTTCGGCCACTACAAAAGAAAAGGCTCCTGGGTTGGCCAGGAGCCTGGAAGAGTCTGGATCGAGCGGCCCGTTTGGGAAGCGCGCCCTACACAAGTTTAGACGCTGAAGGAGCTGCCGCAGCCGCAGGTGGACTTCACGTTGGGGTTGTTGAACTTGAAGCCGGCACCTTCCAGTGTTTCGACGTAGTCGATTTCCACTCCCTCAAGATACATGGAGCTCATCTGGTCGACCGCGACCTTCAGGCCGTCGAAATCGAGGACTTCGTCGGACTCGTTGGTCTGGTTTTCAAACGCCATGTGGTATTGGAAACCGGAACAACCGCCACCGACGACAGCGACACGCAGGGCGGACGGTACAGGTGACTGCATGGCCATGATTTCTTTGACCTTGCTGGCGGCAACGGACGTGAGACTAATCATAAAAGTTTGGCCTCCGCGCGCGGGCTATCCCGCGAGGAATCGTACCCAATCAGTATAACATAGCAAACGAAAACACAAATTCACCCACCGCGTACGGATAACACCAGTGGCAAATCAGAAGGCTTGGGGAGTTCGGACTGCGGAGCGAGTAGTCTTCCCTGCTATGCGGCCACCGAAGTCAGATCCTAAAAAGTGAGCATCCCGAATTAGGCAACATTCCGAGCAACGCGCTTCCCCAAGCTCGACGGCATCCCGTAAGATAGATGCACCTATGAAACATCACGTTACTTTAATGCCTGGAGAAGGAATTGGCCCCGAAGTTTCGGCGGCGACACAACGCGTACTAGACGCCACCGGCGTGAATATCGAATGGGAGACATTGGGGGCGCGCGCGGAAAACACGGACAAAGCCACGATCGGGGCAGAGGTCTTGAACGCGTCGGCGATCGAATCGGTGCGCCGGAATCGCGTGGCGCTGAAGGGCCCGATGGCCACGGCGATTGCGGGTGGCGCGCGGAGCGTCAACGTGGCGCTGCGCAAGAGCCTGGAACTTTACGCCAACCTGCGGCCGGTGCGAAATCTGCCCGGCGTGAAATCGCATTTTGACGGCGTTGACGTGGTGATCGTGCGGGAAAACACCGAGGATCTCTACTCGGGTCTGGAGCACGAGGTTGTTCCCGGCGTGGTGGAAAGCCTGAAAATCATCACCGAAAAGGCGTCCACTCGCATCGCGAAGTTCGCGTTCGAATATGCGCGGAAGATGGGGCGGAAGAAGGTTCACGCGATCCATAAGGCCAACATCATGAAGATGAGCGACGGATTGTTCCTGCGCTCCGTACGTGCGGTGGCGGAACAGTACAAGGAGATCGAGTACAAGGAATTGATCGTCGATAACGCTTGCATGCAGATCGTGATCAATCCGGACCAGTTCGACGTGCTGCTGCTGCCGAATCTGTACGGAGACATCGTGAGCGACCTTGCAGCCGGGCTGGTGGGCGGGCTGGGCGTGGTGCCCAGCGGCAACATTGGCGACGAGTGCGCGATGTTTGAGGCAGTACACGGCACGGCACCGGATATCGCCGGCCAGGGGCTGGCGAATCCAACGGCGCTGCTGATGAGTTCCATTTTGATGCTGCATCATTTGGGCGAGTTTCACGCGGCGGAGCGCGTGCAGAAAGCGCTGATTAAGGTTTATAAAGACGGAAAGCACGTGACGAAAGACGTCGGTGGGAACGCCGGCACGCTGGAATTCACCGACGCGGTGATCGCGGCGTTGCCCAAGGCGTAGCGCATACCGGCCGGTCATACGGGTGCATCCAACCGTGACCACAAGTGCCGGAGAAAGTGACCCAAGTCACCGAGGAAAATCCGCGGGCGGCCGAAATTAGCCGCAGGATCGCAGGTGAGGTCGGAACCCGGAGGTGCGGACTAACACTTCACCGGAGCGCGTATGCCTTTAAGCCGAGCCGCCCTTCCCTTCTCTTTTGCGCTTGTGGGATTGATGAATGCAGGCCCAATCCGGGCCTCGGAGCTGAAGCCTGTCACGGCGAAGGCGTTCGCGCATTACGAAGCGCTGACCGAAGCCAGAATGCAATCCGAGGTGGATGACCCCGGCGGGTTCTTGCTTCTCGACACCCTTCCAGAAGGCCAAAAGGCCGAGGAAATAGCCCGGGTTCGCGGGGGCCAGATTTATATCCAGCCTCTGAGCACCAAGGATAACGGCAAAAAAATCGAGATTCCAGATGGGATGGTTCACCACTGGATTGCGGTGGGGTTCCTGCCGAAGGCCCATTTGGCAGACGCGATGCGGGTCGCGCAGGACTACGAGCATCATGCGGATTTCTTCGGCCCGGATATCCAGCGCTCGCATTTGCTAAATCGCGAGGGGGAGCACTTTCGAATCGCGTATCGCTTTTACAAGCACACGATCGTAACGGTGACCTACAACACGGAGTTCGAAGCCGAGTTCACGTTGAGAGGCCCAACCCAGGCATATAGTTCGTCGAAAGCGGTGCGTATCGCAGAGGTCCGAAACGCGGGCGAGAAGAACGAGCGCGAATATCCAGTGGGAAACGACCATGGCTTTCTCTGGCGGCTGAATCTCTATGCGAGGTACCTGGAAGTGGAGGACGGGCTTTTTATCCAGGTAGAACTCCTTTCCTTGAGCCGCACAGTGCCGGCGTTGCTTGCGTGGCTGGTCAATCCGTATCTCAGGTCGATACCCAGGGATTATTTGAGCAATTACATCCGGAGATTCGGAAAGACGGTCAATCAGCAATCCAAAGAACAGCCTGCGGCCACCAAAACACCGGCGCGAACTGAACCCTGAGGTGCTGGCGGAAGGCGACGATTGAGAACCTTGCTCCAACTGGAATAGGATGGCGCCATGAACAAAATGCGGCGAGCGAAGACCATCACTCCAAAGAAAAGCGAGTCGAAATCAAGAGCGAAGACCGGCGAAGCGCTGGAAAAGGTCTACGAACAGTTGAAGCAAATCCTGGAGGGACACGCGCCACCCTTCAAGCTGTCGAACGGCGGCGTGCGCGGCAAATTCAGCGTGCAACTGGTGGTGCCGAAGCCGGTGGCGATTCCGGGGGCGTACGGAGGAAAGCCGGTGGAGCTGCAGATGGCAGCGGCGATTCTGCAAAAAGGCTACGTGGGGCTTTACCTGATGTGCATTTGTATGAACGAAGAAGTGAAGCGAAAAATTTCGCCGGCGTTATTGAAGCTATTGCAGGGAAAGACATGCTTTCACCTAAAGTCGCTGGATGAAGGACTGAAGAAAGACATTGAGGCAGCACTGGCGCTGGGAACGCAGGCTTACCGCGAGAGAGGATGGCTGCAGCCGTAAAGCGAAAGGATGCTTTCTCGGGAGGGGTTAAGCTGTATTTCGGCAGGCGGCCTCGGTTGTGCGGCAGAGGATGAGCGCGCCCTGGCTGCCCTGGATGACCACGAACGCATCGGGACGAGAAGGCGCGATATCGGAGCTTGGCCCCGGCGGTGAGATATATCTCCGGGCGCGGCAAAGCCGGCGGGCGATTTCTCCCAAAGAGGGTTGCGGCTTGGCCTGCTCTTGGAGAATTTGTTATCCGAGTTCCAAGGCCTTGTTGTAGTCCATGTAGGTGCTCGGGATGAAGTCCGTATCGCCGTGGGCGAAGCCTACGCCGAACGGCGGGTGCTCTTGAGGATGGTGCAGGCAGAGGTCGTCAAATACGAAGCCGCCGTAATCGTAGATGACGCAAACAGCATAATCAGGAGAATGCGGCGGAGGGATTTCACGAGCAATTCCCTTCCCGCCAGGCCCGCGGGGACGAGGCTCAGCGCAGATTCATTAATTGCCGAAAAGCAGCTTCCGTTTATGGGATGTTCCCGGGCCGGTGCCGGGTACAGCCCCCTTAAATCAGTATAATCTTTTGCCTATGATCGCGGCGAAAAGTCTACTTCTGATTCTAAGTGCGCTTTTTCCCATAGTGGACCCCGTCGGAGGAAGCCCGTTTTTTCTGGCGCTGACGAACGAATATGCATCGGAAGCCCGGAGAGCACTATCCTGGCGGATTACCATAAACAGTTTTCTCCTGCTGGTGGCGTCCTACTTCGTGGGCACCTACATCCTGGTTTTCTTTGGGATTTCGTTGCCCGTGGTGCAAATCGGCGGGGGGCTGATTCTGGTGGCCATGGGCTGGGCGGCTTTGATGCAAAAGGAGGAAGGAACCGATAAGACTGCCCGCCAGAGCATCCACCCGAACGACATTTATGGCCGGGCTTTCTATCCCTTGACGTTGCCGCTCACTGTTGGACCTGGATCGATCTCCGTGGCCATCGCTCTGGGGGCGAATGCGGCGCGCAATCATCAACTGCACCCTCTGACGATTCTCGGAGCGCTGCTCGGCTTCGTGCTGATCGCGCTGAGCATTTTCTTATGCTACGGCTTCGCGGACCGGCTGGCGCGGATATTAGGGCGAACGGGAATGCTGGTGATCACGAAGCTATCGGCGTTTCTTCTGGTTTGCATTGGCGTACAGATTGCGTGGAACGGCACGAAGGAGTTGCTGGAGTCTTTGGTGCTGCACATCGGATGAACCAGCTAGATATGGCGACTGCCCCGGCGTATTAGCCCGTGTCAAAAGTTTGCGCGCGCGGCAATATGGCGGATTTCAGAGTTTTCAAAGATGCGGCAGCGGAGATTTTCCACGCCGGCTTGCAGCATGGCACGGCCGAGATCGTGGCCGTGGACATAGAGGCTGGGGAACGGCTTCAACAGCTTTCCGACGGGTTGGAGCAGGGCATAGAGCTTGGGGAGCGAGGCGGAGGGCCTTGCGTCGATAAAGGCGGGTCGCCAGCAGTCGGCATCGAGGAGTTCGATGAGGTCGTGCTCCGTTTGCGCCTTCACGCGAGCCCACTCCTGGCGGCTGTTGGCACTTGTGCCGGCCCCACTGATGTAGTGAAAGAAGGCGCCAGGACTCTTTGCTTTCAGGAAATTGGCAGCGGCAAGCGGGTAGGAGTAAGAGATGGTCCGATACTCTTCCTGTGAAACCTGCATAGCGGAAATGCCGAGGCAGAAGAGGCAGGCATCAACACCGCGGAAGGCTTCTTCGACCGTAGCGTAATTCAGAAAATCCTTATGAACGTAGGTGCGCAGTTTGGGGCTGGTCTCCATCAGAGGGCGGCGGGTAACGGCGCGTACCTCGCCGACGATGGAGGCGTTTAGGCAAGCATCGAGGACGCTTGCGCCGACGGAACCGGTTGCGCCAAAGATAAGAATGATCATAGCGAGCCAAAGTGTACACGACTTCGGGAATGCGAACGTGCTTTCGATTTACTGGCGGAGATTCAACACCATGGGGCCGTGCGCGGCCTGGCCGTCGGGCTGCTCGCTTCGATTGGGCTGATTCTGGTCAGCCCCAGTTTGATGGCCGTCGATCCGCCAACGGTGACGGGGACAGAGAGGCACCTGATTCAGGCGAAAGCCCTGTTTCCACTCGTGAATCCAGGAATACAGGGTATTCCACCCGGTTTCTTCGGCGCGATTCTCGGGACGTTGCTGAGCCATGAGCCGACTTCTATGCACAAATTTAATGAACTTCTTGTTCGCTCGAATACCGGGCCGGGAGCGGAAAAGGCAACGGCTTCGCACTGACAATTGGCAATCAGGTGAAGCCGATGAAGCGGCCGGCGGCAACGACGCCCGCCCAGAGGAGCAGCGAGGCGCACGCGGAAAGTTTAGCGCCCCATGGCGCCGGCGTACGCTCGTCCCAGGAAGCAACATCCCGATAGCTGGTGAGATGGAAGAGCAGCGCCTGCAGGCCGGCGAGAAGAATCAGCAGCATTTTCAGGCGGAAGGCGGGGTTGGTATAAATCTTGAGTGCCTCGGAAGAAAACAGAAGCGAGCCGGTGACGACCTGGAGGACGAAACCTGCCCAGCACCAGGGCAGGAGTTGACGTGAGAGTTCGGAGACGCGTTTTTGGCGCATGAGGAGGCCGAGGAGACGCAAGTCGTATGCGGAGACGGCGGCGACCAGCAGCGCCATGCCAAGCAGATGAATTGTTTCGATTGCCGGGAAGAGCCAGAGGGATTCGCGAATACTGGAGCCGATGGCGGTGTGCTCCAGCCACTTGCAAAAGGCCAGCATGGCGGGCGAGCCTATGGCGCCCCCTGAAGCGTGCGTCCATCGGGCAGCCAGATTTTGCCGAGGGACATGTAAGGCGAGCCGTCTTTGGCGCGGAAGCCCTGCACGGTGACGTGGTCGCCGGGTTTTACGGTTGTGGACGTCCAGCCGCCGAAGCGCGTGAGCATGCCGAGGCTGCCCATTTCGCATTTCCAATTAGCCACTTTGCCGTTTTCGTCTTTCAGGTCGGCGAAGATGTAGGCGTGGGGGTTGATCCACTGAAATTCGGTGACCGTGCCTTCCATCTTGACGGTGTGCGTAGTGTCAAAGGCGGCGAGCCCGTGATGGGCGAAAAGAGAGGGCGAGGCGGCGATGAATACGAACGAAACCAGGATAATCAATTTGCGCAGAATGAACCAGTTCTTCATGGATCGCCTTCTCGGGCTGGGGGATTCGAACCATCCGAAGGCGAGTCTAGCATGAGGATTTGCCCGCAGAATTGGTTCAACGGCGACGTTTCACGATAGTTACTAAGGCAGCGAACCAATGCGCCTAGCCCCGAAGGGGGCGGCTACAAGTTCGTGGGCGCGTAGAGACGGTAGACCATGAAGTAGACGATGACGCCGGTGACGCTGACGTAGAACCAGAGGGGCAGGGTCCAGCGGGCGATGCGGCGGTGCTTGTCAAATCTTTCGGCCCAGGCGCGGCGCAGCGTGATGATGATCAGCGGAACGATGGCCGCAGCGAGAATCGAATGCGAAATCAGTAGAGTGAAGTAGACGGGACGAATCCAGCCCTGGCCCTGGAACAGGACGACGTGGTGAACGCGATAGTGATAGAGGAGATAGGAAACCAGGAAGGCGCAGGAGACGGCAAATGCGGAAATCATGAATTTTTTGTGGAGTTCCCGTTTGCCGGAGCGGATCGCCAAATAGCCGCAAGCGAGCAAAACCGCGGACGTGCCGTTGAGGATGGCGTTGAGGGCGGGGTGCGAGAGCATTTGGCGTTTGAGTCCTTTGTTAGAGACCAGAAAACAGCGTAATAGGGGCACAGGATGAAGCCTGTGCTGCTGCGCCGGTCTAAAGTCCGGCCACTACACAAGCGAGAAGGCGGCGTCACCCCTCACAATGCTCAGGGCAAGCAGCCGCCGCTACCGCGGGAGCTTATCGTACATCATCAGGCCAAGCAGGATGGGGATATGCATGACCGTGGCGTGCATGAGCCACTTGGCACGCACGTTGGTTTTGGCATGCGCGGCCCATAGGCAGACTTGCACGAGCGCGGTGCAGGTGACCAGCGCGCCAAAGAAGTAGAGCACTCCGGCAAAGCCCATGATGGCGGGCAGCAGGCTGATGGCGACCAGCGCGGCCGCATAGAGAATGATTTCGCGGAAGGTGCGCTTCCCTTCCTTATCCACAACGGGCAGCATCAAAATTCCGGCACGCGCGTAGTCCTCGCGATACATCCAGGAAATGGCGTGAAAGTGGGGGAATTGCCAGACGAAGAGAATGGCAAAAAGCAGCCACGCGCCCGCGCCGGCTTTGCCGGTGGCGGCGGTCCAGCCGATCATCGGCGGAATGGCGCCGGGAATGGCGCCAATGAATGTGGCCCAGACGGTGCGCTTCTTGAGCGGCGTGTAAGCGAGCAAATAGCTCAGGCAGGTAAAGACTCCCAGGAAGCAAGGCCAGAAGCCGGCGGTGAGGTAAAGATCGACCGCGCCTGCGAGAGAGAGCAGGACGCCGAAGCGGAGCGCCTCGGCAGGCGCCAGAACGCCGGCGGGCAGCGGACGCGAGGCGGTGCGGCGCATGTAACGATCCGATTCTCGCTCGATGTAGTGATTCAGCGCGGCGGTGCCCGCGGCGATCATCATGGTGGCCACGATAACGTGAATCATGTGCAGCCACTCGATGGGACCGCGCACACCCATGTAATAGCCCGCGCCAGTGGTCATCAGCACAAGGAACGACACGTCGGGCTTGGTAAGCGTGATATACGCGCTGAGCTTACTGGGTTGCGCGAGAGCGGCGGCGCGAACTTCACTCATCAGGCTGGCACCTCACCTTTGGTTGTGGCAAGCAGCACTCCCCTTCTCCGCGGCACAAGACGATAGCAGAACAGCACCACGAGAATCGAGACGGCAAACAAGATCGCCCCAACGACCGTGTGAATCACCGTGGCAGTGACCACGGCGGGCATCGGCTGCGGATCATCGGCGGAACGCATGCGCGTCCACAACGCGACGATACCCAGAAGGAGTTGCAATCCTACGATGCCGTGCAGCAGCGCGCGAACGCGGGAAATTTCCTTCGAGTTCGAAAAGCGCCTGTGCAGCTGGCGGGCGGTCCAGGAAGCGACGAGAAGAACTCCAAGCGCCCAGACCACGTGGGGCGTGACCGGACTGTACTTATGGCGGAACGCGGCGCCGAGAGCGATCTGCAGGAAAATGGCGCAGGAATTCAAAACCACGACGGTGTGGATCGTGGGCGTGGCCTTGTCTTCATACTGCGGAAGCTCCTCCATCCACCAGCGGCTGGTGATCACGGCGATGGCGACCAACGTGGCGAACATGATCTGCGCCATGCAGGCGTGCATGACGGGCAGCCAGTAATGGAGCAATTTGAGGACGGTGAGGCCGCCGAGGATGCCCTGAACAATTACGCCGGCAACCGCGGCGAGGCCAAACCACCTCACCCACTGGCGCTCGTCCTTGCGCCACAGGACGATGGATAGAACCACGATAAACAGGCCCAGAATTGCGGCGATGACGCGGTGGGTGTGTTCAAAGGCGATGCCGCCGACCATGGGGGGCGTGATGCTGCCGTAAGAGAGAGGCCAATCAGGAACCGCCAGCGCGGCGTCTTCGGAGGTGACCAGCGCCCCCGCGCAGAGGAGGAGGACCGCCCAACCGACAACGAACAAAGCAAACTTGTGCACACCAGAGTGGTACGTGGCTTTCATGAATTTCGGGCCCCATCCCGAAATACAGATTATAGCGCACCAGACCGCAGCGAATTTTGGAACAGCTACCCTGAACCGCCGGGGATTCTAGCAAGGATTTGTTTCCAGGGGAAGGGAGATTTCAACTGGATCGGGCAGCGGATTGGCCGCTGGGTGCTGGAGCCCGCTCTCCCGGAAAGCACATAATCCGGAAAGCGAGCAAATGACGATCTGGAGCGTTTTCCCGGCCAGCACCAAATACTTCGAGCCAAGCCAAGCCTCGTCCATGGTGAACTACATCGTCGACGATCTCAATGCGCTGCTTGAGCGCCTGGAGAAAGAAGGCGTCCGCATCGGCCTGAAGCGCCAGGACGAGAGCTACGGCCGCTTCGCTCGGATCTACGATCCGGACGGCAACAAAATCGAGTTGTGGCAGCCGCTGCGTTAACGGAGGCGACGCCGCGAGCTTATCCAAAAATTGCAGTTCCCCGCATCCCTGGGGCTAAGACTGGAGTCCGTTCCAGGACCAGCGCGGGATGTGGAGGCCGTCTGGCACATCATCCGCGGAGTGATGGTAACAAGAGATCGTTGTAGTGGTTGTCCAAGCGAAGTAATCGTGCAGCGATTGTTTCAGCGCGGCGTTTTCCGCCAGCGCGACATCGGCAAGGGCCTGGTCGAAACAGGCAATCGCACGGCGATCCATCTCTTCGTGCACACCTTTGCCGCTGTGGATCCTGACCACGCTGGTCTGGTCACCGTAAGAACTGGAGTACAGCTTGGGGCCACCGAGCGCCTCAGCCCAGTAGGCGGCGAGCCGCTCCACATGCTGTGGGTGAAAGCCATGGCTGAACGCGTGAGCGACCACTTCATCGTCCATAACCCGGCGATGCCAGGCAGCAGCGAGGCGGCGCATTCCGTCCATTCCACCCGCGGCCTCGAAGAGAGTCTGCATGCCGGTATGATGACAATCGTCCCGCGTGATTGCAAGGCGCTCTATTGGGTAGCGGAAGTGGCGGTGGCCTGGGCGGACTCAGGGTGGATCTCGACGGCGCGGAGGACAAGCTGTTTGAGGCACTCGATAAAGTGCGGCGAGTCGCCGACGGCGGGCATCATGCGATAGCGCTGGACGCCGGATTTCTTCGCGTCGGCGCGGCCATCGATGTTGATCTCGTGCAGGGTTTCGATGTGCTCGGTGACGAAGCTGATGGGGACGACGAGCATTTCCTTCACGCCTTGGTGGCCGAGTTTTTCAAGCGTGCCGACGAAGGACGGCTCCAGCCACTTCGCGGGGCCGACCTTGCTCTGGAAACAAAGCATGTGCGTGCGCGGCCAGTTGGCGAACTGCTTCGCGCCGCTTTCGCAGACCAGCCGGATGGTCTCCTCGACGTGCCGCGGATAGGGATCGCCTTTTTCGACGAGGCTCATGGGCAGGCCGTGCGCGCTGAAGACCAGATGGATGCGCGAACTGTCCGGAAACTGCCGCAGGCATTTGCCGATGTTGGTGACCAGCGCCTGAATGTATTCGGGGTGGTCGAAGAAATGTTCAATGGTGCGCTCAGGGAGCGATCCCTCATCCGGTTCGCCGTAGACGCGGCGCCACTCTTTCAGACTGCTGAGCGTGGTGGCATAGGAAAAGTGGGGATAGAGCGGGAGGAGCACGAGTTCGTCGAGACGTCCGGCTTGTTGGAGAGCGTAGACGGCGTCTTCGGTGAGCGGTTTCCAGTAACGCATGGCGGTCACCGCGACGGGCTCGATGTACGGGCTAAGGGCCCGGACAAGTTTCACGCGCTGGCGCTCGGTGAGAATGTTGATGGGCGAGCGGCGGCCGATCATGCCATAGCGTTGCGCGACGGCGGGCGTGCGCTTGCGGGCGATATAGTTGGCCAGCGGACCGCGGATGAAGTTGAGCGGACCGAGCGGGATGATGTCCGGGTCCAGGAAAAGATTGCGCAGGAAGGGTTCGACGGTCGTGAGTGAGTCCGGGCCGCCCAGTTGGAAGAGGACGATACCGACGCGTTTTTTCGTCTGCGGAGCCATGGTCGTAAGAACAATTCCCTTTCTTGGGCGCGGGAACCATAAACTTTAGAAACCGTGAAAAGCGCCCGCATCAGAAGGCGGCCGCTACAAAATCGCCGCCTATTTCGCTTTGGGGAGCTGGTTCTTCAGGCGCTCGAGCTCGGCGCGAACGGCGGACGTGCGGCGCGCGACCGTGAGATAGAACAGGAAAAACACGCCCCAGCCGATCAGATACGCGGCGAAGACGCTGTCGAGATTTTTCATTGGGCCTCCACTTCCCGGGCAAGAAAATCGGCTTCCGTCTGCATTCTTTCGAGCGCGTAGCGCTCCACCAGCAGAAACGCCATGAAAACGTGCATCGCGAACGCAGAGAAGAAGAAGACCGCCTTCATCGTAGGATCCAGGCCGGAACCTTGCCCGCCCATGATCACCGGCTGGGGATGCTGTGTGCGCCACCAGCGGATGGCGCCAGAGACCAGCGGCACGTCGATAAAAGCAAAGATGCCGAAGAGCGAGCTGAGCAACGCGCGGCGGTCGGGCTCTTCCACGAGTGTGCGAAGCAACAGGTAAGAAACGTACAGCAGCCAGAGGACGAAGGTGGAGGTGAGGCGCGCGTCCCAGGTCCACCAGATGCCCCAGACAGGATGGGCCCAGATGGGGCCGGTAATCAGCACGACGGTGGTGAAGGCGAGGCCGACCTCGGCGCCGGAAACGCCAAGCCAGTCATATTGCTGCTTGCGCCGCCAGACGTAGAGCAGATTGCCGATGAAGCAGAGGAAGAACGCGGTGAAACCCGCCCAGGCGCTGGCAACGTGGAAATAAAAAATGCGCTGAATGACGCCCATGGTGCGCTCAGTGGGGGCGATGAAGAACGACGCATACGCCGAAGCGATCACCAGCAGGATGGCGACGGCGGCGAGGATGATGCGTTTGGTCATGGACGGCTATTCCTCCAGAAGATATTCGCCGAAAAGCCATAGCGCCGTCAAAAAGACCACGTCGAAGGCGGCCAGGAAGGCGATTCCCTTCCATTGCACGATAGGCTGGCGGTCGAGAAGGCTGACGCTGACGGTGGCGCTGACGACGAGAATCGGCGTGAGCAGCGGCAAGAGCAGGAGCGGCAGGAGCAGTTCGCGCATACGGGCCTGCGCGGAGATGGCGGAAAGCGCGGTGCCGGCGATGGAGATACCGAGGCTGCCGAGGAAAAGAACCAGGAGAAGGTAGTGCAGCTCGGGAAGAATGGGGACGTTGTAGAAGATGGCGAAAAGCGGAAGCATCAGGATTTCGGTGACCAGCAGGAAGAGCGTGTTGGCGGAGAGCTTGGCGAGGAAGATGGAGAACGGGTCGCCGACGGCCAGACGCAGTGAACTGAGCGTGTCGTTATGTTGTTCGCGAAGGAAGCAGGGCTGGAGCATCAAGGATGCGGCAAACAGAATGGCCAGCCAGAGGAGGCCGGGGCCGAATTCGCGGGATTCTTCGCTAGTGGGGCTGATGGCAAAGCTGAAAAGGATCAGGACGACGAGGATGAAGACGACCGTGGTGGTGAGAAGTTCGCGGGAGCGGAATTCGGTTCGAAGTTCCTTGCCGAGGAGGACCGCCGTGTTGGAGAGCAGGCTCATGGCTGCGGCTCAGGCGGCTCCAAAAGTAAGGATTTGGTGCAGCGAAGCACCGGCTTTCGTGTCCGCGACGACGCTGCCGGCATCGAGGCGCACGGCGCGCGTTGCCAGAGCGGAAATTTCCGATTCACCGTGAAGGCTCATGACGATGGTGCAGCCGGCGCAGTTGAGTTCGCGGAGCGTCTGGGCCAGCCAAGAGATGCCCAGGGGGTCGAGGCCGGTAGCCGGCTCGTCGAGGAGCAGAACGGAGGGACGATGAATGAGAGCGCGGGCGATGGCGATGCGCTGGCGCATGCCGCGAGAAAAGGTGCGGACTAAAGAATCGCGGCGTTCGTAGAGGCCGACGTCACGGAGAAGGGATTCGGCACGAGCGGCGGGCGATTCAACTTCCTGCAGCCGGGCGAAGAGGAGAAGGTTCTCTTCGGCGGAAAGCTCGTCGTAGACCATGGTGCTGTGGCCGACATAGCCGGGGCGGGACTGGCGGTGATCGTTCAGCGACTCCCCCGGGAAAAAAAGTTTGCCGTGGGTTGGCCGCACGATCTGCCCGGCGATGCGAAGAAGAGTGGTTTTGCCGGAGCCGTTACGCCCCGCCAGGACAGCGCATTCTCCGGGAGCAATCTCGAAGCTGACGCGGCGGAGAGCGAAAAGGCCGCCGTAGCGTTTGTCTATATTCTCGAAGCGGAGGCCGGTTGGCGGTATTTGGAGAGAGCTCACGGTCGATTGGTTCGCGCTGGTTAGCGGAGGCGCGGATCAGATTTTATCTTCGTGCAAGTCTATTTTCCCGGCTGATGGGGCTCGCGCGCTGTGACATTTGACCCAAATTTCCGGCCCAGGCCGGATAGTAGCACAAGCTTCAGCCTGTCTCGCCGGATACCAAGCCAAGATCGAGCGACGGCACAGGCTGAAGGCTGTGCGGCCGCTAACCGCGGACAATGTCGCGAAGGAGCTGTTCGACGCGAGCTTTCTCGCGGGCATACTCCTCGTCGGAAATCGTGCCGGCCTGTTTACGCAACTCCAGCCGAAATACCTCTTCCTTTAACGAGTCCAGGCTAGTGCTGACGGATTCCTTCACGGACTCAACCGTGGCCGCCGCCTTCTTCGCTTTAGCGGCCTTTTTCGAGGAAGGAGCGGCTGGGACAACTTCCGCATCCCCGGAGGGAGCCATCACGACCTGCTTGCGCGAAAGCAGAATCGCGCCGAGGGCGAACAAGGCGAACAGTCCGCCAACCAGCGGCCACTTCAGATCATCAATACGAGGCGGGGCAAGACTAACCTGCTGCCCCTGGCCTTCGTTTTCGGTGCGCGAGTTCCCTTCCTGCCCTTGCTGCTCGCTGGAACTATCCGCCGCCGCAGGTGACCCGATGCCAGAAAGGGAAACCGTAATCGCGCTTCTGGCAGCCAGCGGATCATGCAGGAAGACGTTCATACCCTGTTCCTGGCCGGCCGAAGTGATTCCCTCACCGGTGAGGGTGACGCCCGGTGGGGCAACAAGCAGCAAGCGCATGCCTCCGTAGGCGGCGGGAAGCTTCACCGTTGCGGAGTTATTGGGGTAGGGCAATTCGTAGGAGAGCCGGACGTTGGTCTCGCCGGGACGGAAGGCGTAGGCGATGGCGTAGCGGCCCTTGCCCTTGTCGATGGAGGCTTGCGGCACGTCCATGCCCATGGCAGCGCTGGTGGCGGTGACATTCCTCAATGCACCTTTATCCGGAATGTCGAAATCGAAATTGCCCTCGGTGCGAAAGAAGGCCGCCGGAGGCTGGGAATTATTTTTGACGTTGTACTCTTCGGCGCCAATTAGCTTGTCGCCTTGCGGCTGGAAGATGACCACATGCGAGTCGACCGTAATGGTCTTCGGATCCTTGGAGACGTTAAAGACTTCGACCTGAACATCGGGACGGCCCGGAGGAGCGAAGGTATTGAAGGCCACATCCTGAAAAGTGACGCGAATAAGCACGGGGACGGTGCCGATCGCGTCGTGCGTGGCCGTGAAATGGCCTTGCGCATCGCTTTTGACCGAGGCGAGAAGCGCCATGCCCCCCGTGGGGCTCAAGAGGTCGACGTCCGTGTTGGGAACGGGCTGACCGGTAGTGCGGTTGATCACCGTTCCTTGCAGGGTTCCGGCGAAGGAAACCGAGACAGCGAAGAGAAGTGTAAGGGCGGTGGAAAGAAGACGCAGCCAGAAAACCTTCATCGAGCGCTCCGCTCCGCGGTGGCCGTTCGCTGGGGCCGTGGGCGGCGGATCTGGGAGTCGGTGACCTGCTCGATGTCCGCGAGAACGAGGGCGGCTTCATTCTCCAGGGCATTTTTCATGGTTTCATAGTCGCCTTCGGAATATTTGCCGGCGCGATGTTCGAACTTCAGGTCGCGCAGGTTGTCGTAAAGGGTATCACGCCGCTCGAGGAGTTGATCGAGTTTGGTCCGGTGTGGAGCAAGGTCGGAGGCGTCCGGCTGAATGTAGAAGACGAAAAGAAAGACGGTGGCGGCAAGGCCGAGGCAAGCGCCGAGGATGGCCCAGTCAGCGGGAGCAGCGAGCATTAGTAGGGAGAGGGGGAGCATCGAATTAATCCTCGGTTTCGCGGTCCGCTTGAGCGCGGGCGCGTTCCATGGCGTCGGAAGGAGCGGCTGGACTCGCGGGAGCGGCGGAAGGCGGCCGCACGGCCCATTTTCGGACGATGAAAATCACAATGGCGAAGCCGACAATGGAATAGACCACGGGCATTAGCCAGGCCACCAGGCCAAAACCTTTTTTCGGGGGTTCCATGTAGACGCCAGGGCCGTATTCGGCGACGAAAGCGTCGATAATCTGCTGTTCGGTTTCACCCTTGGCGAGGTGCTGGTCGACCTCGCGGAGCATGGCCTTGGCCGTGTCGCACGGGCCGGAAAAAGAGCCGCCCGGATGCGCACACAAGCCGGCGCTCATGTCGCAGCCGCGACACTGACACTTGAGGTGCGTGCCAATTTCTTTGGCGCGCTGCGAGTAGCCAACTTGGGCAATGACCAAGGGACTTGCAGCCAACGCCAGCAGCGCGATAGCTGCCGCGATGCGTTTCGCGTTAGTCATGGCCCTCACGCAGAGTAACTCCCGGGGTCAAAGCCTGGGCGACCGTAGAAGTGGAAGTTTCGGGGACCGTGGCGACGCCCAGCGCGGCGCGTCGATTGGGCATCAAGGCCAGCAGCGTGCCCATGACAATCCAAACGCCGCCCAGCCATATCCATTTCACAAGCGGGTTCAGGAAAGCATGGATCACCGGGACGTTGGCCTCCGGATCCATGCCGGCATAAACAACGTACAGGTCGTCTTGCAGGGTGGAATAGATGGCCACCATGGTGCCAGCGGCTTGTTCGGTGCCCTGGAACTGGCGCTTCTCCGGGTAGAGCATCATCAATTGTTTATTGTCCTTCAGGACTTCGACGATCATGCGCTGCGCCGTGTAGTTCTTTTCGGCTTTGGTGTCCGCGCTTTGCAAGACCAGCGTGTACGGGCCAAGCTTCATCGAGTCGCCGATGTTCATGGCTTTTTGCGCTTCGCTGTTGAAAGCGGCGCCGGCCAGGCCGATGAACACCAGCACCATGCCGAAGTGCACAACGTAACCACCGTAACGCCGCGTGTTGCGCATGGAAAGCTCGTGCGCGGACATCATCATGCTCATGCCGGTGCGCGCTTTGATGACCTTGGCGCCGCGGTAGAACTCTTCGACGATGGTCCAGAATACGAAGCAGCAGAGGAACAGGCACAACAAGGAGGCGCCATTGCGATAGCCGAGGAAGAATGCCCCCACCGCACCAAGCAAGCCGACGATGAGCGGCCAACCGAAGTTGCGCTTCAGGCTGTCCGCGGAAGTCTTGCGCCAGGCGAGCAGCGGGCCGACACCGGTTAGAAACAAGATGGCGAGGCCGATGGGAATCATGATCTTGTTGAAGAAGGGAGCGCCAACGCTGATGCGGTTATTGGTGAACCATTCCGAGAACACCGGGAAGAGCGTGCCGGAAAGTACTGCGATGCAGGCGATGAGGAAAAGCAGATTGTTAAAGAGGAAACTCGATTCGCGGGAAACCATGGAGTCGAGCATGTTTTCGCTCTTCAAGTAGTCGCGGTTCTTAACGTAGGCGGCGAAGCAGACAAAGAGTGTGATGCCAAGGAAGGCGACAAACCACGGCCCGATGTGCGAATTGGCGAAGGCGTGCACGGAACTGACCACGCCGCTGCGCGTGAGGAAGGTGCCGAGGATGCAGAGCAGGAAGGTGCAGAAGACCAGCCAAACGTTCCAGACCTTCATCATGCCGCGCTTTTCCTGCATCATCACGGAATGAAGGAAAGCGGTACCGGTAAGCCACGGAAGCAACGAAGCGTTTTCGACCGGGTCCCAGCCCCAATAACCGCCCCAGCCGAGCACGGCATAGGCCCAATGCGCGCCAAGCAGAATGCCGAGCGATTGGAAGCACCAGGCCACCATGGTCCATTTGCGCGTCAGGTGAATCCACTTTTCACCGGGGTAGCGGGCCAACAGCGCGGCCAGCGCGAAGGCAAACGGAATGGTGAAACCCGTGTAGCCGGAATAGAGGTTCGGCGGATGAATGACCATTTCCGGATATTGCAGGAGTGGGTTTAGGCCGTTGCCATCCATGCGGGTGAAGGGTTCCAGAACTCCGTTGGCATTCACGATGGCGAGCGTCTTGAAGGGATTTTCGACGAAATTATTCAGCGTAAGGAAGAAGATCTGCACGCCGGCGAGGATCACGCCGACATAGGGCATCAGTTCGCCGTTTTTATTGCGGTACACGATCAGGACGGAAATGATGTAGACGGAAAGGAGGAAGCTCCAGAACAGGAGCGAGCCTTCCTGGCCCGACCAGAGTGCCGCGACTTTATAAAAAGCGGAGAGATCGCGGTTGCTATGCGAAACGACGTAGGCCTGGGAGAAGTTGTCGGTGAAAAGCAGATATTCGACGGCAAAGGTGGCAATGAAGATGAGGACGCAAGTGGCGATGCCGGCCTGGCGGGTGCTTTTTACCAGCAACGGATGGCGGGTTTTGATGGCGGCGATTCCGCCGATGAAAGCGTAGACTGCGCAGACAAACGCGAGCAGAAGTGTAAAGGAACCGAATACATCCATAATGCTTCCGCCTCTCCCCTTAGGTTTTTAACTGGCGCGTCACATGCTGCTTTGCTGGGTGGCGCCGGAAGGAGTCGGCTTGTCTCCGCCGGGAGCCGCTTCGTATTTGGATGCGCACTTGGCCTGAACGTGCTCGGCGACGAAACGTCCATCCGGGCCGGGGCGGCCTTCGACAAGAGCCTGAGACTTGCCAACGAACGTATCTGGAAGCGGATCACTGCCCACATAGGAAACCGGAAGGGTTTTTCCCTGCTCTTCGAGAGTAAAGTCCACACGACCCGAGGAATGCTTGATGCTGCCGTCCACAACCGTGCCGGCCAGGCGCATGCGATGCGCGCGGTCCAAGGCGTTCAGGGTCTGGTACTCGGCGATCGTGTGGTAATAGGTTTTGCTCTCGCCGTAGCCCAGCCAGGCAAGAAATGACATGGCAACGACGATGACCCCTATGCCGACGCCGAACTTAGCCCGATTTTGCACAAAGCACCTCTAAAGCAGCGGTCCCAAAGGACATCTTAGCACTGCGAAGATTGAACATGCCATCCATAGTTTCGGTTGAGTCATCACGGTTCTCAGTGATGGAAGTCACAAGGCTATGTCAGGCGCCGTGAGCAGCAAGCGCCGGGAGGGCCGCGCGAAAGGCTGCAATTTCATTGTCTTGACGGCATTGGCTGAGCGGGGCGGAATGCAAAGGGGCATAGAACACCGGGCAGCCGAGAGCGGATTCCGAGAGTTGCGGCAAGAACGACTGAAACTCCGGCGAAAGGAGCAGCACACGCTTGGGCTTGAGGGAACGCCGGATGCGGGCAATGGCGCTGGGGAGATGGCGCTCGAGGAGTTCCGGCGTAGCTGCCGGATGTTCCACGGGGCATTCCAGGGCGGCGGCGAAAATCAAGCCGCGCTTCTGGAATTCTGCAAGCACTTCTTCCGCGGGCCTCCCTTCTGGAGGGAGTTCCAATGCGGAGAGAATACTGCCGGCGATACCGGAGAATCGGGTTTCCGGGCTGTAGAGAAATTCAGCGTCGGAGTTCGGGGCTTCGGCTGCAAGCAGAAGCGCTTGGACGTGGATGGGACGAAAACGCGTGGCCCATTCCAGGCGCTGGAGGCGGCGCTCGATGTGGCCTGCCGAGGCGAGTTGGCCGCAGCCGTCACACGGAAGAATGGTGGGAATGGCCATAAACAAAATGGTAGAGCATGCGCCAGCGCGAGGCAATGGACACGAGGTACAGCTCAAGTACAGGGATGTGCGGTTGCGTAGCCGGGATGGTAAAGGGGTAATACTGCCGCGCAACCGCACCTTTGATTAGGCGATATCAACCCGAAAACGCGGGGAAAGTTGCAGCCAGGCTTGCATCGGGTAACGACGCTATTCTGGTAAGAAAATGCAACAGTCACGATTGCCTGTTGGAAGCCGGCGCTAGCCGGCACTGGCTACTTTGTAACCGCCGCGGCGTCGGAGGGCAGCTTGGAGCGAAGACACCACTTGAGTTCCTGGCTCATCTCCGTGATTTCCATGCCGGGCATCACGATAAATTTGCAGGAGAGCATTTCCCGCGGCTCGTCGTCATCTGGCAACTGACAAGTCACGCGGCAGTATTGGCAGTCCTGATTCCAGCAGAATCGCCCGTAGGGAATGGTTTCCGGGGATGAATTGAAAGCAGCGGAGCAGCGAATTGCGCTCAGGCACCTGAAATTTCTTGCCGAAGATGGAGATTTCGACGAGTTTTTCGTAGGGGCGGAATGGTTCCGACATGATCAACGTGTCCTTTGTTGACAACATGCAACGCAGCTCAGAATCCCCCGAGCGGGTGGTGGTAGCGGTGCAACCTCAGATTAGTGTGAGGAATGGCAGGGGACAATGAAGGGATGCAGACCGCGTAGCGAATCGGGCAACGGGAGGGACTAGGCGCCGAGGTCGAAATATTGGCACATGTGGCGGAACTTTTGATAGCGGGAATCGAGCAAGTCGCGGCGAGACTGGTTGGAAAGCACGAGGAGTTGGCGTTCCAGGACGTCGCCGAGGATTTTGGCGGCGCCTTCGTGGTCGCTATGGGCGCCACCGTCGGGCTCGGGAATGATTTCGTCGATGATGCCGAGTTCCTTAAGGTCGGAAGACATAATCTTCATGGCGATGGCGGCGGTTTCCGCCTTGGTGGAATCGCGCCAGATGATTGAGGCGCAGCCTTCGGGCGAGATCACGGAGTAAAAACCGTTCTCCAGGATGTTGACGCGATCGCCGACGGCGATGGCCAGCGCGCCGCCGGAACCTCCTTCGCCGGTAACCGTAACTACGATGGGAACGGGCAACCGCGCCATTTCGCGCAAGTTGCGCGCGATGGCTTCGCCCTGGCCGCGTTCTTCGGCGTCGAGGCCCGGATAAGCTCCGGGCGTATCAATGAAGGTGAGAATGGGGCGGTCGAATTTCGCGGCGAGCTGCATGATGCGCAGCGCCTTGCGATAGCCCTCGGGCTTGGGCTGCCCGAAATTGCGGACCACGCGCTGCTTGGTGTCTCTTCCCTTCTGGTGGCCGATCACGGCCACGGGTCGCCCGCGGAATTTGCCGAGGCCGGTGATCAGCGCTTTGTCATCGCCAAAACCGCGGTCGCCGTGAAGTTCCACGAAATCCGTGAACATCAGGTTGATCCAGTCCGATGTATACGGACGCTGCGGATGACGCGCGATTTGCGCGCGCTGCCAGGGGCCCAGGTGGGTATAGAATTCGCGCCGCAGCTCGAGCACTTCCCTTTTCAGACGCTCGACTTCGGCTTCGTTCTCCTGGGTGGACGCTAGGCGACGGAGTTCCTCGACGTCGCGCTCGAGGCGCTCGATTTCGCGCTGGCGGTCGAGTGTGGAGGTCGCTTTCCTATCTTTTGCCGCACACATTACGCAACCCTCTGATTGGCTGGCTGTCCACAGATGCGACGCACGGCTTCCTCGAGCTCGGGCTTCACCCGGACGCGTTTCTGAGACTGCAGCGAAGCCACGGAACCTTCGGGGGAGAGCAGCTCAAACACTACCCTAGTCGGGCCCGGCGCGCTCGCAAATAAATTTTCCAGTTGGTCCAGCGTTTCATCGCGCACAAGGCGCATGTCTAGCCGGACGAGGAATTCCGCGGGTCCGCCGCGTTCGGCGATTTCTTCCAGCCGGCGGGCTTCCTGCAGGGAGAGGCGCGTTCCGGCTTCTTCGATCTGAACGCGAACTTTAAGCAACAGAGGGGTGCCCGGCTTCAGGATCTGCTCCAGCCGCGCAAAGCATTCCGGAAAGGCCAGGAGTTCCTGAACGCCGGTCATGTCTTGCAATGTGAAGATTGCCCAGCGCGCGCCTTTTTTGGAGCGCATCGGGCGGCTGCCGACAATGAGCCCGGCGACGGTGATTTCCTTGCCGTTGCGCTGGCCTTCGACTTCGTCGAGGGAAAGCGCGCCCATATCTTTCAGACGCGAGGCATATTTCTCGAGTGGATGGCCGGAAACGTAAAAGCCGAGCATCGCGTACTCGCTGGCAAGGCGCTCCTCTTCGCTCCAAAGTGGAGCTTCGCGCAGTTCGAAATGGACTTTTGGTTCGGCGGTGGCGCCGCCGAAGAAAAGTCCGTGCTGGCCGGATTCCTTGGCGCGTGCAGCGCGCTGGATGGCGTTGATGGCGTCATCCACCGAAGCAAGCATGGCTTCGCGGGGGCCGAGCGAATCCATGGCGCCGGACTTGATGAGGCTTTCGAAGACGCGCTTGTTGAGGAAGCGCGATTCGATGCGTTCGCAGAAATCGTAGAGGGACTTGAACGCGCCCCCGCTGAGGCGCGATTCGCGGATGGCTTTGGCGGTGTTTTCCCCCACGTTTTTGATGGCGGCCATGCCAAAGCGGATGGAATCGCCAACCGGGGTGAAGTACAGATCGCTTTCGTTCACGTCGGGCGGAAGAATCGAGATGCCCATGCCGCGGGCTTCGTTGATGTACTTCACCTGCTTTTCCGCGTTGCCGGTTTCCGAGGTGAGCAAGGCGGCCATGAATTCGACCGGGTAATGCGCTTTCAGATAGGCCGTCTGATAGGCCAACAGAGCGTAGGCGCAGGAATGCGACTTGTTGAAACCGTAACCGGCGAATTCTTCCATCAAGTCGAAGATGCGGATGGCTTTCTTTTCGTTGATCTTGTTCTTTTCGCAGCCGGCCAGGAACTTGGCGCGCTGCGCGGCCATCTCTTCTTTTTTCTTCTTGCCCATGGCCCGGCGGAGGATGTCGGCTTCGCCAAGCGAGAAGCTGGCCAGCAGGTTGGCGATCTGCATCACCTGTTCCTGGTAGAGGATGACGCCGTAGGTCTCTTCGAGAATGTCCTTGAGCTGCGGGAGTTCGTAGGCGACTTTTGTTTTGCCGTGCTTGCGGTTGATGAAGTCGTCGATCATGCCGCCCTGAATGGGGCCCGGGCGGTAGAGAGCGTTGAGCGCGGTGAGGTCCTCGATGCGCGTGGGCTGATAACGGCGCAGAATGTCGCGCATGCCGTGCGATTCAAACTGGAAGATAGCGGTGGTGTCGCCGCGGGAGAAAAGTTTGTAGGTGGCTTCGTCGTCAAGCGAGAGGTTATCCAGATCGATCGCGACGCCGCGATTCTGCTGCACCATTTTTACGGCGTCGTGGAGCACGGTGAGCGTGGTAAGGCCGAGAAAGTCCATCTTGAGCAGGCCGATGCGCTCGAGAGCCGTCATATCGTACTGCGTGGTGATTTCGTCGCGATTGGTCTTGTAGACCGGGACAAGTTCGGTAAGCGGCTGCGGGGAGATGACCACGCCGGCGGCGTGGGTGGAGGCGTGGCGCGCCAGGCCTTCGAGGCGCAGCGCGACGGCCATCAGATCCTTGAGCTTCTCGTCGCTAGCCACCGCGGACTTGAGTTGCGGCGCCTCCTCCAAGGCCGTTTCCAGGTCGATGCCGAGGGTTTGCGGAATGAGCTTGGCCAAGCGATCGGCTTCCGTGTAAGGAATATCCATCGCGCGGCCGACGTCTTTCACCGCGGCTTTGGCGGCCATGGTGCCGAAGGTGATGATCTGCGCGACGTTTTCCCGGCCGTATTTGCGGGTGACGTATTCGATCAACTCGCCGCGGCGGCGCATGCAGAAGTCGATATCAATATCGGGCATCGAGACGCGCTCGGGATTCAGGAATCGCTCGAAGAGCAGATTGTATTGCAGCTGATCCACGTCCGTGATGCGCAGCGCGTAACTGACCAGGCTGCCGGCGGCCGACCCGCGGCCGGGGCCGACGGGAACTTCCTGCGCGCGGGCGTAATGAATGAAATCCCAAACGATCAGGAAGTAGCCTTCATAGTGCATCTTCTTGATCATCTCGATTTCAGACGTCAGGCGGCGCTCGTATTCCGCCAACGGATGGCGCAGCAAGCCTTGTTGCGCCAGGCGCTCAAGATACGGCACGCGCTTGACAAATCCTTCGCGGGTGACCTTTTCGAAGTAGCTGCCCGGCGTGTGTCCTTCAGGAACCTTGAATTCCGGGAGCGCATTGGGGATGCGCTCGATTTTGACGTTGCACCGCGCGGCGATATCCACCGTGCGACTGAGCGCGTCGGGAAGTTCGCGGAAGACCTTGGCCATCTCCTCGGCGGTCTTAAAATAAAACTGGTCGGTGGCGAACTTCATGCGGTTCGGTTCGCTCATGGTCTTGCCGGTCTGGATGCAGAGCAGGACTTCCTGGGCGTGTGCGTCGGTGTGATGGAGATAGTGGCAGTCGTTGGTGGCGACCAGCGGGATGCCGGTCTCTTTGGAAAGGCGGACGAGATCATTATTGACGCGCTGCTCGATCGGCAGGCCCTGGTCCTGAATCTCGAGGAAGAAGTTCCCTTTTCCGAAGATGTCGCGCAACTTGTATGCGGTTTCGCGGGCCTTGTCGAATTTTTCCTCGACTATATTTTCCGTGACCGGCCCGCGCAGACAAGCGCCAAGCGCGATGAGGCCCTTGCTATGCTTGGAGAGCAATTCGTAATCAATGCGCGGCTTGTAATAGAAGCCTTCGAGGAAGCCGGCGGAAACCAGCTTCATCAGGTTGTGATAGCCCTCGAGGTTTTCACAGAGCAGCACCAGATGGTTGCTGCCGCGGGTCCCGGGCTCGAAATCGTCGCGATCATCGGCCGGGGACGGCCCGGTTTTTTCGCCGCGGTCGTGGCGGCTGCCCTTGGCGACGTAGACTTCGCAGCCGATGATGGGCTTTACGTCGCGCTTGCTGGCCTCATAGAAAAAGTTTGCGGCGGCAAAGAGGTTGCCATGGTCCGTGATGGCCACCGCGGGCATCTTCTGACGGGAAGCTTCATCGAGAAGCTCGGAAGTTTCACAAGCGCCGTCGAGAAGGCTGTAGTCGGTATGAACGTGAAGGTGGACGAACTGGGGATTGCCCATGGAAGTTGATTGTAAAACGCGGGCGGAAGAAATGCGAATGGGATTCTGAGATTTTCACAGGGCAAGTAAAATTATTTTGCGAATCACGCGAGAAGAAAGTCTTTCGCCGCGCCAGGGCCCTGCTCCCGCGGGCAATAGCCCAGGGGTTCTGGGTTACATCGTTTCGCGCCTTCGGCTGCTGACCAGTACGGAATCTATCGAGCATTCGCGCACAGTGAGGCTTGTAAGGGGAATTTTACTTCTTCTTTTTTGACTTAGCTGGCGGTTTTGCCGCGGGTTTCGGCTTTCCGACTGGGACGGCATGCTTCTCCTCTGCTTTTTTCTCGAGTATCGGCTTTTTTTCCAAGTGCTTTTCCAGTTTGCCCGGCTTTTTCTCTTTTTCTTTTTTCTTGGGGGCTTCCTTGATGCCGGAGAGTTTACGCAGGATTTTGACGCGATCTTCGGGAGTCTTGGCGCGGCCGTTCAGCTGGATGGCGAACACTTCCTGGACGATCTGATCGAACTTCGGGCCGCGCGGCATGCCGAGCGCTTCCAGTTCCGTGCCGACCACCGGGAGCGACTGGCGAATGGGGCGCCACTTGTGAAGATAAGCCTTGAGCTTGGAGAGGGCGGCAGAATTGCTCGATTCGGCCAACAGGTAGGCCACAATTTCCAACGGGATTTTTTCAATATAGCGATAGGCATCGATGGGAGTCTTAGTTTTCTTTCCGGTGAGTTCTTTCTGCACTTCCATCGCCTTTTCCGGAAAGTCTTCAATCTCGCCGATTTCCGCGGAGCGGTAGCCAAGTTTTGAAAGCGTGCCGCTGAGTTCGCGATCATTCAGACGGCTGAGAATGGCCAGCAACATTGGCGTAGCGAGGCGGGGGCGGAATCCGGCCATGAACAGATCGTCGCGCACTTTGATGAGGCGGTTGATGGCGTCGTAGCCGGGATGCTTCCTGGCGATCGTGGGGCTGAAATATTCCAGCAGACCGTTGTCTTCCCATTCCTTCAAGACAAGCTGCGGGCGTTCTTCGCGGCTCAGCCCGCGCAATTCCTCGCCGGAATCTTCGGGCGTGATGCTCTTCTGCAATTCCCGCTCGATGGCCAGGTTGAACCATTCCTGCGTGCGTGCTTCGAGCTTGAATCCCATGCGGGCAGCCATGCGCAGAGCGCGCAGCAGGCGGACCGGCTGATTGGTGAAGCTGTGAATGGTAAGCGCGCGCACTTCGCCGTGTTCGATATCCGAGAGGCCGTTGGTGGGATCAAGCAGCAGACCCCGCGAAGCGGGATTCAGGGAGATGGCGATGGCGTTCAGGGAAAAATCGCGGCGGCGCAGGTCTTCCATGATGGTGGACCAGCGGAGTTCCGGCCGCGTGCCCGGACGCACGTAATGTTCATCCCGCGCGGCGGAAATACTCCCCTCCACGTCGCCGGCGAACAAAATTTCCACGTGACGGAATTTTTCGTCCTCGGAAAGGACTTTCGCGCCGCCTTTTTCGAGTTCGCGCGCCATCTTCGAGGGAGCGCCTTCGACGGTGAAGTCCAGATCCTTCAGGTTGGCGCCGGTGATGAGGTCGCGCACGGTGCCGCCGGTTAAATAAACGTTATATCCCAGGACGGCAGCGAGTTCCTGGATGCGCAGCATGGCCGCGCGCTGTTCCGGGGAGAGCCGGCTTTCCAGCAAGAACATGTAATCAGGCATGGCGTTCCTTCCGCTTCAGGGCGGGCATTCGAGCCGCGAATGCCAAACCCGCGATGAGTCCTGTCCCGACGCGTTACGCGCGGGGGTGATGCGCTTTATAAATCTGTTTTAGGCGTTCCTCCGCCACGTGGGTATAGATTTGCGTTGTGGAAATGTCGGAATGTCCCAGCATAAGCTGGACCGAGCGCAAATCGGCGCCACCCTCGAGCAAATGCGTTGCGAAACTGTGCCGCAGCATGTGCGGGGTCAAAGGCACGCGCAAGCCGGCGCGGCGTCCATACACGGAAAGGATTTTCCAGACTCCAACGCGCGTGAGGGGGTTGCCCCGGCGATTGATGAACAGCGTGGGCGAGCTCACCTGCTTCCCCGCCGGCGCCAACAGCGGGCGCGATGCGCGCAGATAGCGCTCGACCAGCGCCAAGGCTTTTTTGCCGATGGGAACGATGCGCTCCTTGTCTCCCTTTCCGATGCAGCGGATGCAGCCAACGGTGCGGTCAATGTCCATCACGCGCAGGTTGACAAGTTCGGAGACGCGCAGCCCGGTGGAATAGAGCACGTCCAGCATGGCGCGGTCGCGCAAGCCGATGGGAGTCTTGTCGTCAGGCTGCGCCAGCAAGCGCTCAATCTCTTCCAGACGCAGGTAGCCTGGCAGCGAACGGCGAATCTTCGGCGATTCCAGATTGAGCGTGGGATCCGCGGGAATCAGGTCCTGCATCTGGGCGAAACGAAAGAAATTGCGCAGGGTCACCAAGTGGCGGGCCACGGTGCGGCTCTCCAGCTTCTGGCGAAACAGCGTGGAGAGAAAGTCCACCAGGGCATCGCGTGTGACGGATTCAAGGGTAAGCTTCTTTTTCTTGGCGTAGCTTTCAAATTTCGCCAGGTCCCGCCGGTAGGCCGCGACGGTATTGAGCGACAACCCCTTTTCGACGCGCACGTGCGTCAGAAACGAGGAGATGGTGGGAGCAATTTCCATCAAGAACCTGCCAATCCTTCGGCCGCACCCGGACGCCGCATGGCGATGCCGTACACTTCCTCAATTTCCGGACATTTGAAGATCCACGTCAGGCCGATATAGAGCAGCGTGGCGGATGTGATCATGACGATGAATACCACGAGTTGCAGAAAAAAGGCGGAATTCAGCAAAAAGGTGTAGTAATGATTGGCCGCCAGGCAACCGGCGCCCATGATCAGGCTGCAAACCGAGATTTTGCCAAGGGAACGGAAGATGGCGAAGCTGCCGAGCGAGCCATAGCGGAGGCGGAAGACGGCAAAGAGCGTGAAGAAGTCGAAGAACGTGGCAATCACAGTAGCCACCGCCGGGCCGCCGTTCTGGAAACGCTTGTAGAAAACGAAGGATTCGAGAAACAAGATGTTGAGCAGGATATTCAGCGTAAAGGAGATGATTCCGACGATGACCGGGGTTTTGGTGTCCTTGGCCGAATAGAAGGCAGGAACGATGAGCTTCACACAGGCGAGTGCGGGTAAGCCGATGGCGTAATAGAGCAGCGGGCGAGCGGTGAGGCGCGTGGATTCGGCGACGAACTGGCCGTGCTGGAAGAGCATGCGGATGATGGGCTCGCGCAAGGTCATCAGGCCGATGGCGGCTGGAACGGTGATATAGGCGACGATGCGCACGGCAAACGTGAGTGTTTTCTTCAGGCCTTCGTAGTTATTCGCGGCGGCCTGGTGGGACATGATGGGCAGGATCGCCGTGGCCACGGCGATCGCGTAGCCGCCGAGCATCAACTCCATCACGCGATCGGCGACGTACAGCGCCGTCAAGCTGCCGCGGGGCATACGAGCCGCGTTGGCAAAATAGGTATCCACGAAGAAATTGATCTGCGAAATGCCCAAGCCGAAGAATCGGGGAAACAGCACCCGGGAAATATCGCGAAACCCGGGATGACCGAACGAAATGCCGAAGTCGAAGCGCATGCCGCGGCGGACAAGTTGCGGCACCAACATGAGAAACTGCAAGGCCCCCCCGACGAGCACGCCGACGGCAAGGGCGATCGATGGGCTTTTGAAATACGGCCAGATGAGGCTGGTCGAAAAGATAATGATCGTGGCGTTCAGGACCACCGTCGTGGCGGTGGGCAGGGCGAAATTGTGGAAGGAATTCAGGATGCTGATGCCGATGGCCGCAAGGCCAAGGAAGAAGAGGTAGGGAAACATAATGCGGTTGAGGGAGATGGCTTCGTCCCAACCGGCGACTTTGTCTCCGGGCGAAGTGAACGTGTGGATCACGTAGGGGGAAAAGATAACGCCGAAAACGACGACCACGGCCAGGATGAGAGCAATGGTCCAGAAGAAGCTGTTGGCGAAGTCCCAAAGCTCGTCGGCGGTGCGCTCGCGCATATAATTGGTGAATACGGGTATGAACGTGGCAGAGAAGGTGCCATCTCCGACTAAGCGCCTGCAAAGATTAGGGATACGATAGGCAAGAACGAAGGAATCGGCACTGAGCGTGGTGCCAAGAAGGAGAGTAATGCGTTGGTCGCGCACGTAACCGAGGACGCGGCTGGCAACAGTGACGAGCGAAATAATGGAAGCAGATTTAAGGATTTGCTTCTTTTCGGACAAGGAACTGCCCTCAGGGACCTAACTCCAATAAAAACAATAAGTTGACAGGAAAACTGGGCTTAACATAACATACAACCGCAATCCACTGCAATTGTTTCCTGCCTGAAACAAGGTGATTTTGCTTGAAAACGCGAGCCCCAGCCTCGACGCATAAGAAAGTCGTCCTTGAGCAGTCGGACAAGACCATCTTAAAGGGATATCTGAATCCCGCGCGACTGGCAGGCGCCGAGGCTCTGGACCTCTTGACCCCGGAGGGGGCGCACGAAGAAGTCCCGGTGGCCAGGGTCCGCGCGATCTATTTTGTGCGGGACCTGGAAGAGGACTTTGCCCCGGACCGCAAGGCGTTTTTGAGCCGGCCAAAGCTGGATGGGCTTTGGGTCAAGCTAACTTTTCGCGACGGGGCGACTCTGGAAGGCGTGATCCCCAACGACCTGGTGGCGTTCCTGGACAATGGCTTGCACCTGACGCCACCGGACTTCAATTCCAATACGGACCGCATCTATGTGCCTCGCCCCGCCATCGGGGAGCTGATGGTGCTTGGGGTGGTGGGTGTAGCCCGCCGCAAGCCCTCCGCAGCGGCTGCGGGGCAACCCCGTCTCTTCAACGAGTAGTCGCGCCGGTCTGGCCGTCCCAATTCAATTGCGCTTTGGCCGCCGGGGTGAGCGCGAGCAGCAGCAATCCCAGAACGGCGGCCAAATGGATGGCGCTGCGACGAAACAAGTACGAAGCCAAACCTTCTCCTGTGCATCAAAGTTGGATTAAGAGAGCGAGGATTGCCGGTAAAACGGGAGCGCGCACCAGCAGACCCGTTGCAAGTCGGCAAGACTGTGATTCCGGTCAGGAGCCACCGTGTCGGCCGTCACACTCATGCGTCTCTGCGCGCCTCGACTCCTATGACCGCTTGCTCGCGGTCGCGACGGTTGCCGCTCTCCAACGAAGTTCCAGGTACGTTCGCACCAGTAGCACTGGTATGTCGGTGCGTGAGCAGGATCACATCAGCCTGGTGACCACGGACATACATTAGGCAGCGGAAACATCATTAAGCTCCGAAATAAACGGTCTTGCTGGATAACCATTGTGTCTACTAACGACTCGGTAATAGCCGGGGCGAGCGGGGCGCCGGCCGGCGGCCCGCGAAGGAGAAGTGACCATGAAACTATTCTTTTTGATCCTGTGGCTGGCCGGCGGAGCCATGGTGGCTCTTGCCAGCGTTGCCTGCGTGAACTGGTTGAGGGCTTGCGAAGCGCGGCAGGAAGCCGAGCATCAAGCAGTGTGGAACCTGCTGGTCTCAAAAGATAGCTTGTAGCTCTTCAGCGGGGCATCTTGCCTGGCTTGTACGGCTTCTTCGTCAAATGCCAGGCTTCGCACCACGTGCAACGATAAGCGCGAAGGGCCTGGAGAGCTTGCGTGGTTGCGATCTGATGCGCGGCCGTGGCCAAGGCCTCCCCTTCGGTGTCGTACTTGCGCTTCCCCGTTACCGGACACTTTTCCTCGCCGCTTACCATGCCCCCCCTCCAACCCGCCCACCATCCTACCTGAAGCGCCTCAACCGAGTGGGTGATCCAAGGCTCGCGCGAACTGGAAAAAACGGGACCCACGACTCTTCCACAAGCCGCGGCCACCTACTGCCTGTACTTCGCGGAATCGGGTGTGCGAGACTCACTGTTTACACTGACATGGTGTTGGACAACGGGGGAGAGGTGTGTCGATGAAGCTGCAAGAACTGGCGAAGCGACTGGATTGCCGGCTGGAGGGCGAGCCGCAAACGGAGATTCAAGGCGTAGCGGGAATCGAGCACGCCGAACCAGGCGAGGTCACTTTTCTGGCCAACCGGCGCTACGCTCCGAATCTGAAGACGACGCGCGCCTCGGCGGTGTTTCTTGAAGATGGCGTGGAGGTCACGCGGGAACCGGCAGCGCCGCCGCTGGCCCAATTGCGCACGGCGAATCCTTACCTGGCGTTCGCGAAAGCGATTGAATTTTTCTACGAAGCGCCGCGCTATGCCCCGGGAATTCATCCGACGGCGGTGATCGCGAAGAGCGCGCGAATCGGCGCGAACGCACATCTCGGTCCTTATTGCTTCGTGGGCGATGACGTGACGATCGGTGAAAACGCTGTGTTGCACAGCTTTGTGACCATTTATCGCGGCGCGCGGATTGGAGCGAACTTTTTTGCCCACGCACACAGTGTGGTGCGGGAATTTTGCAGGGTTGGCGACCGGGTGATTTTGCAGAACGGGGTGATTATCGGCGGCGACGGCTTGGGTTACGCCAAAAATCCCGACGGCACCTGGTACAAGATGGCGCAATCAGGCCCCGCCGTGCTGGAAGACGATGTGGAGGTGCAGGCCAACGCGTGCGTCGACCGCGCGACCGTCGGCGAAACGCGCATTGGACGCGGTACAAAAATCGACGATCTCGTGCTGGTGGGTCATGCGTCGAAAGTCGGGGCGAACTGCATGCTCTGCGGGCAGGTGGGCCTGGCGGGCTCGACGCACATCGGCGACCACTGCATCCTGGCGGGACAAGTGGGCACCGCGGGCCACTTGACGGTGGGCAACGGCACGGTGATCACGGCGCAAAGCGGCGTGCCCAACGACGTGCCGGAACGCGCGTTGTATTCCGGGTATCCAGCAGTTGAAAATCGCGAGTGGCTGCGGATGATGGCCGCGCTGCGGCGCTTGCCGGAACTCCAGAAGCGCGTGGCAGAACTCGAAGAGAAGCTTGGTAAATAGTGGCCATCAGGCGGCGCCGGGAAAGCCCAGGGGGCGCTGGTCTGGCGGCAGGCCTGCTGCAAGCTCGTCGTGAAGTCGCTGGTTAAGCTGATCGCGCTGCTCCAACGTGTACTGGGTGGAATCGATGGGTGCCAGGAATTCGACGAAGATCTCGCCGGGATAGATTTTCAACGATCGCTTTTTCATGATGCGATGCGCGCCCACGCATGCCACCGGGACCAGCGGCACGCCCGATTTGATCGCCATAACCGCAGTTCCCTTTTTGAATTCCTGCAAGCGGCCGTCCGGACTGCGCGTACCTTCCGGATAGATGAGGAAGCTTTGGCCATTCTTGATGGCCTCCGTTGCCCGTTCCAGGCTGGTGATGGCGGACTCACGGTCAGCGCGGTCCACCGGGATGAAGCGCGCCAAGTGAAATGCCTGCCCGACGATGGGGTAGCCGAACAGCGATCGCTTCAACAGAATCGCGATGCGCCGGGGAATAGCGCCTACCACGGCCGGGGCGTCTGCGGAGCTGGTGTGATTCGCAGCGAAGATCACCGTGCCCGCGGGAATCCGCTCCGTGCCTTTGACATTTACACGAACTCCAACTGCGCGCACAAAAAACATGGTGCCTTTCAGTGCAGTCCAGTAAAGCGGATCCGGATCTTTGCTGACGACGGTGTAGATGAGAAGAGGCGGCCCCAGGAGCAGAATATACAGCGTCATCGCAACGCAAATGAAGATAGACCGGAACATGGGGTAGAGAAAGAGTCTCGAATCCCCGGCAGGGGGTCAAGTGCAGCAGGTGCTCCGCGACCGCGAAACTCTCAAGGCATTCAGTTGCGGTTTGCGGGAAGCGGATCGGTGGTGCCGTGCAAAAGTCCGTCGCGAAGGCGGCGGGCGCGTGCATCAGGGTCCGGTGCTTCCGCAACCTGGAAAAATTTCTCGCGGATTTCGCCGAGCGGAATATCCACTGACCTCACCTGTTCATTGCTGCGCACGCGGAGATGCAAGAGAACGCCGGGTTTCTGCTGGCCCGCCCAACGGTCGGGACGCCGCGGCACCTCGCCGCCGTTCCAGCGGAGAATTTCGTCTCCAACCTGCAAACCAGCCTTGGCCGCGGGGCTTGTCGCATCAACCTCGGCAACAGACCAGGCAGCGCCGGGCTCCCGCTGCGGCACAAAACCCAACGAGGCGCGTATGGATTCGTGGCCGCGCAGATCGAGTCCGGCACGCCCTAGCAGAGCAGGGTACGGGAGGGGCGCCGCACCGGCAACATAGTTGTCGAAGAAATCGGAGAGCGAGCTGCCCGCCAGCCTTTCGGCTTCCAGGCGGATATCCAGCGAATCGCGGTAAAACTTCCCTTCCCGGGCAAAATCGGCGTTCATGGCCCGCAGTAGATCGTCGAGGCTGTGCTGATTGTCAGTGCGGTCGCGAATCAGAATGTCGAGAAGGAAGCCGAGCACCTGGCCCTTGGTGTAATAGGAAATGCTGTTTTCCGGCTGATTGTAGAGCGCGTATTTTTCGAGCCAGGCGTCGAGACTCGATTCTTCGGCGCTTTGCCAACGTGCGGCGGGGCGCGACTCGAGATCCGTGATCTGCATGCTCAGGTCTTGCAGAAAATCCTGCTTGCTCCAGATGCCGGTGCGCAGCAGAGCGTAGGAAGCGTAGGTATTGGTGACGCCCTCGGCGAACCAGAGCGCGCGCGTATACATTTCGCGCGTGCGGTCGATGGGTTCGAGCGTCGCGGGGCGAATGCGCTTGACGTTCCAAAGGTGGAAAAATTCGTGCGCGGAAACGTTGGAAAGAAATTCGCCGGAGGGTACGTAAATGGCAGTGGAGTTGGCATGCTCCATGCCGCCGCCGGCGCCGCCAGCGGCTTTCCCAATGTGGAAGATGAAGGTGTAATCGGAATACGGCGCGCCTTCCATCAGTTTGACTTCATAGCCAACAATCTTTCGTAGGGAGGACTCGACGTCGCTTTTTTTGTAGTCATCGCCGTGGATAACCACATGAACCGGCGGCGCTAAGTCGCGCAGCGTGAATTCTTCAAATTTTCCGAGTTCGATCGGGCTGTCGGCCAGAATATCGAATGTCGGGGCGTTCAAGAGGATAAAGCGATTGGGCCCCGACACCGTAATCGTCATTCGCGCCGCCGTGGCCACTCTCCACCCGGCAGGCAAATCCGCAAAGGTAACCGTGCAAGCTTCCTTGCTTCTGTCTGGCACATAAAGCAGAAGCATCGCCGGATTGATGAACGCATGTTCGGCGTTGAGCTGGGAATTGAACGGGCCAGTGTCGTCCCAAAACGTGTCGTAGGAAATTGCCACGGCACCCGTGCCGGTAACGCGCCAGGTCAGTTTGTCGAGTTTTTCAATCGGAGCGCTTTGGCCGTCGATCGTGGCAGAAACGCGCTCCACGTGGCTGCTGAAATCGCGAATCTGGTACAGTGCATCCCAGGCGGCCATTTGCAAGTCCGCATGATCGTGCACGTTAGGGACGGTCATGGTCACATGGAACAGATGCGCTTCGGGATGCGCCAGCGAGATGATGTATTGGATCTCGGCCCGACAAGGAGTTCCCGCAAACGACGCGGCGAAGAGAAGGCATCCAAAAAGGCGGAGCGAGAGACGAGATTGGCTCACCGCGCGCTGGCTCCGGTAGTGGAATGCGTTGCCGCGAGCTTCTTCAGCAGTTTTTCGCAAAGGCCATCAAAGCTGCCGTTGGACATGATCAAAACGAGATCGCCGGGTTTGGCTTCGCTGACAAGCACTTCAGCGATGGCATCGGCACCGGATAACGCGCGAGCATCCTTGCCAAGTTTTCGTATCGATTCGGCGACAGTCTCGGGGTTGAGGCGCTGCTCGTCGGAAAGTTGCGCGGCCCGATTGACGCCACCGAGCAGCACTTTATCGCCAAGCGCGAGCGCTCCCGGCAGAGCATCCTGAAATACTTTGCGGCGCATGGAATTTGAGCGCGGCTCGAGAACCGCCCACAGGCGCCGGTCCGGCCAGCGCGAGCGCGCGGCTTCAATTGTGGCCTTCACCGCCGTGGGATGATGCGCGAAATCGTCGACCACCAGAATTCCGGCCACCTCGCCCTTCACGTCCATTCGACGTTTGACGCTGCGGAATGTCGCAAGGGCTTCCTGAATCGCTTCGCGGCGGATTCCGCGGCCTTGCGCGACAATCAGCGCCGCAAGCGCATTCAAGACGTTGTGGCGGCCCGTGGAGTTCAATCGAATCTCCGCGTAGGGTTCGCCTTTGTACTGCACGGCGAAAGTCATCCCGTCGCCATCGGTTTGGACGTTGGTGGCTATCCAGTCATTGCCAGGCTCGAATCCGTAGCGAATGACGGGGCAAAAGGCCTTTGCGCTGGCCTTGAGGAGCGCTTCGCCGGCTTCCCTATCGCCCCAAATGACCACGCGGCCACGCCGCGGCACCAGATTCACCAGGCGGAGGAACGCCGTCTGATAGGTTTCAAAATCAGGATAGATATCGGCGTGGTCGAATTCGAGCGAGGTGATGACCAGGTCGTCGGGGTGGTAGTGAAAGAACTTCGCGGCTTTGTCCCAATAAGCGCTGTCGTACTCGTCGCCTTCCAGGATGAACTCTTCGCCGCCGCCAAGGCCGTAAGCCTGCCCGAAATTTTCGGCGATGCCGCCCACAAGAAAATTCGGGCGCTTTTTCGCCACATGGAAGAGCCAGGCCAGCATGGCGGTGGTGGTCGTCTTGCCATGGGTGCCGCTGACGACGATGGAATGCTTGCCGGGGAGGAACTCCTCTTCGAGGATTTCCGGGAGCGAGCGGTAAGACAGCTTGCGGTCGAGCATCTCTTCGACCTCGGCATTACCCCGCGAGATCGCATTGCCCACGACGATCAGGTCCGGCGCGGGCGTGAGATGCGCAGAGTCGAACGCCTGGGTAAATGGGATGCCGCGGGATTCCAAGAACGTGGAAGCGGGCGGGTAAACGCCAGCATCCGAGCCTGTGACGCGATAGCCCCGCTCGCGCAACATGCCCGCGAGTGGCGACATCGCGGAGCCGCCGATGCCGATCATGTGGATGTGTTTAGATTTGGCCAGAGCTACCTTCCTCTTTTCCAGTGTAAACCATCAATACAGGCTGAAGCCGCTGCGGCGAGTGCTAATCCGTAACGGCTGGTTCCAGGATTTCGAGCGCGCCTTCTCCTTTGGCGTTCAGTTTGGCTCGAACACCAAGGGGTATCGTCAGCATGGATCGCTTCGTGTGACCCACGGGAGCGCCGTAAACGACGGGCACACGCAGTGGCGACAAAACCTCCGCGCAAATTTCAGGGACGATCGGACTTCCGCGGGAGGGTGGGTCGCAGTCCGGGAAGTCGCCCAGAAGGATTCCCGTCACTCCTTGAAAAATTCCGGCCTGCCACAGATGGCGCAGGGCGCGATCCACCTGATACGGCTTCATGCCGCGATCCTCGAGGAGAAGAATCGCCCCTTTGGTGTATGGCTGGAAGCCCGTACCCAACGTGGTTTGCAGCATGGTGAGGCAACCGCCCAGAATGCGGCCGGAGGCCGTGCCGGAAACCAGCGACTCGCCGCGAAGAGGGATCGTCCATTTTTTCTTCGCCTCGCTGACGGCTTGAAAGAAGGACACCAAATCGTAGCCCGAGGGACGGTCCGCCCCATGGTTGAAACCCGCGGCAACCATCGGCCCATAGAACCCGGCCCAGCCGCGCGCTTCGGTCATCAGCAGTTGCAGAATGTTCAGATCGCTGTAGCCCACGACGCATTTGGGAACGCGCAACCTGGTGAACAGATTGAAATCCAACAAATAGTTCGCGCCGTAGCCGCCTCGCACCGCCACCACGCCGTCAATCTTCCGGTCGCGAATTGTCCGGCAAAACTGCTGCACGCGTTCCTCGTGCGTGCCGGCAAAGTAACCTTGTGGTGCCGTCGGCGCGGGTTCTGCAACCTCAAAGCCCAATCGGCGAAGTTCCGCAATTCCGGAGGCTACATCCGCCGAATCCGCCGGAGAGGACGGTGACACAATCCCGAGACGCGAGCCTTTGCCAAGCGCCGGTGGTTTTTGGAGTTTGCAGATGGTGCGCTTCATTCGTGGCGGCCTTGCACGGGTAGAATTTCCGTGACCACGCCCTGGCGGTTGAGCTGTGCCACGATTTGCTGTTGCTGGCTGTGGCTCACGTCCGCCTCAAATTCGACCAACGAACTCGTACCGGACATGGAGACCCGGAAATGCTGCGGGGGAATCTTCAGCGAAGCCAGCAGGCGCTGCACTTCAGCGGCGACATTGTCCGCGTGGCTGGTAGTAAAGCGGAAAATGACGGCGTGGGTTTTCAGGTTGAGGCGATCGGCAAGGCGCGCCATCACCCACAGGCCAAACAAAACAATGGCCGTCGCCGAGGCGCCAACGGCATACATGCCTCCGCCGACGGCCATGCCAATTGCGGCTTCTACAAAAATGGTTGCGGCAGTGGTCATCCCCACAAGGCCTGCGCTGTCTTTCAGGATTGCTCCGGCGCCGAGGAATCCGACGCCTTGCACGATGTTGGAGGCGATGCGCGTTGGGGCCGAGTCACCGTAAATGTGGCTGACCTGGATGGAAACCATGGTGAAAAGCGCCGTCGCCACGCAGACAAACATGCTGGTGCGCACACCCGCGGGCCGCCGATGGGTGTCGCGCTCGACGCCAATGACCGCGCCGAGAAACGCGGCAAACAACAAACGAATCAGAATTTCGTGGTAAGAGATCATCCAAGTGCGGGCAATCCCCGCTTGAGGAAGATTCTAACGCCTAGAGTTTGAATTGCGTCAACTTCAGGAAGTGGCGTGCCCTGGCGTGTATCTCGGACTTCTTCAGCTTCAAGAGGCGTTCCAGGCCGAAGCGTTCAACCGTAAAGCTGCCAAGCACCGAGCCGTAGACCATGGCGCGGCGCAAATGGGCGTCCGTGGGCGTTCCGACGCTGGCGAGATAGCCCATGAAGCCGCCGGCAAAACTGTCGCCCGCGCCCGTTGGATCGTGCGGCTCTTCCAGCGGAAATGCCGGGACGCAAAAGACACCGTTTTTGTCGACGAGTAGCGCGCCATATTCGCCGCGCTTGATCACCAGTGTGCTCGGACCCATCTTGAAGATGTGCCTGGCGGCACGAAGCAGATTGTGCTCGCTGGAAAGCTGGCGGGTTTCCGAGTCGTTAATCATCAGGATGTCGACGTGGCGCAGGGTTTCACACAGTTCATCGTTGGTGCGCTCGATCCAATAGTTCATCGTGTCCATGGCGACAAGCTTCGGCCGGCCTTTCACCTGATGGAGCACGTCGCGCTGCAAATCGGGAGCAATATTGGCCAGGAACACGAATTTCGACTTGCGGTAGCTTTCCGGCAAGCGCGGCTTGAACGCGGCGAACACGTTCAGGTCGGTTACCAGCGTGACGCGCTCATTGAGATTTTCCGAATAGCGCCCGGCCCAGAAGAAGCACTTGCCTTCCGCGCGCTCGAGCCCCTCGATATCGATGGCGCGGGCTTTCAAAATCGCTTCATCCTGCGGATGAAAATCGTCTCCAACGATGGCGACGAGATTCACGTGCGTGAAGAAGCTGGCGGAGACGGAGAAATAGGTCGCCGCGCCGCCGAGCGTGCGCTCCACCTTTCCATAGGGACTTTCCAGGGCATCGTAGGCAACCGAACCAACAACGAGCAGGGACACGGGCTTCTCCTAGGATTGGTATTTGGCGATGATCGCAGCAAGATTTTTCTTCGTTTTTGCGGGGACGAGTTTCAAATCGGTGATCAGCGCGTGCGCCAGTGCGGCGCCGCACTGGCACTTACGCTCCGCCGGCATGGCCTTGATGGCTTCGCGAAGGACGCTTTGCGCGTTGCTGGAGTTTTGATGGAGCGTGGCGATGATCTGCGCACCGGTGACGGATTCGTGCTCCGGATGCCAACAGTCGTAATCGGTGATCATGGCGATGGTGGAGTAGCAGATTTCCGCCTCGCGGGCGAGCTTCGCTTCGGTGGCGTTGGTCATGCCGATCACGTCGAACTTCATTGCGCGGTGGAAATGCGCCTCGGCGAGCGTGGAAAATTGCGGGCCTTCCATGTTGATGTAGGTCCCTTTGCGATGCACGGGCACGGCGGCGGAAACGCAGGCATCGGCCAAGACCCCGGAAAGCTGCGGGCAGGTGGGCTTGTCGAATGTCACGTGCGCGACCAATCCTTCGCCAAAGAAGGTCGATTTACGGCCTTTCGTGCTGTCGAAAAATTGATCCGGAACGAGAAACTCGCCCGGACGAAGATTCTCTTGCAGCGAGCCGACCGCGCTGACGGAGATAATGCGCTCGACGCCGAGCAACTTCATCGCATAGATATTGGCGCGAAAATTGAGCTCCGTGGGAAGAATGCGGTGGCCGCGGCCATGGCGCGCCAGAAACGCCACCTGCCTCCCTTCCAGCGTGCCGAGGACAATCCTGTCCGAGGGGGGGCCGAACGGCGTTTTGACGCTGATTTCGCGGGTATTGCCGAGGCCACTCATCGAATAGAGCCCGCTGCCGCCGATTACGCCGATCGTCGCGTCCGGGCCTTTCGCCCGCGCAGACTTCCCCTTTGTCTTTTTTGCCGCCATCGTTTTCTCCTGGGAATTACCGGTTCAGATCAACCGGCTCGATTTCGATTTTGCCGTCGCGTTCGTGGAGCATGGCCGCCGCGATTTCGGGGTCATGGCCGAAAACCACGATCCAGTTTTCTTTTACCATGCGCGCAATCCAGTTCCGCTTCGTTTCCAGCGTCTGCATGGGATACAGGTCGTAGGCCATAATCCAGGGCAAAGGAATATGGTGCCGCGTCGGAAGCAAATCCGCAACAAAGGCCAGCGTTTTGCCGCCGCCAGTGAGGAGCACGGCTTGGATGTCCGCGTTGTGGCCGGGAATTCGCGCAACGGAAACACCCGGGAGGATTTGCTGATCACCTTCGGTGAGGTCCCATAGGCCAGCATCCGTGACAGGTTGAAAGTTATCGGGGAAATAGCTGGCGCGGTCGCGCTCGCTGGGCGTGGCGGCGTGGGCGAGTTCCGCGCGTTGCACGACATAGCGGGCGCGGGGAAAGGTGGGCACGGCGCGGCTGTTTTCGAAGCGTGTATTACCGCCCGCGTGATCGAAGTGCAGGTGCGTATTGATCACCAGATCGACATCACGCGGCTGCACCCCGTGTTTGGCAAGCGACTCGACCAGCGAATCGCCGTCCTGGATGGCGTAGATGTCGCGGTTCTTGGCGTCCCATTTCGTTCCGTTGCCGGTTTCGATAACGATGGTTTTGCGCTGCGCGTGCACGAGCAGCGAATTCGCCCGCATTTGGATGCGGTTGCGTTCGTCGGGTGGTGATTTTTTCTCCCAAAACACCTTGGGCACCACGCCGAACATCGCGCCGCCATCCAGGCGAAAACCTCCGCCATCCAGATATCGAATTTCGATGTCGCCGATGTGCATGGATAAGAATGGAGGTTTTTGTAGGGACGACTTTCCGCGGCCGTCCGCATTCGAGTGGCGTGAGCCCGGCGGCCCGCCTTTGGAGGCCCTACAAAACCGATTTTGCTCCTCTCAGAATTTCAGAAACCGCGGTGAACGGATCTTTCTTGCGCGCGGCGACCTCTTCGGCAAGCGCGTGGAGGCGTTCCTCGCCCCCCTTGCCGCCCAGAACTTTTTCGAGGAGGCGCGATTCCAGCATTTCGATCAGGCGGCTTTCCCAGTGTTGGACGTGCTTCTGCCGTCGCTGGCCGCCGGCTTCGAAATGTCTGCGGAATTTTTCCACAGCCACGGCGAGCTCCTCGATGCCTTTATTTTCCGTGGCCACGGTGCGGACCACGGGTGGATGCCAGCCGTCGCGCGGCATCACGAGAGAAAGCATGGCGTGGAGTTGCTCCTCGAGACGGTCGGCGCCTTCGCGGTCGGCTTTGTTGAGCACAAAAATGTCGCCGATTTCCATCAGACCGGCTTTCATGTTCTGGATGTCGTCCCCGAGACCGGGAACCAGCACCACCAGTACGCAGTCGGCAAGGCGCACAATGTCAATTTCATCCTGGCCGACGCCGACGGTCTCGATCAACACCTGGCGCTTTCCTGCCGCATCGAGCAGCAACGCGACTTCCGCTGTTGAACGAGCCAGGCCGCCCAAAAAACCGCGCGTGGCCATCGAGCGGATGAATATCCCAGCATCGCCGGCGTGACCCTGCATGCGAATGCGATCCCCTAAAATCGCTCCACCGGAGTACGGGCTGGTGGGATCCACGGCAATCACGCCAACGCGATCCTGCTGCTTGCGGTGGTACGCGGCCAGGCGATCCACCAGAGTGCTTTTGCCCGTGCCGGGCGCCCCCGTGATTCCCGTAAGATAAGCCTGTCCGGTGCAAGGAAAGAGCTCCTTCAACAAACTCTCGGCTTCAGGGGAGTGGTTTTCGATCGCGGTGATCGCCCGGGATATGGCGCGCACGTCTCCGCCACGGACCTTGGCGGCCCAATCGTCCACGGAAGTATTCTTCAAGCGAGGGATCCTTCGAAACAACGAGCAAGGCTATGTGGCATAGCTCCATTATTTCTTGGCACGAGACCTGCGCGCAAGCGGCCCGAGCTGCGTGTCTTCAGACGGATTCTTGGGACATCATTCGAACAGCTAAACCTAAGGGCACACCTGTACGTTGGGACATTGTGGGGATCACGCAAACAATCCCAGACTGGAACTGACCAGGCACGACCAGTCGGCGCTGCCTGGCGAGAGGTACGCCATGAAAACCCTCCTCGTGCTCGCTTCGTCAAGTCTTTTGGTGATCGCCGCCGGCTGCTCCAGGAATCATCGGGCAACCACCACGCCCAACAAACCTTCTCAAGCGAAGCCGCCGTCCTCTGCGCCGGCCACGGCTTCAGTCTCCGCCGCACCGACCATTCCGCTGCCTATGCCCACCGTGGCGAAGCTTTTCCCGGAACCCTGGCGCCCGGAACCCGTGGATGACCATCTGGGCGGCGCCATGGTGTTGAAGAGAACCTCCGTCGATGGAAAATACGACCTCATCATCTTCGAAAAGGGGCTACAGGCTTTTCCTGGGTTTGCCAAACACGGACGTTGGGAGGAAGTATATGACCGGGCGGCGAAAGGCAAACTTCTCACGCTGCGCGTGAAATTTGAGGATGGCCTGGAAAAGCAGGTCGAATGGGATGAGCTTGCCTATGGGACGGAAGAAGCGCACGCGGTGCTGTGGTCCTATCCCGTCAATGCAATTTCGCCGGCCGGCGCAATCTCCGCCTCCGGCCAGAACGAGCCAATTGGCGGAGACAAGCTGCTCATCAAAGACATGACGCAGCACCGCGCGATGCTTCTGGAGGTGGAACCCGGAGTCGCCGCACAGTTCGAGCTGAGCGGGCTGGGAAACGAACTCCTGAAGATCCGCCCGATGCACACGGACGCGGTTTTGAGCGCCAGCCAAACCATTCCGTAAGCGGCAAAAGACCTTAGCGTTTGCCGATGAGTTGGCGGGCGATGACCAGTTTCTGAATTTCGCTGGTGCCTTCGCCGATGGTGCAGAGCTTCACATCGCGATAAAACTTCTCCGCCGGATAATCCTTGATGAAACCGTAGCCGCCGTGAATCTGCACGCATTCGTTGGCCACGCGCACGGCCACTTCGCTGGCGAAAAGCTTCGCCATGCTGGACTCGCGCGTAAAGCGGACGTTTTTCTGGTCGGCAAGCCACGCCGCCTGGTAAACGAGCAAGCGGGCGGCCTCCACCTGCGTGGCCATATCGGCCAACTTAAACTGGATGGCCTGGAATTCGCTGATGGGCTGGCCGAATTGCTTGCGTTGCTTCGCATAGCGCACGGCCACATCCAGGGCTCCTTGCGCCATGCCTAACGCCAGCGCGGCGATCGAGATGCGCCCGCCATCGAGAATTTTCAAGCTTCCGGTAAAGCCTTCGCCCTCGGGACCCAGCAGATTCTCCGCAGGCACCTTGCAATCCGTGAACAACAATTCCGATGTATCGCTGGCGCGCATGCCCAGCTTGTTTTCCTTTTTGCCGGGACGGAAGCCCGGCATGCCCTTTTCGAGTATGAAAGCGCTGATGCCATGCGAGCCCTTGGATTTGTCGGTGACCGCCATGGCCACACAGGTGTCTGCATAGTGCCCGTTCGTGGTGAAGGTCTTTGCGCCGTTGAGCACCCAACACGCGCCCTGGAGCACCGCCGTGGTGCGCGTGCCGCCGGCGTCGGAACCCGCTTCCGGTTCTGTGAGCGACCACGCGCCAAGCTTTTTGCCTTGCGCCAGCGGGACCAGATATTTCCGCTTCTGCTCTTCCGTCCCGAATTTATAGATATGATTCGAGCACAGCGAATTATGCGCAGCAACAAAGAGGCCCACCGAGCCATCGATGCGCGAGAGTTCCTCGATCACCGTGGCATATTCGATGTAGCCGAGGCCGGCGCCGCCGTATTCCTCGGGGAAGATCACGCCAAGAAGCCCCATGTCGGCAAGCTTGGGCAGGAGTTCCAGCGGAAAATGAGAGACCTCGTCCCACTCCATGACGTGGGGAGCGATTTCGCCCTCGGCGAATTCGCGGACCGATTTGCGGAGCTGCTGTTGTTCCTGGGTAAAGGTGAAATCCACGGGATCCTCGAATAATAGAAATATCTATAACAACTAAAAGTTTAACTTATATACAGGTTTCCCGCACCAGGAGTCAGCGAATCTGTTTCTGGGGTGTATTCAAAGAATTGCTGCAAATCCAGGATGCGCGAGGCGCGGCGGACCTCCAGGCATGCTCGGAGCGTCGAAGGGCGATCCTTCCGATGCAGCGCGTTATCCAACTTCCTGCGGCCGTGCTGGCAGGAGTGCCTGTGCCACCAGGCGCATCAGGCGACCTGGCCTTTTTTCCTTTGGACGACGGTCTTGAGCTCTTGCAAGGCGCGCTCGATCCCGGCGCGGCCGACGTTCCAGTGCGTGACCATGCGGACGGAGTAGAAGGCGGTATCTTGCGCCCAGATGCCGCGCTCGTAGAGCGCGTCGCACAGCTCTACAGCGTTCATTCCCGTGGCCGCGCAATCGAAGATGACGATGTTGGTCTTGACGCTGGCGGGATCGATTTTCAGGCCGGGGATTTGTGCGATGCCGAGCGCCAGATGCCGCGCATTTTCGTGATCTTCATGCAGGCGCAAAGGCGATTTCTCGAGCGCCAGCAGCCCGGCCGCAGCAACAACGCCCACCTGCCGCATTCCCCCGCCAAACATTTTGCGGTATACGCGCGCACGTTCGATGAATTCCTTCGAGCCAACGATCATCGAGCCAATCGGCGCGCCCAGCCCCTTGGAAAGGCAGAACATCACCGAATCCACCTTTTTGGTCATGTTCGCGACGTTGTCGTTGAGCGCGGCGGCGGCGTTGAAGATGCGCGCACCGTCGAGGTGCACTTTCAACCCCAACGCGTGGGCGCGATCGCTGATTTCATCCACGCGCTCGGTGGGATACACCGTCCCGCCCGCCATATTGCTCGTATTTTCCAGGCAAACCAGCGCGGTCTGCGAATCGTAATAGATTTTCGGACGGATGGACGCTTCGATTTGCCCCCAGGTGAGGATGCCATCGGCCCCTCCGCGTACCGCGCGAGGCATGCAGCCGGCGATCGCCGACATCGAGGCAAGCTCGTAGAGATTGACGTGGCTGCGGTCCTCGCAGATGACCTCGTTGCCGTGGTGCGTCCAGACCTTGATACAGATGAGATTTCCCATGCACCCTGTCGGCACATAGAGCGCCGCTTCCTTGCCGAAAATTTCGGCGGCGCGCTTCTGGAGCTGATTCACCGTCGGGTCTTCGCCGTAAACGTCATCGCCGACTTCCGCGGCGGCCATTGCCCGGCGCATCTCTTCGCTGGGGCGGGTCACGGTATCGCTGCGCAAGTCAACGGCATTGTCGGCGGGAGTTACGTGATCGGGATCGGTCAGCTGATTGCCTTTAGCAACTGTGTAGGTCATGGGCCCTCATTTCAAACGGAAACTTGAACGGCGCGCAAGAGCTCGACGATGATCTCATTTGAAATGCTGAGCTTTTCCGCGGGCAGCCGCAGCAGCGCACCTTCTTTTTCTACCATGCCGGAAGCCGCCAGTTGCGCAACTATTTCACTGAAACGGACTCCATATTGCGCTTCAATGCGGCGCAATTCGATGCCCTCCGCTTGGCGCAGCCCAAGGAAAAGCTCCTCTTCGAGCGCCATCGAAAGTGTAACTTCGTCGACAGTCTCGGTCGCGCTCTTCCCTTCCATGATCGCGGCCGCATAAGCCGCGGCGTCATGGCAGTTCGCCCAGCGCTGCGCGCCAGAAAAGGAGTGCGCGCCGGCGCCGAATCCAAGATATGGCTCGCGCCGCCAGTATTTCTGGTTGTGGCGCGACTCGAACCCGGGCTTGGCCCAATTGGAGATTTCGTACTGGAGGTAACCCGCAGCCTTCAATTGCAATTGCGCCAGCTCGTAAAACGAGGCAGTGGCCTCTTCGCTGGGAAGTTCCCGGGCGCTATAGCGCGTCCCGCCTTGCAAGACCTCGAGCCCGAGACGGCTGCCTTCGTCGATTTCCATCATGTAAATGGAAATGTGCTCCGGGGAAAGCGCGATGGTTTCGCCCAGCGACTGCCGCCAGGAAAGCGCGGTTTGCTTTGGAAGGCCTGCGATCAGGTCGAAGCTGATGTTGCGAATCCCGGCATCGTGGAGCACCGGAAGGGCACGATAAATGTCCGCCCGGCGGTGCATGCGTCCCGCGGCTTTCAGTTCCTCGTCCACGAAGGATTGGGAGCCAAAGCTAATGCGGTTGAATCCCGCGGCCGCCCAAGCGGCGGCTTTCTCCGCGTCGATGGTTTCGGGATCGGCCTCGAGAGTAACCTCGTGCAACTGACAGGTAAAATTGTCACGCAGTGCCTGGACCATCCGGGTCAGAAGATGCGGTTCGAGCAGGCTCGGCGTGCCGCCGCCAATGTACAAGGTGTCCACAGTCGGCTCGCCGCTGGCTGAAAGTGCCGAGACGCGCGCGCCGGAGGATTCCAGCAGCGAGCGATGCTGGCGGATTTCCCGGCATACCGCATCGACATAAGGCACGAAGCGCCCCGGCGACACTACGCCTGTGTGGAAGTTGCAATAAGTGCACTTCGTCTGACAGAACGGAACCTGGATGTAGATCCCAAGCTTCCCCATGCTTAAAAACTGTAGCACAGGCTTGGTCGCGCCGGCTTCCAGCCGGCAGGCGTGGCGCAATTCGAAAGGCGTGCCTGCAAGAACCAGGCGCTGCCAATGGGGTCACACGTGGTCAGGGGCGACTTTAACGTAGAGGTGGCGGTCGCGCGGGCCGTCAAACTCCGCAAAGAAAATTCCCTGCCAGCGTCCCAGGACCAGTTTCCCGTCTTCAACGAAAACAATCTGGGAAGTGCCCACAAGCATGGTCTTCACATGGGAATCGGAATTGCCCTCGACATGGCGATACGGCCCGGCGGCGGGCACCAGGCGATCCAGCGCGCCTTCGGCATCGGTGGCCACGTCGGGGTCGGCATGCTCGTTGAGCAAGACTCCAGCGGTGGTGTGTGGGACATAGAGAAAGCAGGTGCCGGCTTTGATGCCCAGCGCCGTCACCACGCGCTGCACCTCCTGGGTCACTTCCAACATTTGCGTGCGGCGGCTGGTCCGCACACGAATCGATTGCATAAAGGCCTCCGCGAACGGCTCAGGGAATGGCAACGATGTAATGTTGCCCGGGTTTCTTCGGGCACGCCAGCCGTTGGAGTTCGCCCAGGCCGCCGGGGCCGAGACGCAGGAGAAATGGAAGGAAGGAGAGATTGCGGGACTGCAACCCTTTGTGCGGATAGAGGAGATTTTCGAGGAAAAGCGCGTGGGACTCGATGACCTTTTCGTGGCGGTCGAGCGCCTGCCCGGTTTTCGAGCGCAGTTTTTCCACCTGGTAGCGGATGCGCCTTTCGGCGCGGGCGATCGTGCCTTGGATCGTGGGATCCACCTCGCGAATCGATTTGTGCAGGTTTTCGACGCTCTTCTCGATCTGCCGAAGGCCGCCCTCGAAAGAGCGCGCCAGCTTTTTGGGGATGTTGGAGGCGTACATCTTCTTCCGCAGCGCTTGCGAGCCGAGCCACGCGTCTTCCACCTTCAGCTTGTACTTATCCAGAATGCGCATGGCTTTGGGGTCCACCAGGGTGAAGTCCGCGCGCGGCAACAGCACCGGCATGCGGCCGAGCAGTTTCCTGTAAAGGACTTCCGTCTGCGCAAAGTAGGCGATCTCCGCCGGTCCGCCGTAATACGCGGCCGTCGGAAGGAGGTAGTCCTGCATCACGGGCCGAAGCAAGGCGCTGGGACTGAATGCCTCCGGCTCTTGCACCAGACGGCGAATTACTTCCGAGCGAGCCGTCGATTTACCGCCAAAAGAAAATTTTCCGTCACTGGCGCTAAGGACTTCGCGCTTGCCCTGGTGAAAGGCAAAGAGCAAGGTGCTTTTCGAGGTGACTTTCACCTGGGGCGCATAGCCGGCTTTTTCCAGTTCCTTGTCGCGATGCAGCAGAGCGGCGTTCAGATCGTCGCGCTGTTCGAGGGCGTCGCGCAGAATCGGCGCGCCGATGGCGTGGAGCTTGGGATGGAGAGGATCGAGAAGGATCAAGCCTTGGGAGGAGAAGAGTTTTGCGAAGAGTTTGCCGAAGGAACTTCCGTAGGTATCCTGTGGGCTACAACAGAAGCGCACGATCTCCCAAAGCTCCTCGCCTCCCTGCACCGCAAAGCTGCCCTGGATTGCCCGCAAAAGATCTTCGATTTCGCTCCCTTGTAAAACCTTACCGGCAGGAATTCCAGTCTGGGCGGGAGGCGGGAGGATCAGACTCTGCAGCTTGCCGTCGTGAAACCACGTCGCGTGGCGGACCTCGTCGACGTCGTGGTCTTCGGTGGCCATCCAGAAGACCGGGACGGCTTCGACGCCGGAAAGTGTAAGTTCCCGCGCCGCTTCGATCGCGCTGAGCGCCTTGTAAAAGGAATAGGCCGGGCCGCCGAGCAAGCCCACCTGCTGGCCGGTGACAATTGCCGCCGCGCCATTTTCCAGCCGGTGGAGATTCTTTTCCGTCTCCGGCCCCGCGCCCAGCACCAGATTCTGCTCGCGCAAAATCGCGGCTACATCCCGGCGCCTCTCAACGGGAAACTGCAACTGCCGGGCGTACGCTTCGATGGCCGCCATCTCCGGCTTGTGCGCGTAAAACGCCGCGAGGTGAGAGAAATTTTCCGTGAAATCGCGGATGAGCGGAGTCGAGTGAGGGAGCTCGTGCGGCAGCAGGGCGCGACAGTCCATGGGCGATTAGATGTTCGTCTCCCAAAAAGGTGACGCCGTTGGTCCGTCGTTTAGACGCGCGCGGCGACCGGAAAGAGTTCGCCCATCAGCGCGGCAATCGGCTGCTTTTTCTCTTCCTTAAGCGGCAGCAATGGCGAGCGCGGGTAGCCACCCTGGTAACCGCGCATGTCCATCGCGTATTTTAAGCCGGGAATTCCGTTTTCGCCGAAGACGACCTTTGAGGCGACAACCAGTTGCAACTGCACCTGGCGTGCTTCTGCGTGGCGTCCCTGCTGGAACAGGTTATACAGCTCCACGCAAAGTTCGGGGAGCAAATCCGCAAGAGCCAAAATCGCTCCGCGTCCGCCCATCGCCAGGCAGGGATAGACGACAGCCGCCCCGCCGGTGAGCACCTGAAAATCCCTGGGCGCGCCGGCCACCACTTCGCCGATACGCTGAATGCTGCCGGAACTGTCTTTAATGCCGATGATGTTGGGATGTTGCGCAAGCGCGATGACTTCCGCGGCTTCCAACGTGATGTTGGTGAAAATCGGCACGGAATAGAGCAGCACCGGGATGGGCGAAGCGTCGGCAACGGCACGATAGTGCTGAATGAAATGATCGGCGCGGTAGGTCGGCTTGTAATAGTAAGGAGTCTTGACCAGCGCGATTTGATACCCCAACGAAGCTGCACGCTTTGTGCGGGCGATTGTTTCGGCCGTAGATTCGGCGCCGGTTCCGGCGATCAGGATTTTCCCCGGTGCGGCGGTTTCTTTCACGGCGGCGAGAATCTGGTCGGCCTCGTCACGCGAGAGCATGACGGCTTCGCCCGTGGAACCCAGCGCCACATAGCCGGCGAGCCCCGTCTGGTTATAGAGACGGATGTTGTGCTTCATCCGGTTGAGCGAAATGCCGCCGTCCGCTTCAAATGGGGTGCTAAGCGCTGGAAAAATCCCACTTACGTTCATGGCTAATCTCCGTTTCCCGGCGACCCCGAGGCCGCGACGCGATTGCGGTGCAGGTCCTGCAAGCAGGCCACTTCCCGCTGGAGTTCGATCAGCGCGTGAATGCCGCGGACAGCGGCGTGGGCCGCGGAGAGCGTGGTGATGCAGGGAATGTTGTAGCGGATCGCGGCGCGCCGGATGGACTTTTCGTCGTAGAAGGATTCGCGGCCCAGCGGCGTGTTGATGACCAGGTTCACCTTGCCGGTCTTGATCAGGTCCACGATATTTGGCCGGCCTTCGTTGACCTTGTAGACTTCCTCGCACGCTACGTGTGCAGCATGCAGTGCCGCGGCGGTGCCGCGCGTGGCCACGATCTTGAAGCCCATCGAGACGAGTTCCTTGCCGATGGCGCCCACCTGGCGCTTATCGCGATCGTTCACACTGATGAAGACCGTTCCGCTGCTCGGCAATTTCTGTCCCGCGGCGAGTTGGGCCTTGGCAAACGCCTGCCCATAGGATGTGGAAATACCCATTACTTCGCCCGTGGAGCGCATTTCCGGGCCGAGGATGGTGTCCACGCCCCGGAACTTGTTGAACGGAAAAACCGGCGATTTCACGGAATAGAATTCGTGCGTGGCGACTTCCGCGACGCCGTTGCTGTGCACCAGCGGCAGCTTCATGTCCGCCAGGCGGCGGCCCACCATCAGGCGCGCGCCGATTTTTGCAAGCGGAACCCCGGTAGCCTTGCTGACGTATGGCACCGTGCGCGAGGCGCGGGGATTCACTTCCAGCACGTAAACGGTGTCGCGCTGAATGGCGTACTGCACGTTCATCAGGCCGACGACTTTCAACGCCAGCGCCAGGCGCTTGGTGTAGTCGCGGATGGTGTCCAGAATTTTGGGCGACAGGCTAACGGGCGGCAGCACGCAGGAGGAATCTCCGGAGTGAACGCCGGCTTCTTCGATGTGCTCCATGATGCCGCCGATTACCACGTCGGTGCCGTCGGCCAGAGCGTCTACGTCCACTTCCGTCGCTTCTTCCAGGAACTGGTCGATCAGGACCGGGCGGGCGGGGCCCATCAATGCCGCCTGCGCAACGTATTCCTGCACGGTGTTGACGTCGTACGCGATCACCATCGCGCGGCCGCCGAGCACGTAGCTCGGACGCACCAGCACGGGCAAGCCAATTTCACCGGCGACCCGCGCCGCTTCCTCCGGCACCAGCGCCGTGCCGTTGCGCGGCTGCGGGATGCGCAATTCCTCGAGCAAGCGTCCAAAGCGGCGGCGGTCTTCGGCAAGGTCGATCGATTCCGGAGCCGTGCCGACAATCGGAACGCCATTGCGCTTCAACTCCAGCGCAAGATTCAGCGGCGTCTGCCCGCCGAATTGCACGATGACGCCGGCCGGCTTTTCACGCTCCACGATAGCGAGCACGTCCTCGAGCGTCAGCGGTTCGAAATACAGGCGATCGGAGGTGTCATAGTCGGTCGACACGGTTTCCGGGTTGCAATTCACCATGATGGATTCGAAGCCATCGGCGCGCAGCGCGTAGGATGCGTGGCAGCAGCAGTAATCGAATTCGATTCCCTGCCCGATGCGATTCGGTCCGCTGCCTAGAATCATGATCTTCGGTTTTTGCGTCGGGCTCGATTCATCCTCGTCCTCGTAGGTCGAATACATGTACGGGGTGAAGGATTCGAACTCCGCGGCACAAGTGTCCACGCGCTTGAAGACGGGCGAAACGCCGTACCGCGCGCGTTGCAGGCGCACGACGGCGGGCGTGGTCTTCCAGATTTGCGCAAGCTGCTCGTCGCTGGCGCCCACGCGCTTGGCCTCGCGCAGCAGGTCCTTGGAGGCGGTTTCGACCGTGACGGAGGCCGCGCGGCGGTGGATGGCCGTCAGCTCCTCGATCTGGTGGATAAACCAGGGATCGATCTTGGTGAGTTCGCAGATTTCCGCGGCAGGCAGACCGCGGTCAACCGCAGTGAGAATCCAATGGATGCGGTCCGGGCGTGGCGTGGCGAGCTTTTCGCGCAATAAAGAATCCGGCGTTTCGGCGGGCGCGCGCCAGGGCGTGCTGGGCTCGAGCGAGCGAACGCCCTTCTGGAGCGCCTCCTTGAACGTGCGGCCGATGGACATCACTTCGCCGACCGACTTCATCTGCGTGCCCAGGGCGCTGTCGGAGCCCGGGAACTTTTCGAATTGCCACTTGGGGATCTTCACGACCACATAGTCGATGGTCGGCTCGAAGCATGCCGGCGTTTTCTGCGTGATATCGTTGGGAATTTCGTCCAGCGCCATGCCCACGGCAAGGCGCGCCGCGATTTTCGCGATCGGGAAACCCGTTGCCTTGCTGGCCAGCGCGGAACTCCGCGAGACGCGCGGGTTCATCTCGATCACCACCATGCGGCCGTTTTCGGGATTCACGGCAAACTGCACGTTGGAGCCGCCGGTTTCCACGCCCACTTCGCGGATGATCGCCGCGGCGGCGTCGCGCATGCGCTGGTATTCCTTGTCGGTCAGGGTTTGCGCCGGCGCAACGGTGATCGAATCGCCGGTGTGCACGCCCATGGGATCGAGATTTTCGATCGTGCAAATGACCACGAAGTTGTCGCGGAAGTCGCGCATCACCTCGAGTTCAAACTCTTTCCAGCCAAGCACGGACTCTTCGACCAGCGCTTCATGCACCGGGCTCATGTCCAGCGCATGAGAAATCGCTTCGGAGAACTCTTCCTTGTTATAGGCAATCGCGCCACCGGTGCCGCCCAGGGTGAACGACGGGCGAATCACCAGCGGAAAACCGAGTTGATCGCACAGGCGCATGGCATCCTGCGCGTTGTTGACCAGCGCGGAGGCGGGCACTTCCAGGCCGATCTTCCGGCAGGCATCCTTAAACCACAGGCGGTCCTCGGCCACCTTAATTGCGCGCAGCGAAGCACCAATCATTTCGACGTTGTGCTTTTCAAGAATGCCGCCTTCGGCCAGCTCGACGGCCAGATTCAAGGCCGTCTGCCCTCCGACAGTGGGCAGCAGCGCGTCCGGCTTTTCCTTGATCAGAATTTCTTCGAGATATTCTTTTGTCAGCGGCTCGACGTAAGTGCGGTGCGCCAACTCCGGGTCGGTCATGATCGTGGCAGGATTCGAATTGACCAGCACGACTTCATAACCCTCGGCACGCAGCGCCTTGCATGCCTGTGCGCCCGAATAGTCAAACTCGCACGCCTGGCCGATGATGATTGGTCCCGACCCGATGATGAGAATCTTCTTGATGTCTTTACGCTTCGGCATCGATTCCCTTCTGCAAATCCTGGCTCATCCGCGGGAACTCCCGGGGCTGGCGAACTCCTTCATCATGTCCGTGAACTGCGTGAACAAATAGTGCGAATCGTGCGGGCCGGGAGAAGCTTCCGGGTGATATTGCACGCTAAAGAGCGGCACGGTCTTGCTGCGCATGCCCTCGTTGGTGTTGTCGTTCAAATTCAGGTGCGTGATCTCGACTTCGCTGGATGGCAGCGAATCCGGATCGACACAGAAGCCGTGATTTTGCGCGGTAATTTCCACCTGGTTGGTCAGAAGATTTTTCACCGGGTGGTTTGATCCGTGATGCCCGAATTTCAGCTTGAACGTTTTTCCGCCCAACGCCAGCCCGCAAAGCTGGTGCCCGAGGCAAATGCCGAAGACCGGCACGCGTCCCGCCAGCTTGCGAATATTTTCGACAGCGTAGGTCACCGGTTCCGGATCCCCGGGACCATTCGACAAAAACACGCCGTTCGGCCGCAACGCCAGAACATCCTCCGCGGAAGTGTTGGCAGGAACGACCGTGACCTCGCAGTGGTGATCCACCAGCAGCCGCAAAATGTTCTGCTTGATGCCGTAGTCGTAAGCGACCACTTTGCATTTCGTCGCCTCCGGGCTCGCGCCGGATTCACCCATCTGCTCGGCCCAAGGCGAAGTCGCCAATTCAATGGAGCCCTTCTGCCATTCGTACGCATTCCTGCACGAGACGCGGCCCGCCAGCTCCTGCCCGGCCATCAATGGCAACTGCTTTGCCTCGTACACAAGCTGATCCGCGGGTGTGCCGTCGGTGGACACCATGCCACGCAGCGCGCCCACTTTGCGGATATGCAGCACAAGGGCCCGCGTATCGATGTCCCAAATGACGGGAATCTTGTGGCGGTTCAAATAAAGCTGCGCCGTTTCTGCTGACCGCCAATTGGAGGCCACCTGCGAAAATTCCCGGACGATCAGCGACTCGATGTAGGGCCTGGAGGACTCCTCGTCATCGAGATTCGCGCCAACATTTCCAATATGCGGATAAGTGAGACAAACGATCTGCCCGGCGTAGCTGGGGTCGGTGAATACTTCCTGATAGCCGGTGAGGCTGGTGTTGAAAACGACTTCGCCGCCGCGGCGCGTGATGGCGCCGCCGGCGCGGCCATTAAAGATGCGCCCGTCTTCGAGCGCCAGAATTGCGGGGCGATGCTGAGTATCCGTCAGTGTGTCCTCCGGACTGCTTCATTTCTCATTGGCCTCGGCGGTCGAGAGCGAACCGAAGTGGTCCACGGGCCAATAAGCAAATACGGCGCGGCCGTAAATGTACTGGCCGGCAACCGGCCCAAACACGCGGGAATCATTCGAGCTGATGCGGTGATCCCCCATCACAAAATAACTCCCCCTGGGAATCCTTACCGGACCGAAATCGGTCACGTCGGCATATTGTGGTGGCACGTACGGCTCTGGAACCAATTTGCCGTTGACGTAGAGCATGCCGTGGCGAAGCTCCACGGTATCGCCCGGCAAACCGATAACGCGCTTGATGAATGATTTCGAACGGTCCAGCGGATACCAGAACACCACCACGTCGCCGCGGTGAATGGCTTCAAAGCGATACACAAACTTGTTGATGAAGATGCGTTCCTGATCGGAAAGCAGCGGCGCCATGCTGGTGCCTTCCACTTTCACCGGCTGGTAAAGGAACACGATGATGACCAGCGCAAGGCCGATGGCAATCAGCAGATCGCGCGTCCACACGCGGATTTCGTGGCGCAGCAGATGGTGTGAATCCGGGCCTGGTTGCGAAGATTCGCGGAAAGGACTCGAGGGAAAAGCTGGATTTGGGGCGTCGGGGGATCCGCCCGCGGGAGGAGGGTTCAGATTCTCTTCAGGTTTGCGCATCTCCGACTACCTTTAATTTATAACATGCGTTGCGAACCTCACGCCAGAGCGAGTTGTGGAAGACTTTGCTCCGGGTTCGCGCCGCGCTCCCCATTCGATTCTGTGATCCCCATTTGTGTTGCCTTTATCACATTGGCGTCAAATCTGGAAGAAGCCGCCTCTCCTAAGTTGGGCGGATTGTAAGCCGAGCTGGCTGCGCAGCACAAAAATATGCTGGAAATCCCTGCGGTAGCTCGGACCTTCAGGTCCGAGGCCCTTCCCAAATGACCCCGGGATCGCCATCGTCTCGATATCATCGCCCCTGAAGGGCGAGCAACGAACCTGCGATCCGCTCAATTGGCTCCCAGCGCGAAGTTGATGTTGGCCAGGGCAGTGATGACCGCCGTTTCCGCCCGCAGGATGAGCTTCCCAAGCGACGCCTCAAGGAAACCGGCAGCGCGAGCAGCCGCCAATTCGGCGCCGGTCCACCCGCCTTCCGGGCCGATCGCTACAGTTACCGATTTAGCCGTTTGGCCCTGCAGAACTTCGCGAAGCGGTTTCGCATCCGGCACTTCCGAAAGAGAAATACGCAGCCCTTCGGCAGGAGAGTAAAAGGCAGCCACGGGCGTCGCAAGCGATTCCAATAACGGAACCCGCACCCGTCGTGATTGCTGCGAAGCCTCGAACAGAATCTTCTTCCAACGCGCGGCGCGCTTCGCTGCGGCGGCCAGCAAGGCCTTCTCGCTTCGCGCGGCGGCTAGTGGAACGATGGTCTGGACGCCAAGTTCGGTGGCCTTTTCCAGCGCCCACTCGAAGGAATCGAATTTTACCACCGAGAGCAGCAGCGTGATCTGAATTGCGGGTTGATAGGCGGGCAGCTCTTCCATCAGCGAAAAATCCACTGTATCGCGGGAGACAGTCTCGATACGTCCCAGCCAGACCTTTGTGCCATCGCTCAATTCGTAAAGTTGGCCGGGTTGCGCGCGCAGAACGCGTCCCAAATGGTGAGCCGCTTTGCCTTCCACCACGGCGCGGTCGTTTTCAAATTTTTCAACGAAAAATCGCCGGCGCATGCCCGCTATCTTGCCATGGAATCCAGCAGCCCGCGAAATCAGGGGAATCGAAAAGAACTAGGGCCCTCGGGAGGCGGGCCCTACGAAGATTGCCATCTGCACGGCAATCCCTTAACCGAAAATATCCTTAACCTTGTCGAAGAGCGACGAATTGCGGTCCGCGGGCTTGTTTTCGACTTTCATGGTCGCGTCGAGCTGCTCCATCAGCTTGCGTTGCTCGCGCGTCAGCTTGGTCGGCGTCAGCACGCGCACGTGATAGTACAAGTCGCCACGCCCGCCGCCATGGGGATCGGGCAGCGCCTTACCCTTGATCCGAAACACAGCCCCGCTCTGCGTACCTTCGGGAATTTTCAGCCGCTCCTCGCCACTCAGACCTGGAACCTGCAGTTCGGTGCCGAGCGAAGCCTGCGCAACGCTCAGCGGAATTGTGCAGTACAAATCCGCACCGCGGCGCTCGAAGAAACTGTGCTCCTTCACATCCAGCACAACATAAAGATCGCCGGCAGGCCCCCCATTCGGCCCCGGTTCGCCCTCGCCTTGCACGCGCAGCCGTGTGCCGGTATCCACGCCGGGAGGAATCCGCAATTCAATCGTGCGTTCGCGATCGATTCGTCCCTGGCCTTTGCAATCCGGGCAGCGTTCTTTGACGATCTGGCCTGCGCCCTGGCACGCCGGGCAGGTGCGGTTGATTGTAAAAAAGCCCTGCTGGTAGACTATCTGGCCGCGTCCGCCGCACGCCTGGCACGCCACAACGCCGGTGCCCTTTTTCGCGCCGGTGCCGTTGCAAGACTCGCAATACTCCTGCCGCGGCACGCGAATCTTCGAGGTAATACCCGAAGCGGCCTCCTCGAACGTCAGCGTCATGTCGTAGCGAAGGTCTGCTCCGCGCTGCACCCGGCGCCCGCCGCCACGGCGTCTTCCGCCTCCGCCGAAAACATCTTCAAAGCCGAAAAAATCGCCGAAGATGTCGTGGAAGTCCTGGAAGACGGTGCCGTTGAAGTCGGGTTGCGCACCGGCGCCCGCTAGTCCTTCATGGCCGTAGGTGTCATAGATCTGGCGTTTCTGCTGATCGCTCAGGACGCTGTAAGCTTCCGTGCACTCACGGAAACGATGCTCGGCTTCTTCCTTGTTTTCGGGGTTCCGATCGGGATGCCATTTCAGGGCCGCCTTCCGGTATGCCGACTTGATCTCCTCGACCGAGGCGGTCCGGCTAACCCCGAGAACTTCGTAATAATCGTGTTGATGTGCCTTAGACATATTTACTTACGTTTGTATCCTCTTCTTCCTGACGTTAGCAAAGAAATTGGCCGTCGATTCTGCGGCCACAAGAAATGTTACGGATCAGTTCACTGCGCGGTTGGATGCGCCTCCGGGATGAACCGCTACGCGCACCATCGCGGGACGCAGCACGCGTCCGTGATAGATATACGCGGGGGCAAAAACTTCCAGGATCGAGCCGTCGGCATGTTCGGCCGTTTCCGTGCGATCCATGGCTTGGTGAATATGCGGATCGAACGGCAGCCCCAGGGGCTCAACCCGCTCGACGCCGAGCTTCCCGAGGTTGTCCAGCAGTTGCTTGTAAATCAGCTCGAAGCCCTTGCGGTACCCGGCATACTCATCATCTTTGTGCGCGGCCAACGCGTGCTCAAAGCCGTCCACAATGGGGATTAGCGATTCCACCACTCGGGCCGTCGCGCGCTTGTTATCCTCGGCCCGTTCTTTTTCGATGCGTTTACGATAATTGTCGAAGTCGGCCTGCCGCCGCAGCAGCGTCTGCCGCAAGTCGTCCAGGTCAGCGGAAAGTTTTTTCAATTGAGCGGACTCCTCCGCCGCAACCTGCGATTCCTCGGGCTGCAACGCCCCCTCGCCGGGGTTCATTTTGACTTTGATCTCTTGCTCGCTCATAACCTGTTCCTAAAATTCCTCGCGCAAAGAATCGTTCCCAGAATGCGCCAGGCGACTGCGGCTGGCTAGTCGATTTTTTGCAGCGCTTCGCTGAAAAGCTGCGCTACATACGCAACCGCGGTCATGGCACGTTCATAGTCGATCCGCGTGGGCCCCAGCACTCCAAGCGAGCCCTGCACCAGGTCCTGCCCCGAATACGGAGCGCTGATCAGCGCCAGGTTCTGCCCGGCCTGGGAAATCTCTTTGATGCCAATCTGCACGAACACCGGCTCTGGCGTATCGATGCAGGCATTCAGGACCGAAACCAGCCGATGCTTCTCTTCGATAGCCGCCAGTAATTCGCGAAGCTGATTCTGGTCGGCGAACTCCGGCGCGCCCACAATCTGCGCCGTGCCTTCCACGTACACGCGTTGACCGACCGATTCGCCCAGCACCTCCGGATCGCACAGCGTCAACGCGCTCTGCGCCAGCGTTTCGTAGCGGTCGCGTTCGGTGGCCAGCTTTTGCAGCAGGTCGTTGCGAATCGCTTCCAGATTCCAGCCCGCGTAGTTACGATTCAAGAACTCGGCGGTGGCGTCGAGTTCCTGCTGAGAAAACATGCGCCCTGGACGAAGCACCTTGTCGCGCGTGTTGCCGCCCGGCGAAATCAGCACCACCACGACGCGTCCGTCCGGCAATAGCCACATGCGCACGTGTTCGAGGACGGCGCTGCGCAAAGGAGGCGCGACAATGATGCCTACGCCGCGGGAGACTTCCGCCAGCACATGCCCGGCCTTCTCCGTGATCTCGGCCGCCGAATGAGCACCGCTCAGTTGCCGCCGGATCCAGTCGCAGTCATCGGCACTCAGCGTCGCTTGCGAAGCGATTTCCTGGGCAAAAAACCTGTACGCGGCAGCCGTCGGCACACGGCCGGCAGAGGTGTGCGGCTGATACAAATAGCCGCCATCCTCCAGGTCCGCCATGATATTGCGAATGGTGGCGGTGCTGAGAGACTCTTCAAAGCGCTTGGAGATCGCCCGGGAAGAAACCGGCTCGCCGGTTTCGATGTAGGCACGCACCAAGTCGGCCAGAATCTGCCGGTTACGCCGTTCTTGAAGAGCTGGGTTGCGCATAGCAGCACTCGCTCCAGTCTGCTAGTTATTATTTTAAAATCGCTGTCAAGTGTGGTCAATGGGCTCGCGCAGGCCCGACCCTTAATTGTTATCGATCTGCGCGCGCTGCAATTTGTCCGAATAGTCGATGTAGACCGACTTCCACTCGGTAAAAAAGTCGATGGCCGCGACGGCAGCTTCGCGGTGGCCGTTGCCGGTCTGTTTCGTGCCGCCAAATGGCAAGTGGGTCTCCGCTCCGATCGTTGGAGCATTCACATACACGATGCCGGTGTAAAGATCCTGCATAGCGGCAAAGGCGCGATTCACATTGAGGGTATAAATGGAAGCCGACAGCCCGTAGGGCACTCCGTTCGCCACTTCAATTCCCTGCTCCAGGCTATCAATTGGGATCAGTGAGACCACCGGGCCAAAAATCTCCTCCTGCGCAACCCTCATTTTCGGGCTGCAATCGCCAAATACGGTGGGCTGATGGAACCAACCCTTGGCGTACTCGCCGCTTGATAACCGGCTCCCGCCCGTGAGTAGCTTTGCGCCTTCCCTCCGGCCGATCTCTATATAAGACATCACGGTCTGAAGCTGCTGCTCGTTAATGCACGGCCCCATTTCCACCGTGGGATCCAAGCCATTGCCCACTTTCAGCTTTGCCGCGCGGGCCACGAATCGGTTCACAAACTCGTTGTAAACGTTCTTGTGCACGGCCACCCTGCTGGCGGCGGTGCAACGCTGCCCGGTGGTGCCAAATCCGCCCCAGATCGCGCCGTCCACGGCCAGATCCAGATTCGCGTCCTCCATGACCAAAATAATGTTCTTTCCGCCCATTTCCAGGCTGTAATGCTTGAATACAGGCGCACAGGTTTCCGCAATAAGGCGACCCGTGGAAGTGGAGCCCGTAAAACTCACCACAGGCACATCAGGGTGTCTTGTCAGAGCCGCGCCGGTTCCAGGCCCATCGCCGCCGACAAGGTTTACCACCCCGGGCGGCAAACCTGCTTCCGCCAGCACTCCCACCAGGTTGTGGGTGGAGAGCGGCGTATCCTCCGCCGGTTTGATCACCAACGTGTTTCCGCACACCAGCGCCGGCATCATTTTCCAAGATGGAATCGCCATGGGGAAATTCCACGGCGTGATCATTCCGCAAACACCGATGGACTGCCGCACACTCATCGCAAATTTATTGGGAAGTTCCGATGGAGTGGTCTGGCCAAACAGGCGGCGGCCTTCGCCGGCCATGTAATAGGTCATGTCGATGGCTTCCTGGACATCGCCGCGCGTTTCGGCCAGCACCTTCCCCATTTCACGCGTCATTTCGCGCGAGAACTCCTCCTTGCGCTTCACCAGAATTTCCGCCGTACGATAGAGGATCTCCGCACGTTTCGGCGCGGGAGTGAGCCGCCAGCTGTGATACGCCGCCTTGGCCGCGGAGACTGCCGCGTCCACGTCCTCTTGGGAAGACAGCGGGAACACGCCAATGACCTCGTCCGTGTTTGCGGGGTTGCGATTCTCCAGCGTCTTGCCGCTGTTCGGCGCCACCCACTCGCCGTTAATGAAGTTTTTGTACGCGCGCGACGCCGATGCCGTTGCCATGCAGCCTCCTGGAAGAAATCGAGTCTATCGGCGTACGGAGCGCACCGTCAAATAAAACAGGCGGCCCAGCGAAGTGGGCCGCCTTGCCTGGAACACGGAAATGCCATGCGACGCTGCGCAGTTGCTCAGACCTGGCCCATGCCGCCGTCGACGTTCAGCTCCACACCCGTTACGTACGACGCGTCGGACGACGCCAGAAACGCCACCGCCCCCGCCACTTCATCCGGCTTGCCGAAACGCTTCAGAGGGACGGTGTTCACCACCGTGCTGGCAAACTCGTCCAGCGCCTCCTTCGGAAGTCCCATGCGGTCGAAGAGCGGCGTCTCAATCGGACCCGGCGCGACGGCATTCACGCGGATATTCCGTGCCGCCAGGGCTGCGGCATAAGTTCGCGTCAACGAACGCATCGCCGCTTTGGTGGCCGAATATACCGTTGCATTCGCCATGCCCTTGTGACTCACCACGCTGGTATTCAGAATCACGGACGCGCCGTCGTTCAGATACGGAAGCGATTTCTGCAACGTGAAATAAGAACCCTTGGCGTTGATGTCGAACTGCTCGTCATAATGCTCCTCGGTTACCTGAGCCGGCGGAAGGAACTTGGCGACTCCGGCATTAACGAAGAGAACGTCGATTTTCCCGAGCTTCTTCGTCACCGTCGCAAACACCTTGTCGATCTCGCTGATTTTCGCGACATCCGACTGGATCGCCACGACCTCGCCTCCCAGAGTCTTTACCGCCTCGTCCAAGGTCTTCTGGCTGCGGCCGGTGATGGCCACCTTGGCTCCTTCTTCTTTCAGGCGCTTCGCGGTGGCCAGGCCGATGCCGCTGTTTCCGCCGGTGATTAACGCTACCTTTCCTTCCAGACGCTTCATAAATCCTCCTCTTCCTGATGGCCCGGCGATCTCGCACGGGCAGATGTTTCAGGCAACTGCGATACTTAGATGAGTATCTAACTCTCCGGTTACAATTAACTCCGAATTTTCCCCGGCGCCCGAAAATTTCCCCTAAACTCCTCAAAGAAAGGAGCCTGTCCATGAACCTGGCACAAATTGAGAAGGTCGCCAAAGCCCTTGGAGATGCAACCCGCCTGAAAATTTACGAACATATCGCGTCGCGCGGCCAGGTCAACTGCCGCGCCCTGGTGAATTTGCGCGGCATTACCCCCGCCACGGTTTCCCATCATTTGAGGATTCTTTCCGAGGCTGGATTGATCAACTGCCGCCGCGAGGGCCAATTTGTGAAAAATCAGGCGAATCGCGACGCTTTGGAAGAATTTACCGATTCCCTGAAGAAACTAGCGGGCAAAGGCAAGAGATGAAACGCAGGAGTTTCTACTCGGGCTCGTTTTTCGCTTCGTCGCGCTGAACTTTCTGCGAAAGCAAGCGATTAGCGGCGGCATTGGGGGGAGGCGTAGGCGCACCGAGACCCGCGGTATCCGATCCAAGGCCGAGTTTCTGCAGGGTCAGCGCGTCGAATTTGCCGGTAGGAGTCAACCCGTGCGCAGACTGGAATTTCTTCATTGCGTCGGTGGAGGAATCGTCCCACTTCCCGCTGGGTTCTCCGGTGTAGGCTCCGCTTCTGGCCAGCGCCGACTGGATCTCGTTGATCCGCTCAGGCGTCGGGGCCTGCTGCCCGCGCACGCGCTTGCCCCTGCGGCTGGAACTCTTCTTACCTTTCGTGGCCCTCTTCGCATGACTGGCACTCGCCTTCGAGTTGGAAGGCTTTGACGAAGCAGCCTGTGGTGTGGGATGCGCCGCGCGACGCTTAGCCGTCGCGAAAACAGCCGCGGGCAGCACCAGGCTGCCCACGGCCAAAGCCGCGATCAACTTGTGGGAAGTTGCAGGTGAGAGCAATGTGCGCATCGCTGAGCGATTGTGACTGCCTGCGTTAGTGCCTCTCCGACGGTACTACGCCCGGCAGGAACATGGTCATCACCCGGTCGCCATTGCGGCGCAGAATCTTGAACACCACGTTCTGTCCGGGCTTCAACCCTCCCACCGCCTTGCGGTACTCCTCCATCGAAGTCACGGCCTGGTCGTTCACCGCGGAAATGACGTCGCCGGGCTGGAAGCCCGCGTCGTCGGCGAAGCTCGCGGGGTCCACTTCCGTGACCACCACGCCCTTTTGCCCTTCGATCCCGACATGCTCCGCACGCGTGGGCGTCAGACTTTCCACGTGCAACCCAAACTCCGCCGGGGCGTTGTCTTCCGGTGTGCTGTTCACGCTGCCCTGGGTATTCGGGAAGACGCGCGTGCGATCCTCAACCGTAGCGGTGGTTTCCTTCTGCTGTTTGTCGCGGAAATAGGTGATCTTCACCTTGCTGCCAATCGGAGCGGCAGCAATGGGATTCACCAGATCGTTGCCGGTTTTCACTGCCATGCCATTGATCGCCGTGATTACGTCGCCGCCCTTCAGGCCGGCCTTCTCCGCCGGGCTGCCGGGCTCTACGCCTTCGATCACTACGCCGTAAGGGGCGCCAAGAGACTTCAGCGTAATCTGGTTGGTGCCGAGCTCTTCCTGGAAGCTCACCCCGATCGAACCGCGCGTCACCCGCCCGGTCTTCACAAGCTGGTCGTAAACGTTGATCGCGGTGCTCGAGGGCATCGCGAAGCCTACGCCTTCATACCCGCGGCTGCCGGTGATGATCGCCGTATTGATACCGATCACCTGGCCCGCCATGTCCACCAGCGGTCCCCCGGAATTGCCCGGGTTAATGGCCGCGTCGGTCTGCAGGAAGCGCTGGAACTGCTGGCCGATGCCGGCGCGATCCTTGGCGCTGATGATGCCCGCGGTAACCGTGGCATTCAGGCCGAAAGGGCTGCCGATGGCCAAAACCCAATCCCCCACCTGCACGCCGTCGGAGTTGCCCAACTTCGCAAAAGGCAATTCCCTGCCGGCGTCAATCTTGATCACTGCCAGGTCCGTTGCTTCATCCACGCCCACGACCTTGGCCGTGTATTTCGTGGTGTCGCCATTCAGCGTCACCTGAATCTTGGTGGCCTGCTCAACCACGTGATTGTTCGTCAAGATAAATCCGCTCTTGTCCACAATCACGCCGGAGCCCAGGCTGCGCTCGGTGCGGGGACCTGCGTCCGGGCGGCCGTCAAAAAAATGGAAGAAGAAATCTTCGCTGGGATCATCGTCGCCGCCGCCATGGCGCCGCGCGGATTTGCGGTCCATCACCTGGGTGGTGGCGATGTTCACCACCGCGGGCTCCACTCGATTCACAATCGAGGCAAAACTATTTGACGAGGGCACTGGGTCCGGCAGCGCCAACGGCGCCGCGTTCAACGCTCCCGCAAACGACAACGACTTCATGGCCGAAACCTTGCCGGAAATCACCGACCCAATCAGAATTCCGACGGTGAGTGTTACTGCAATCAGTCCTGCGGCGACGTAGGTGCGGCGCCGCTTCCAGTCCACCTTATTGTTCAACTGCTCCATACGGTCTAGCTCCTATCTGTTTCCGTGGCCCAGTCCACATGCGGAGAGTATAACACCGCAGCTTGCGCGGAGTTTCTTCCCTCTTTGGATGCGCCTCGACGTTAACTGGCCATCCGGCCGGGGCTCCCGGGGAAATCTGCTTCATGCATTGCTTGGACGCGGAAAGGTGAGCAAAAGGCTTTCTGCGCGGGTGCGAGTAACTTTCGGCTTGACAAGCACTTGGGCTTCTAGCATAAATGAATTAGCCGCCATTGCGGCGCACGTGGCGATTTAGGGCAACTTGCTCCACGTAAAAAACTGCTAAAGAGCTGGTAGAGTTTAGAGTATTTCTAACACCCTCCAAGCACTTTGGCACGGAGGGTTTTTCTTTTTCCCTCCGCGCTGCCCGCGATCATCCCACGTCATTTCATTCGGCTGCTCCGGCTATCCGCCTGTGAGCGCCGGCGAGGTGACTTATGAAGGAAGTCTTTTTCTTGCGTTGCAGGGAATGTGGCAGGAAGTATCCCAACCAGCCGCAATCTTATTGTGAAGAGTGTTTCTCTCCCCTCGAGGTGAGCTACGACTACGAAGCCCTGCGGCAATCCGTGAGCCGCGAAGGCGTGTCGCGGCGCACTTTCAATATGTGGCGTTATGCGGAACTCCTGCCCCTGCCGCAGGGATTCACGCCGAGCCAACCCATCGGGGGAACGCCGCTGGTGAAGTCGCGCCACTGGGGTAGACGCTTTGGGGCGAAGAACCTCTATTTCAAGAACGACGCGGTGAACTATCCCACGCTCTCGTTCAAGGACCGCGTTGTGGCCACCGCGCTGGCGGCGGCGCAGCGGTTTGGCTTCAAGACCATCGGCTGCTCCTCCACCGGCAACCTGGCCAACGCCGTTGCCGCGCAGGGAGCGCAGCAGGGCTTTGCTACCTGCGTCTTTATTCCGGCTGACCTGGAGCCTGCGAAGGTTTTGAATACGGCGGTCTATGGCGGGCGCATCATCCGCATCAATGGCAACTACGACCATGTCAATCGCCTGTGTACCCAGATCGCTGACAAATTCCGTTGGGGCCTAGTCAACGTCAACCTGCGGCCCTACTACGCCGAAGGTTCAAAGACCCAAGGCTACGAAATTGCTGAGCAGCTTGGCTGGGAACTTCCCGACAACGTCGTCGTGCCCATGGCCGGAGGTTCGCTGATCGGGAAAATCGCCAAAGCCTTCTGCGAACTGGCGCATCTGGGCTGGGTGGAACCCAAGCGCGTGAAGTTTTTTGGCGCGCAGGCCACCGGCTGCTCGCCGATTGCCGACGGCGTGAAACGCGAGCTTCCCCGCTTTGTTCCGCAAAAGCCCAACACGATTGCGCGCTCGCTGGCAATTGGCAATCCAGCTGACGGGCCCTTCGCGCTGCGTCTGATCCGCGAATCCGGCGGATGGGCGGAAGATATTTCGGACCCGGAAATCATCGACTCCATCAAGCAACTCGCGGAATCCGAAGGCATTTTCGCGGAGACCGCCGGCGGCGTCACCGCCGGGGTGGCCGCCAAATTGATCCAGCAGGGACGGATTTCGCCCGACGAAACCACGGTCGTTTGCATCACCGGAAACGGCCTGAAGACCACCGACGCCATCGCCGCGGACTTCCCTGCCAGCGAAGCGATCGAGCCGCGCCTGGAAGCCTTTGAAGCGCTGTTGCAAGAACAACTGAAAGACACGGTAAGCGTGTAGGAGCGGCTGCAGGGGACCATGGAGTGGCCGGACTTTAGACCGGCCAACGGTCCTGTAGGTGCCGCACTTTAGCCAGACCAGTTTGCAATGAAAATTTGGAATTCTGGCCGACCGAAAGGTCGGCCACCACAAAATTCACATTGGAGTCCAGGAGAAACAGATGGCAATCACAATTGAAATCCCAACGGCGTTTCGCCGCTTCACCGAGGGCGCGCCGAAAGTGCAGAGCGGCGCGGCCACCGTGGCCGAGGCGCTGACGGATCTCACGACGAAATATCCCGCGCTTTCGCGCCATGTGCGCGACGAGCAGGGCCAGATCCGCCAGTTCCTCAACGTCTATCTCAATGAGGAGGACATCCGCTTCCTGAATGGCGAATCGTCTGTCCTGAAAGACGGCGATCGCGTCCTGCTCGTCCCCTCCATCGCCGGCGGCTAATCCCATTCCTGACGGTGCGGTGTGTATTGGCCGAACGTTCGATCGGCCGAAAGCGGTAACCAAACTCTAGACCGGCCCGGAATCTGCCGCGAGGAGGAAACCCGTGGCAGCTATGGAGTGCGGCCACCGCAGTGGCCGCTCCGCCCCGCGCAACGTGATAGGCTATTTTTGTGTTGGCCCATAGGCCGAGTGGGAGGCAATTGTGGGCTACTCCGCCCTTTTCTACCATGTCGTGGATAAATTCGTAGAGCGCCGCGTTCCCTTCCGCGAACTGCACCTGGCACATGCACAGGCCGCCGCGCAACGCGGCGAACTGGCGCTGGGTGGCGCGCTCGCCGATCCCGCCGATACCGCGCTGCTCATTTTTCGGGGCAGCTCACCCGAGACCGCGAAAACCTTCGCCGAAAACGATCCCTATGTCCGCAACGGGCTGGTGCAGCGATGGGAGGTGCGCCCGTGGAACGTAGTCGTGGGCGCCAACGCCGAGCTTTCCACCGCGTCTTGGAAAGGAGGTGGGTGAAATGATCGTTCGATTCTGGTCCGCCCGAACGACGCAGGTTCGCTACCCCGAATACCTGCGTCACTTCAACCAGAATGTGCTGCCGCATCTGCGCTCCCAAGCAGGATTTCTGGAAGCGCGAGTCCTCAGTCAATCCGACGGAGTCGTCGTGCACTTCGTCGTGGAAACGCTGTGGTCCTCGCTGGAGGCCATCGAGCGTTTTGCCGGAAAAGACCGCGAAGCGGCGGTGATCGAAGACGAGGCCCGGAAGCTGCTCACCTCCTTCGATCATCGTGTGCAGCATTACGAAGTAACGCTTCGCGAGGAGCACCGCGAAGCCACCGCCGCATCTTCGTAGGTCCCGCCTTCTGGGGCGCCTTGTGCGCGTCCCGAATGGTGTTAGGGAACCGGCCTCTCCGAATTGTATTGGCCGGAGTTCAGACCGGCCGCGGCTCCTTCCGCTGCCCCTAGCTTCCTGGCCGTTCTGAATTTCGCCCACGGGCAGGGCACAGCTACACCCTGCTTCCCGGGAATGCTAGAATCGCAAGGAACACCTATGCCACCCAAAACACTCTACGAAAAAATCTGGGACGACCACCTGGTTTACGAGGAGCCCGGCAAGCCCGCGCTCATCTACATTGACCGCCACCTCATTCACGAGGGCACTTCGCCGCAGGCCTTCGCCGGGTTGAAAGCCGAAGGGCGCAAGGTCCGCCGGCCGGACCTCACCTTCGCGGTGATGGATCATTCCGTTTCCACCACCGACCGCACTTTGCCGATTCTCGATCAGGACGCCAAGCAGCAATTCGACGCCCTCGAGCGCAACTGCCGCGAATCCGGCGTGCGCCTGTTCGACATGAACAGCAAGAATCAGGGCATCGTGCACATCATCGGCCCCGAGCTCGGCATCACGCAGCCCGGCCAGACCATCGTCTGCGGCGACAGCCACACTTCCACGCACGGCGCCTTTGGCACGCTGGCCTTCGGCATCGGCACCAGCGAAGTCGAGAATGTGCTGGCCACGCAGTGCCTGGTGCAAGCCCGTTCGAAAACGCTGCACATTGTGGTGAACGGCAAGCGTCCCCGGGGCGTCACCGCCAAAGACATCATCCTGGCCATTATCGGAAAGATCGGCATCGGCGGCGGCACGGGCCACGTGGCGGAATACGGCGGCGAAGCGATTCGCGCTCTTTCCATGGACGGCCGCATGACCGTTTGCAACATGACCATCGAAGGCGGCGCGCGCGCGGGCATGGTCGCGCCGGACGAGACGACGTTTGCCTATATGGAAGGCCGCCCGTTCGTGCCGCGCGGCAAGGCCTTTCAGGAAGCCGTCGAACGCTGGAAACTGCTGAAATCCGACGACGGCGCGAAGTTCGACATGACCGTCGAACTGCAAGCCGAGCAGATTGCGCCCCAGGTTACCTGGGGCACGAATCCCGGCATGGTCACCAGCGTGAACAGCCGCGTCCCCGATCCGCACGACTACCGCGACCTGAACGACCAGAAAGCCACCGAAAGCGCGCTGAAATATATGGGCCTGAAGCCCGGCACGCCGATCGTGGACATTCCCGTGGACCGCGTCTTCATCGGCTCTTGCACCAATTCGCGTTTGGACGATTTGCGCGCCGCCGCGCATCTGGTGGCGGGCAAGCATGTCGCGAGGAGCATCAAGCAGGCGCTTATCGTGCCGGGCTCGCGTGGCATTAAGGCGCAAGCGGAGAAGGAAGGCCTCGACAAAATCTTCACCCAAGCCGGCTTTGAATGGCGCGATGCGGGGTGCAGCATGTGCATCGGCATGAACGCCGACGTTTTGCCGCCGCACGAGCGCAGTGCCAGCACCTCCAACCGCAATTTTGAAGGTCGCCAGGGCAAAGACAGCCGCACGCACCTGGTCAGCCCAGTCATGGCCGCAGCCGCCGCCATAGCCGGCCACTTCGTCGACGTCCGCGAATTCGACGTCGCCCACGTGGAATGACTCTTCTGGAGGATTTGTGGACCGGAACCGCACACTCTGGGTACTGAGTTTAGGCCTTATGACATTAGCGGCCACTCTTCTTTTCTACGATATTGAGTCTGGTTATGCCGCAAGGATTTGCATACTCACCGCCTTGGCTTTTGCAATCCTTACGGCGGGCGTGGGCATTGATTTTTGGAGACGCATCAGCCAATCATCCCCACTCATAGATACCCGAAAGCATCCGGCCGGCGCGACCGTAGCGTTCTTCGGGACAATGCTGATACTCGGCGGCTGGCTCGCCCACGAGACCTTATCAGGATCGCCACCGAGCAGGCGCGACATGCAGGTGGTTGCGGTGAGCTTCTTCATCTGGCTGGAATATAACGCGCTGATTTTTACATTCGGCGGATTCGAAGCAGCAGGTTTGAAACTGCAAAAAAGTTAAAGGATTGAGGAATCTTACAAAATGCAACCGTTTGTCAAACACACCGGACTTGTCGCACCGATGGATCGCGTCAATGTGGACACCGACCAGATGGTGCCGAAGCAATTCCTGAAGGCGCTGACGCGCGAAGGTTTCGGCCGCATCCTCTTTTATGACTGGCGCTATCTGCCTGGCGAAAAACCGAATCCGGACTTTGTGCTGAATTTCCCGCGTTACAAAGGTGCTTCCATCCTGCTCGCCCGCACGAATTTCGGCTGCGGCTCCAGCCGCGAACACGCGCCCTGGGGCGTGAAGGACTACGGCTTCCGCGCGCTCATCGCGCCGAGCTTCGCGGACATTTTCTACAACAACTGCTTCAAGAACGGCATTCTGCCCGCGATCCTCACGGAAGCCGAAGTCGACGAACTCTTCAAGCGCACCGAAAAGGAAGAGGGCTATTCCCTTTCCATCGACCTGCCGAACCAGACCATCAGCGACAACCACGGCTTGGTCTACAAATTTGAAATCGCGCCCGCGCGGAAGGAAGTCCTGCTGAAGGGTCTCGACGACATCGGCCAATCGATGCAGCACGCCTCCGCGATCGACGCCTACGAAAAGACGCACGCCGCCACCGCCACGATGTATGAACCCGTGGACGTGAAGTACTACTCCAACAGCCGGTAGCGGTTGCCGCTTCCAGACAAGCATGGAATCCCCTTAGCTCGGGCTTTCAGGCCCGAGGTTTTTCAAACCTAAGGGAACGCGCGGCGAAACCAGCAAAGGCCTCACCCCGGAAGGGGTGAGCTGCAGATATGCGGTTCTTGACGGCGGACCAAATCAATACAGAAAACTTAAACTCGAGAACGCCGGTCCTCAGCTCTTTCGCCACCAGGGCTTGAAATAAATTCTGCCTTCAAAGACGGGCTCCGGCGCTTCCGGCGCCGTCGGCGCCGCCAGCAATTCCGCCAGCATAATGCCCGCAACAACCAACCCGGCGCCGTTCATCGCGCGGCTGGAGAGTCGCTCATGCAGCACCACATACGACGTGATTACCGCAAACACCGGCTCCAGCGCGAACAGAATCGCCGCGTGGCCCGGCGAGGTATATTGCTGCGCCCAGAGCTGCACCGTAAACGCAACTGCCGTGGCAAACACCGCGCAAATCAGAATGCCGAGCCAGAGTTGCCAGCTTCCCGTGAAACGCACGGGCTGCCAGTGAATCGCCGCGGTAAAACCCGTCAGCGGCCAGGCCATCACCGCGCAGCCCGCCACCTGAATCAAGCTGAGCGCGCGCACCGAATGCTCCCGCGTGTATTCGCCAACCAAAATGATATGCACGGCGTAAAATCCCGCGGCCACGAAGGTCAGCACGTCGCCGCGATTCAGATAGCGCAATCCTTCCGCCGGGACCGTCAGAAAGTACAAACCAACGAGCGCCGCGAACGCGCCGAGATAAATCCATTTCGTCAGCCGCCGTCCCCAGAAAACCGCCAGCAGCAGCGGCACCAGCACCACGCTCGAACCGGTGACAAATCCGGAATTCGAAGCCGTGGTATAGCGCAACCCCGCCGTCTGGAAGCAGTAGCCCGCAAACATGAAAAACGCCAGCCGCATCCCGGCGAAAATCTCCTGCGGCTCGATACGCCGGATTACCTGGATCTGCAAAATCGCCATAATGACAGCGGCGATGCTGAAGCGCACCGCCAGGAACAAAAACACCGACGACTCGTCGAGGGCGTTCTTCACCACCACGAACGTCACGCCCCAAATGAACGAGCAGAACATCAGCGCGAGATCGGCTTTAGGTTTCTGTTCCATGCAATACTCCCGCTTGCAGTTGGCCTCGCCAGTGTATCCGCAAACGATAAGTTGTGCTCCCGGCGCTCCGCGGTGCCCGCGGCAATTGACTCAAGGTGACTCTCAGGTAGAGTCTCCTCATGCTCAGGTTATCCGGTCGGAAGCCTTTCCACCTCGTGCCCCTCTGCCTGCTCCTCGCCGCGCTGGCGCTTCCCCGCCCTGCCGCCTGCAAAGACAACTGGATCGAAGTGAAATCCCCGAACTTCCTCGTGGTCAGCGACGCGGGGGAAGGCGAAGCCCGGCGGATCGCCGGCCAGTTCGAGAAATTCCGCGAGATGTTTCATGAATCGTTCCCGACTTTCCGCGTGGACCTGGGCAAGCCGCTGGTGATCATGGCGGTGAAAAACGAGGACGGGATGAAGATGCTGCTCCCCGGTTATTGGGAGGTGAAAGGCAGGGTTCATCCAGCGGGGTACTACATGCCCGGCGAAGAGCGCGATTGCGTTGCGGTGCAAACCAACGTCGAGGCGGAGTTCCCCTACGAAGTGGTCTATCACGAATACACGCACGCGCTGATGAATCTGAATTTTGGCGGACTCCCGGTCTGGCTCGGCGAGGGTCTCGCCGAATATTTCGGCAACTCCACGATTCAGGAGAAGGACATCAAGGTCGGCAAGATTTCCGAAGCGCACCTGATGGAGCTGCAGCAAAAACGCCTGATTCCCATTGACGCGCTTCTCGAGGCGGACGCCCACTCTCCTTATTACAACGAGCAGAACCGCGCCGGCGTTTTCTATGCCGAGTCCTGGGCCATCGTGCATTACCTGATGACCGACCCGGACGCCCGCAAGCGCCAACTCCTCGGCAACTTCCTGAAGCAGTGGGACGCCACCAACAGCCAGGTGGAAGCCGCGCAGAAAACCTTCGGCGACCTGAAGAAATTCGCCAGCGCCATGGAAAGTTACGCGCACCAGCACGTGTTTTACATCGTGACCGTCCACGTGACCGTGCACGGCGACCCGAAAAGTTATCCGCTGCGGCCGCTCTCCCCCGCCGAGGTGGCCTCCTACACTTCCATTTTCCTGTCGCACACGATGCGCTTCCAGGAGGCGCAAGCCCACGTGAGCGACGCTCTGCGCGACGACCCGAATCTGGCCCTGGCTCACGAGGCCAACGGTCTGCTTTCCTATTTCAAGCAGGACTTTCCCGCTGCCGAGAGCGAATTCAAGCGCGCCACCGAACTCAGCGCCTCGAGTTCCCCGGCCTTCTACTACCTGGCCGCTTCGCAGATGCATCAGGGCACGACGCAGATGGACCAGATGCAGACGATCACCGCCGCTCTGGAAAAGGCGATTTCCCTGAATTCGCAATTCGCTCCCGCCTACGCCGCCCTCTCGCAGTTCTATTCCATGAACCCGGAGACGCACGAAAAAGCGTTTGCCATGGGCAAGAAGGCCGTCGAACTCGAGCCCGGCAATCTCCGCTACGCCATGAACCTGGGCTTTGTTCTCGTCAATCTCGGCAAAGTCGGCGAAGCCAGATTCCTTGCGGATCGTATTCAGGCCGCCGCTCGCAACCCGCAGGAGATTCAGATGGCCGATTCCCTGCGGCGCGCGGCCGATATGCGGGCTATGATGGGACAGTCCGTCGAAGTGCGCTCGCAGCCACCCCCGGATTCGGCCGCACCCACCGCACCCGGCACTACGAAGGACATCGCCATTCCCGAGGACAGCGAATCTCCACCCGTGTCCGCGCCGACGGCTTCCACGAGCGGCGATCCGCCCCCTACATCAATGCCGGTTCGCATCGCCAAAGGACCCGAATATCGCCTCGAAGGAAAAGTCGCGGCGGCGGACTGCAAACCAACCGGTGATTTGGTGGTCAGCCTTTCGATCAACACCGTCCTGATGAAATTTCACACCGCCGACTGGAAGTCCGTGGAAATCACGCCGGATGCGCGGGCGATTTCCGCCGCAAGTCCCTCGTGTTCAAACTGGAAGGCGCAACGCGCCGAAGTGGTTTTTCGCGGGAATGCCCGGGGGGAATTCGACGGCGAACTCGTCGCCCTTCACTTCCGCTGATAAACCGTGCGGCCGCCGACGACCGTTTGCAGCACTTGTGTATTCAGAAGTTCCCTGGGCGCGGCCTTGGTGATGTCCTGGGAAAGCACGATGAAATCCGCGTATTCGCCTACCTTCAGTTCGCCCTTTTTCCCGTCCGCAAATTCCGCGTAAGCCGAACCCACGGTGTACGCGCGAATGCAATTATCGAGCGGTAGCTTTTCCTGCGGCTCCCAGCCGCCCGCGGGACCTCCCTCCGAGGCCTCGCGCGTCACGCAGGCATAGAGCCCGCGAAATGGGTTGATCGGTTCCACGTCGTAATCCGTGCCGAAAGCCAGCACCGCGCCCGATTTCTGCAGCGAATTCCAGGCATACGCGCCCTTGATGCGCTCCGGGCCCACGCGATTCTCCGCCCAGCGCATGTCGTTGGTCTGGTGCGACGGCTGCATCGAGGCGATCACTTTCAATTCTCCGAATCGCGGAATGTCCTGTGGAGAGACGACCTGCGCGTGCTCGATGCGGTCGCGCCGGTCGCGCGTGCCGTTCACGCGCAGCACGGCTTCGAAGACGTCCAGCGCCACGCGGTTGGCGCGGTCGCCGATGGCGTGAAAGGCCAGTTGAAAGCCCAATTTGTCTCGATCGAGCGCCATCGCCTTCAGCTTCTCCGGCTCGATGGTCAGAATGCCCGTGGAGTTCGGATCGTCGGAATAGGGCGCCAGCATCGCCGCCGTGCGTGAGCCCAGCGCTCCATCGGTCACCATCTTCAGCGCGCCGGTTTTCAGCCAGGGGTCGGTCGTGCCGCCCTCCGAGCGCATGTTCTGCAATTCGTCCAGCGGCGCCATGAACGGCAGCCACTCCGTGATGCGCACGGTGAGCTTCTTCTCTTCTTTCAGGTCACGGTAAACCAGGAAATCGTCCCAAGCGGAATTATCCTGCGCGGAAGTGACTCCGTTCATCGCCAGTTCCTGCAGCACCAGTTCGATGCCGTGGCGGCGCTGCTCGGCGGTGGGTTCCGGGATCTTCTGCTCCACGAACTCCATCGCCGAACCTTCCTTCATCAATCCGGTGGGGTTGCCGTCGGCGTCGCGTTCGATTTCGCCGCCCGTGGGATTTTTCGTGTCCGGCAGGATTTCCGTGCGCTTCAGCGCCATCGAATTCGCCACGCCCACGTGACCGGACACATGAACCAGCCAGACGGGATTGTCGGGAGCCGCCGCGTCCAGGTCCTGGCGGTTCGGAAAACGCTTCTCCGGCCAGCGCGTTTGATCCCAGCCGCTGCCCACGATCCAGTCGCCGGCCTTGTGCTGCGCCACCGCGGCGCGCAACCGTTGCTGCAGCTCTTCGATCGAGTCGGTGCCCTTCAAATCGAGCGCGAGCTTGTCGTGTCCGGCGTTGCCCAGATGCGTGTGGGCGTCGTTGAAGCCGGGCATGATGAACTGCTCGTGCATCTGGATGGCGTCGAGTTCCGCTTCCGCGCCGCCGCAATCCAGCATGATGTGCGCCAGCGTGCCAATGCAGAAAATCTTCTCGTCGCGAACGGCCATCGCCGCCGCCCAGGGCTGCTTGGGATCGTTGGTGTAGATATGCGCGTGGAGGTAGTAGGTGGTCTTGTGGGCGCTGGGGTCCAGCTTCTGCTGAGACACGGTCTGCGCGCCGGCCAGCGTCGCGCCGAAGGCACAAAACGCCAGGCCGAATCGCAAAACTTTCCGCATCCTCAGTGCCCTTTCTCCGGGGCGAGCCCGGAAACCCCCAGCAGGGTCAACACCACGCGCCGCAAACCCATTTCGCGGCCAACCGGGTCGTACCATTCCTGCAGCGAGTGCGCACCGCCGCCGTTTCCGCCAGCGCCAATCGAGATCGCATCGATGCCCAGCGACAGGGGAATATTCGCATCCGTCGACGAGCGCTCGATCCGCGACTGGTTTCCCAGAAAATCATCGGCCGCGCGTAGTGACGCCAGCAATGCCGAATCCGCTGGCAACTCGCCGCCCGGGCGGCTGCCGATCACGTTGACCTTCCACTCGAGCTTCCCTTTCGAGCGGTCCCGCGCGTTGTCCATCTCGTCTTTCACGCCGGCGGCCATGCATTCTCGCAGCGCGTTTTCCAGCCGGCCGAGTTCTTCTTCGCTTTCGGAGCGGAGGTCCACCTTCAGTGTCGCATCATGAGGAATCGAATTGACCGACGTTCCGCCTTCCACTTGTCCAAGATTGAACGTGGTCCGCGGCGATATCGGCACGCGCGTATTGATGAAGCGTTGCGACCCGCGAACCAGCGCATTGATGGGATTCACCATCCCGAAGTCCGACCAGCTGTGCCCGCCCGGACCGCTGATGATCACTTCCAGCCGCCGCGATGCCAGCGCCTTAGTGGTCACATGGTCCGTGCCGGAGCCATCCAGCACAATCACGGCGCGAATCCTGTTGCGATAGGAGTCGATCAATGCGCGCATCCCGCGCAGGTTGCCTTCGCCCTCCTCGCCAACATTCGCCGCAAATAGGATCGTGCGCTGCGGCTTGATCTTGGCCGCATGCAGCGCGCGCGCCACTGCCACTAACGCTGCCAGCCCCGTGCCATTGTCGGAAATTCCCGGCGCAAGCAAGCGCTCGCCGTCGCGGTGCACGGTCACATCCGTTCCCGCGGGAAAGACCGTGTCCAGATGCGCGGTCAGCAGAATACACTCCTTGTCGTTGGAGCCGCGCAATTCGGCGATGACATTTCCGAGCTTGTCGCCATGGACCGGCATCCCCTCGGCCGCCAGCAGGGCTTTCACCGCCGCGGCGCGTCTCTCTTCCTGAAACGAAGGCGCAGGGATTTCCGTCAACCGGGCCTGCTCGTCATTGATCCAGGGCAGGTTCTTGGCAAACCAGTCGAGTGCCGCTCGCACCTGCGGCTGATCCGCCAGGGAAAACGAGGTGAATGGTCGGGCGGCATGAGGAAGGACAGAGGAACGAATCGGCATGACCAAGAGAATAACGCAAACAGCAACGCGTTTCACGGTGCGAGGCGGCAGATTCCTCCAGGCAGAAGTATTTTTGTGATCGCGCGGATTATTCGGATGAGACACACGCTGATTTTATCTTTTTCCCGGAAATTCAGGGACGGGCTTCTCAAGCGCGTATTTCGCATCCAGGATGCCTTTGCGGGATCTCCGCATCCGTCGCTTCGGGGCATCGTGCCACAGGCACTCTTGCCTTTGCGGCGTCTGGTTGCGAGCAGATTGCCTGGACAGCCGGAAGCCGCTGCCACATGCGCCTTGAAAGCAGGGTCGTGCTTACGCGGGTGTTTTGTTGGCGGAGGCAATCGTCAGCAGTTCTTCCTCGGTGAGCACCCGTGGGGACTGCTTCGCCGCTTCGAAAATCCGGTTCACCAAATCCTCCGACGCCGGCATTCCGTGCCGCGAGAGCCAATGCAGCACATTCGACTTTCCGCTCATCGGGCCGATCTCCACAATCTGCTCCAGCCCGAAAAGGCGCGCCGGAACGCCGCTATAGACCGCGTCCGCCAGTTCCTGGTCGCCCTTCCTCAGCGCCTTGACAATCGCAGCCGCGTGTACGCCGGTCGCCGTGCGAAACGCGTCCTTGCCAAAAACCGGGTAATTTGGCGGGATTACCGTTCCCGTGAACCTCGCGACCTTTTCGCAATACTCCTTCAAATGACTCAGGTTGTTGTCGATCAGTCCCATCAGCCGGAAATTCACCAGCAGCAACTCCATCGGAGTATTCCCCACGCGTTCGCCCAGCGAAAGCGCCACGCCGTGCACCTGATTAGCGCCCGCAGCGACAGCGGCCATCGAATTTGCAATATCCAGACCGCGGTCGCGGTGCCCGTGCCAATCCACTCGAATTTTCTCTCCGCTGGGCTTCACCACGCTTTCCATCACAAACTTCACCAGGTTGAAAGTTCCGGGCGGGGTGGCGTGGCCCACCGTGTCGCAAAGCACGATCGCGCGCGCTCCGCTGCGGATGGCCGCGCTGTAGAGCCGCTTCACGGTGTCCGGGTCCGTGCGGATCGTGTCTTCGGTGACGTACATCGAAGGCAGCCCCTGCGCCACGGCAAATTTCACCGCCGCTTCCGTCGTGCGTTCCAGGTGCTCGACCGTCCAGTCTTCCACCAGCCGACGGATCGGGCTTGAACCCAGAAACGTCGCCGCTTCAATGGCGATGCCCACCCGCTGCGAGATCTCCGCGATCGGCCGGATATCCGCCTCCACGGTACGCGCAGCGCAATTTGGGCGGATGCGCATGCGATTCGTGGCGATCTCGCGCGCCAGAGCTTCCACGTGCTCCACGGCGCGAGGTCCCGCTCCCGGCAGGCCGATGTTCGCCGAATCGATGCCGAGCGATTCCATCAAATGCAGGAGTTCAATTTTCTCGCCGATGGTTGGGTCTTGGATGGAGGGATTCTGCAGGCCGTCGCGCAGCGTCTCGTCGTTCAGCATCACGTGCGTGCCGGAAGCGATGGCCATGGGACCGCCGGCATTCCAGTCGTGCATCCATTCGGAGCGAATCATGGTCGCGCGGCCTCCGGATATTTTAATAACGCAGAGTGTAGCTGTTGGGCAGCTGCTTCGGGTCCGGGCGGAACAACACCTTGCAAAATTCGCAGCGGTAAATTTCGGCGCCTTTGCCGACGATTGCTTCCACTTCCGGCGTCAACTCGTACCAGCGTTTCAGGTGGCCGGCGCAGAGCTTTCCTTTTTCGTTGCGCTCATCGCACGAGCGTTGCTTCGGCTTGCGCACTTTAATTTTGGGCGCTCGCGGCGCTTCGCTCGACGGCGCAACTTGGGGAGTTTCTTCGGCCAAGATTCGCTCCTATACCGCTATTTCAATCCGTGATCGCGGAAAACGGTTTTGAGCGCCGCGCGCGCGTGCCGCAATCGCGCCAGCAGGCTGTCTCCAAACTCAAACGTCAGAAACGAGTCGCCCGCCTTCTCCACGTCCGCCCCGTAGCGATACCACCACGGCTTTTCCAGCCACGGCAATCGGTCTTCATCAATGTATTTCACATGCACCATTTCCTGAAAGCCCGCTTTGCCGTGCGTGCGTCCCCAGCCGCTCAAGCCGCAGCCGCCGTGGGGCGCCTCGGCAATGGCGAAGCCGCTGATCAGGTCGTTCACCATCACCACGCCCACGCGCAACTCCCGCGCGACCCTCCGGCCGCCTTCCAGATCCTTCGTCCAGATGCTCGCGGAAAGTGCGAACTCCGAATCGTTCGCCTGCTGCACCGCTTCCTCGGCGTTACGCACCACGCGAATGGCCATGATCGGCCCGAAGGTTTCGTCCTGAAATAGTTTCATCGACGATTCCACGCCGGTGATCACCGTTGGCTCGAAGAAATTCGGCCCCAGATCCGGCCTCGGCCGCCCGCCGCATAGCACGCGCGCGCCTTGCTGCACCGCGTCGGCAATCAATTCGCTCATGCGCTGCACGTGCTGCGGGCGAATCATCGGACCTATTTCCGTGTTCGGGTCGTTGCCGGGACCCAGCCGCAGCTTCTTGGTCTTCTCCACGCATTTCTGAATGAACGCTTCGCTGATGGACTCTTCGACGAACAGCCGTTCAACCGAAAGACAAACCTGCCCGCAATTCGAATAACTTCCCCAGACTGCGGCGCTGGAGGCGATCTCCAGATCCGCGTCCTTTAGCACCAGCATGGCGTCTTTTCCGCCAAGCTCCAGCACGCTGGGAATCAGCAGCGGCGCGCACGCTTCCGCCACGTGCCGCCCGGTAAAAACGCTTCCGGTGAAGAACAATTTGTCGGGCCGCGCTTCGATCAGCGCTTGGCCCACGTCACCACCACCTTGCAGAATCGTTACCAGATGTTCGGGGAAGCCCGCCTCGCGGAACAATTGGCCGATCAGTTCGCCGCATTCCGGGGTAAAGTCGCTGGTTTTGCACAGCACGCCGTTCCCGGCGGCTACCGCCGCCGTGATCTGGCTCATTGGTATCGCCAGCGGATAGTTCCACGAACTGATAATCGCCACCACACCCAGCGGCTCATAGACGAGCTTTCCTGTCTTGGCCTTCGCCGCGATGCTGTGATGCGGCACCGCTTCCGTTTTCATCAACGATGCGGTGCAATCGGCAAAATACTTGGCCGAATCCAGCGAAACGAACACGTCCGCGAATTTCGCCTCCGCGCGCGGCTTCCCGGATTCCCGAACCACCGCGTCGGCCAGCGCTTCCTTTTTCTCCAAAATGATCGATTGCAACGCGCGCAGCCGTGTGCAGCGCTCTTCTACCCGACTTTTCGCCCACTCTCGCTGCGCCTCCCGCGCCTTGGCCATCAGTTGCGGCAAGGCCAGCGGCGAGGTACGTTCGTACGATTTCAATACCCTCCCTGTAGCTGGGTCTATCGAAGGAAGTGAGTCCAGCATCGCGGATGTCGTGACCATAATCGCATCTTACACTCCCATGCGTTTCCAGAATAGTCTGAGCCAGCGCAAGCCCTAGGACAGCCGGTACGATTCGTCATGATCCACCCGCACCATGAACAGCCCGTGCGGCGGCACGGTGGGCCCGGATTTCGAGCGGTCTTTGATCTCGTACAAGCGCTCAATGTCTTCCGGCTGCAACTTGCCGCGCCCCACTTCCAGCAACGTGCCCACCATCTTGCGCACCATGTACCGCAGGAACGACCGCCCGTGAACCGTGAACCACAACTCTTCGCCGTCCTCGGTGCGCTTCAGTTCCGTCGCGTAAATCTCCCGCTGCATGTTGCGCTCTTTGTCGTCGTCTTCGGAGCCGGTCGAAGCCGCGAAAGAACTGAAATCATGCATCCCTACAAAGCGCGCCGCGGCGTCCTTCATTGCCCCCTCATTCAGAGGGAACGGATAATGCAGCACGTAGCGCCACAGCATCGGCGGCACCACCTTGCCGCGGTAAATCCGGTAACGGTAGATCTTCCCCTTGGCCGACCAGCGCGCGCTGAAATCCGGCCCGGTCTCTTCCGCCTCCACAATCCGGATGGCCGGCGGCAGCAGCGCATTTAAGGCGCGTTGAAATTCCAGAGCCGAAAGATGCGACTGCGTGCGGAAACTCCCCACTTGTCCCAGCGCATGGACGCCGGCGTCGGTTCGCCCCGCGCCCAGCAACTGCACGTTTTCCTGCGTCAGCCGCCGCAGCACGGACACAATTTCGCCCTGCACGGTGGGCTTGTTCTTCTGAATCTGCCAGCCGTGGAAATCCGTGCCGTCGTAGGCAATTGTGAGCTTGAAATAGCGCATGTAGCTCACCCCTTCAGGGGTGAGGTCTTTTCTGACATCGTCAACGCCGCTCCCACATTCGAAGACCCTCAGGCCTGAAGGCCTGAGCTACAAATTCCTTACCGGGCGGACCTCGCGAACCGGCTCCCCGGTTTCACCGCCACGCCTCCCTGCCTGCAGAGCGGGCAATCGTCCGGCTCGTAGCTTTCGATAGGCAATTCGATCAGCGCATTGGACTCCACCGGAAACTCAATCTTGCCGCCGCTGCGGTCGATCAGCGCGCCCGCCGCGACCACCCGGCCGCCGGCTTCCTCCACCACGCTGATCGCCTCTTGCGTCGAGCCGCCCGTTGTCCAAACATCCTCGACCACCAGAACGTGCATATCCGGCTTCAACGCAAAACCCCGCCGCAGGCACATCGTGCCGCTGGCGTCGCGCTCCACGAACATCGCCGGCACCCCGCCGCCTACCAAATCTTCCGGTGCCGGCAGCGCTCGCGCCACTTCCTGCCCGATGATCACGCCGCCCAGCGCCGGAGAGACCACCGCGTCAATCCGCGCATCCGAGAAGAGTGCAGCCAGCGCTTGCCCCAGCTTTTCCGCAAACCGCGGGTACTGCAAAACCAGCGCGCATTGCACATACGTGCCGCTGTGGAGACCACTCGACAACTCAAAATGGCCGTGGCGGATGGCGCCCGCCTTCTCGAACATCCTCAAAAGTTCTTCGCGTGTCAGCATGACCCGGCTAACTTCGACCCGCTCCTAAACGTCGAAATGTCAGCAGCCTAGCCTCCATGCCCCGCGTTGTCAAGGAAAGGCGCCGCCTGTTAGACTGCCAATTCGGCGTTTTTGGCCCGTGAATGGTGGCAAGATCAGGCCCGGGTGCGTTTTCTGCTCCATTTCAATGAAACAAATTGCCCCCTAGGAGCGTTTTAGAGAGAGATGCCACATCGCGCAACAGGTTCATTTGTGAGAATTTGAGGTCCAAAAGTTCCAAACGTGAGGACAATGATGACGAAGCCGTTCGCTAAATCCCTACTCGCCGCGCTTCTGGCGGGAATTCTGGCAGGCGCTCCGGTCTCCCCGGTTTTGGCTCAGCAACCGGACCAGACCCCGCAGCCGAAGGCTCCCTTGCAAGGGGGCTTGCCGCTTTCGCTCGGCTTGAGCAAATATCACTACACGAACGCGCCGAACCCCTGGCCGGATATTACCGCTCCCTTCCGCCCGCAGTTCGTTAATCCCGGCACGCTCAGCAATTCGCCGCGTCTTGAGCAGCTCATTCACGACGGGAAGCTCAATCTTAGCCTCCAGGACGCTATCGCCCTGGCCCTCGAAAACAGCATGGACATCGTTGTCCAGCGCTATAACCCGTGGATGGCCGATGCCAGCATCCTCAAGACAAAAGCCGGTGGCTTTGGCTACGGCGTTCCCGGAAGTCTCTCGGTGGGTTCCACGGCCAACTTGCCGAATCTCTTATTCGACCCGTTCTTCACCCAGACCGTGCAGTTCAACGACAACGTCGTTCCCGTCAACAACCCATTCCTCTCCGGTACCGGCGTCACCGGAACGAATGCCTTGATCGGCCTGCCGATTCACACCTCCACTTACAACAGCGCGTTCTCCCAGGGCTTTTCGACGGCTACGACAATGAACATTTATTGGGACAACACGCGTTCTTCCTCTGGTTCAGCCTTCAACCTGCTTAATCCATCGGTGCAATCCACCCTCGGCATCAGCTTTTCTCAGCAGCTTCTGCAAGGCTTTGGCCGCGACGTCACCCGCCGCAACATTCTGATCGCGGAAAATAACCGCAAGATCGCGGACCTTTCCTTCGCGCAGCAGGCGATCACCACCGTCACCAGCACCGTCACCGCCTACTGGGAACTCGTCTACGCCCGTGAAAACGTGAACGTACAGCAGCAGGCCGTCACTGTTTCCACAAAGCTCTATAACGACAACAAGAAACAATTGGAAATCGGTACCATGGCGCCCCTCGACGTCACCCAGGCGGAGTCCGAGCTGGCTTCCGATCAGACCAACCTGATCATTGCGCAAACCACGCAACTCCAGGATGAGCTGGCGCTCAAGAACTACATCGCCAAGGACCCTACAGCCTCCAATCTCCTCAATGTCGAGATCATTCCGACCGACAAGCCCGATGCTCCGGAATCGGTCCACACGGAAGCCTTCGAACAGGCCGTGAAAGAAGCCTTTAATAACCGTCCCGATGTGCAGGAGCAGATTCTCAACCTGCGTAACGGTGAAATTGACATCAAGGCCACGCGCAACGCGCTGCTGCCAACGGCCACTTTGACGGCCTCATACGCCAGCACGGGCCTTGCCGGCAATTCTACCCTTACCACGTCGACCCCTGCCGCCGGCCAGCAGATTGTCGGCGCCAACGGGCAACCCATCACCGTCGTCGGCCCCGGCGGCACCCTGGTTCCGGTTTATGTGCCCACGACTACCTCCACGGTGACCGGTGTCAGCAAACAAGGACTCAGCGACAGCCTTAGTCAGGTTTTCCACAACCGTTTCCCCGATTACACCGTCGGCTTCAATTTCCAGATTCCCATCCGCAACCGCTCCGCGCAGGCAGACAGCATTCACGCGCAGCTCACGCAGCGCCAGCTGGAGGCGCAGATGCAGCAAATCAAGAACAGCGCCGTGCTGGACGTTCGCAACACTTCCATCGCCGTCGAGCAGGGCAAGGCCCAAGTCCAGTCGGCGAGGAAAGCGCGCGAACTTCAGCAGCAGACCTTTGAGGCCGAGCAGAAAAAGTACCAACTCGGCGCATCCACCGTTTACAACGTCATCCTGATCCAGCGCGACCTGATCACCGCGCAGGGCACCGAATTGCGCGCCCTCGCCAACTTGGCCGAAGCGAAAGCCAATTATGAGCGCGCGCTGGGACGCACTTTGCAGGTCAACAATGTCACCATCGCCGGAGCGCAAAAGGGCGAAATCGAGCGCGACACCCTGATCCCCGGCACCCTCAACGGCCAGGTCGTCGGCACCGAGGAACTCTTCAAGGCCCTCGACGACAAGAACAAGTCCGGCAGCAAATAGCCGCGAGTCACTCCTCCTCAGGCAACTGCAACAGTTCGAAACGCCGGTCTCCGGCTGGGCGTTTTTTCTTTGCTATCCCTGCAAAAGCGCCCATTTGCAGCCGCAAGGGTGCGCCGCATCACAACCGGATTCTGATAATCTCTCTACACTGAGGTCGTTCGCGATGCGCCTCCCCAATTCCATCTCCGTGGATTCTCTCGCGCCCTCCTGCGATGGTTTGCCGCTTTCGCCCGAAATCTCCCCGAATCATCGGCTGCATCTTGCGCTGCTCTGTGGCATCGGCGCCTCAACCCTACTGCTTCATCTTCTGACCGGAAACCGCTACGGCTTCAATCGCGACGAGTTGGCGATCCTCGAGGATGCGCGGCATCTCGCCTGGGGCTATGTTTCTTACCCGCCGCTGACCCCCTTTCTTGGACGCATCGCGCTGGCTTTTTTTGGCACCTCGCTCGCAGGCTTCCGCTTTTTCTCCGCGCTGGTGCAAGCCATCGGCGTGGTCCTTACGGGTTGCATGGCGCGCGAAATGGGCGGGGGGCGCGCGGCGCAGCTTGTTTCTGCCTCCGCCGCAATTCCCTTCTGCCTGGGCGCCGGCGCGCTGATGCAGTATGTCTCTTTCGATTACTTTGCGTGGGTGCTCACCGCCTATTTCGTGGTCTTCCTGCTGCGGAGAAATGACCCCCGCTATTTCCTTGCCGCCGGCGCCGCCATCGGCCTCGGCATGTTGACGAAATACACGATGCTTTTCTTCGCGGCGGGAGTACTTGCGGGAGTCCTGCTGACCGAAACGCGCAGATATCTGCGCACCGGCTGGCCGTGGCTCGGCTTGCTGGTTTCCCTGCTGACCTTTCTGCCGAATTTTCTCTGGCAGGCGCAGCATCGCTTCGCCACCTACGACTTTCTCAAGTTCATCCACCAGCGGGACATTTCCGAGGGGCTCACGCGGGATTTTCTGCCCGATCAATTGGAGATGACTCTGCTTTGTTTTCCGCTATGGCTGGCTGGACTCTATTTCTCCGCGTTCTCGCCGGAAGGAAAACGCTTTCGTCCACTGGCCTGGATGTATCTGGTCCCGCTGGTCTTCTTCTTTTTCGCCAAGGGACGTGGCTATTACCTCGCTCCGGCCTATCCCATGCTTTATGCGGCGGGCAGCGTCTGGGGGGAACGCTGGGTCGAGAAACTCGCACCGCCTTTGCGATTGCGCGCCGTTCATGCGCCCATCGCGGGCGCACTGGGCTTGAGTATTCTGGGCGGCATGGCCGTTGCCCTGCCCATCGCACCGCTCCAATCGGCTTGGTTTCGCGTGGCCAACAAAATCAACGTCACCTTGCGCGACGAAGTTGGCTGGCAAGACCTGGCCGCGACCCTGGCCAAGGTCCGCGGTTCCCTTCCCGAGCAGGACCAGGCCAGGCTTGGCATCCTCGCGGAAAATTACGGAGAAGTTGGCGCCATAAACCTCTACGGCCCGGACTACGGCCTGCCGCGCGCCATCAGTGGCGTGAACTCCTCCTGGGAACGCGGCTACGGCGATCCTCCCCCGCAATCGTTGATTGTTGTCGGCTTTTCCCGCGAATTTGTCGCAGCGAACTTCACTGCTTGTCACCTCGCTGCCCAAGTCACCAACGCCTACGGCGTCGTCAACGAAGAAACCACCGAACGCAAGGATATTTTTGTTTGCGGGCCGCCCCGCAACGGCTGGCCCGCCTTCTGGCAAAATTTCCAGTATTACGCCTAGGTGTGTAGAGGCGGCTTGCTGCCACCTTCTTGGTATTGGTTTCGCCGGCCTTTCGGTCCGCTTCCGATAGCACAAGCTTCAGCCTTTGCTTTTCGGTGGAGGAAACCCTTCTCCTCAAACTGCAACCTTCTTGTTCCCCGCGCTCATTTCCCCTAGCATTAGTATCTTGCGGGGTCTGCATATCGCCTTGCTTATACAGGATCCCGGGAGCGCTTCTTCATGAGTGATTCGGCCAATTCGAACAAGCCCGGGAATTCGACAACCGCCTCACCGCGTCGCGAGGCATGGGAGAAAAATATCCTCAACCCCACGCTTGCGAAAAGTCCGGAGCGGCAAAGAGAATTCACCACCGTTTCCAGCTATCCGATTCGCCGCCTCTACACGCAAGACGATCTGGCCGGCTGGGACCCCGAGCGCGCCCTCGGCTTCCCGGGCGAGCCTCCTTACACGCGCGGCATCCACGCCACCATGCACCGCGGGCGGCTTTGGACCATGCGCCAGTTCGCCGGCTTTGGCACCGCCGAAGACACCAACAAGCGATTCCGCTACCTGCTTTCGCAGGGGCAGACCGGGCTTTCCACTGCGTTCGACCTGCCGACGCTCATGGGCTATGACTCCGACCACGCGCTTAGCGAAGGCGAAGTCGGCAAGTGTGGTGTGGCCATCAGTTCGCTCGCCGACATGGAAGTCCTTTTCGACCAGATTCCCCTTGCCGACGTCACCACCTCGATGACCATCAACTCCCCGGCCGCAGTCATCTGGGCCATGTACCTCGCCGTGGCCGAAAAGCAAGGCGCGGACTGGAAGAAAATCTCCGGCACGCTGCAAAACGACATCCTCAAGGAGTACATCGCGCAAAAGGAGTACATCTACCCGCCCGAGCCTTCCATGCGCCTGGTGATCGACACGTTCGAATTCGGCATGAAGCACACGCCGAAATTCAACGTCATCTCCATCAGCGGCTATCACATCCGCGAAGCCGGCTCGACGGCCATTCAGGAGTTAGCGTTCACCTTGCGCGACGGCATGGAATACGTGGAATGGGCCATGCGCCGTGGCCTGCCCGTGGATGAATTCGGCCCGCAGCTTTCTTTCTTCTTCAATGCGCATAATGATTTTTTCGAAGAGATCGCCTAGTACCGCGCCGCGCGCCGCATCTGGTACAAGGCCATGACCGAGCGCTACAAAGCCCAGAACCCGCGCAGTTGGGCGCTCCGCTTTCATACGCAAACCGCCGGTTGCTCGCTCACCGCGCAGCAACCGATGAACAACGTCGTGCGCACCGCGATTCAGGCGCTCGCGGGCGTCCTTGGCGGCACGCAGTCCCTGCACACCAATTCCCTCGACGAAGCCTGGGCGCTGCCCACCGAATTTGCCGCCACCATCGCCCTGCGCACGCAGCAGATCATCGCCCACGAAACCGGCGTCACGAACACCGTCGATCCTCTCGGCGGCTCGTATTTTGTCGAGACCCTCACCAACGAAGTCGAAGCCGGCGCGTGGGACTACATTCGCCGCATTGACGCCATGGGCGGCATGGTCCCCGCCATCGAAAAGAGCTATCCGCAACGCGAGATCGCGGAGGCTTCCTATCGCTACCAGATGGCCGTGGACAAGAAGGAAAAGATCATCGTCGGCGTGAACGATTTCGTCACTCCGGAAAAGCCTCTCGAAATCCTGCAGATCGACGAAACCGTCGCCCACCGCCAGGCGGACCGGTTGCGCAAGTTGCGTGCAGAGCGCTCCCATGCCGAAGTCGAACGCCGCCTCAATGCCTTGCGCAAAGCCTCGGAGGGTTCCGAAAACCTCATGCCATTCATCTACGACGCCGTGAAAGCCTATGCCACTCTCGGCGAAATCTGCGAAGCCATGCGCACCGTCTTCGGCCCCTACGAAGAAGTCGCCATCACCTGACGGGCCTCTCTTACCTTGTCAAGATTACTTAGCGTTAATATTCGCAGTGTGGTACGTTCTCTTGCTCTGCGCACTCTGCGCCTCTGCGTTCAGCTCTCTTATGAGGGACTTAGAACTAACCCGGCGCATCATCGGAGCGGCGATCACCGTCCATCGCGAGCTCGGTCCAGGCCTATTGGAGACCGTCTACGAAGAGTGCCTCTGTTTCGAACTAGGCTCGCATGGTCTCCCTTTTGTCAGGCAACACCCGATTCCTGTAGTCTATCGAGGGACGAAACTGGATTGCGGCTACCGGGCGGACATCATTGTGGCCAGCCGGGTTATCATCGAAGTGAAAGCCATCGCCTCGATAGCTCCTGTGCATGAAGCCGTCATGTTAACTTACCTTCGCCTCTCCGGTTGTCGTATCGGCCTGTTGATTAACTTTCATTCCGCCACTTTGAAAGACGGTGTTCACAGATTCGTTTGGAATTACAATCCCGAAGAAGAAGCTGAACGCAGAGACACAGAGGTCGCAGAGAAATGCCTGAAAAGAAGATTCGAGTATTGATTGCCAAGCCCGGGCTGGACGGGCACGACCGCGGCGCCAAGGTGATTGCCCGCGCCCTGCGCGACGCTGGCATGGAAGTGATCTACACCGGCCTTCGCCAAACTCCGGAGATGATTGCCTCCGCCGCCGCCCAGGAAGACGTCGACGTCATCGGCCTCTTGATCCTCTCCGGCGCGCACAATACCCTTTGCCCGCAGCTCATGAAGCTCCTGCGCGAAAAAGGCATGGACGACGTCACCGTGCTGGTTGGCGGCATCATCCCCGAAGCCGACATCCCCGCCCTCAAGCAAGCCGGCATCGCCGGAATCTTCCTCCCCGGCACCTCCACCCAGGACATCGTGGACTTCATCCACAAACGCCTCGCCGTCTCACCCTAGCCCCACTCATAGTGCCGCCGTTTGATTCAGGCGGTGACCCGCCTACCGCAGCAACGCATCTCAAGTTGTCGCCTGCGGCTTATAGTTTAGGACTGAAGGCTAATGGCTGAGGGCTGTCCGCTAAAGGCTGTCCTCTCAAACTTCACCCGCGTATACAGCATCTGAAATCCCTGCCGCGCGATGTAGCGTGCTCGCCCCGAACAATCCGGCGAGACGCCCGCGTATTACCAGCGTGGCTCCGCCCACTACTTTCCCGCCGGCCCGCGCAACAGCTCCGCGCAGACCATCGCCGCCAAGGCTTCCGCCGTTTCAATCTCCCGCGCCAATTCCAAACTCAGAAGGGGATTTTCCATCCCGCGAGTCTATCCCGACTCTCCATCCGCTAACCGTCTCCGTTTTCTCGGCTGACCTCTGCTACCTCTGTAGTTCATCTTCTCTTCTCTTCTCTTCTCTTCTCTTCTCTTCTCTTCTC
>JAJPIE010000090.1 GCA_021324935.1 Acidobacteriota bacterium
AGCCCGTTGCGGCGGATTGGCAAAACGAGATTCACCCTTCAACGGCGGGATTCGTCAAGATCGCCAAGAAGTTTCAAGCGGCATTGGGAAGCTTTTGCCCATGAGTCCGCAAGTTTCTCTGTGCCGATACCGAGATTCCTTTTGAGGCTGGTCAAAAGAAAGACAGTTTGATGGTGAGGTATTTCTTGGGGTTTTTGCGGAATTCGACGATGAATTCGCGCATGTCTTTGGAAAGCGCGGCGAGATTGTCGTAGAGCTGCGGATCCGTGAAGAGTTTGCCGGCGGTATTGCTGTTCTGATTCAGCTTGGAGGTCGCTTCCGCCAAGTTGCTGCTGGTGTCGCGGACCTTGTTGTACAGAGTCTCATCGGTGGCGAGTTTGCCGAGCGTGCCCTTGCCGGCGCGGATATCACCCATAATGTTGTTGCCGTTTTCGAGAGCGGCTTTAGCCTGATCATACAGCGAAGGATCGTAGAGCAGCTTGCCGATAGTTCCCTTTTGCGCCTTGACATCGGAAATGATCGAGTTCAAGTTGTCGAGGCCTTTGTCGGCCTTGGTGTAAAGCTCGTCCGTCATCAGGAGTTTGCCGACGGTTCCCTGCCCGGACTGCAGGTTGCCGGCGATCTGATCGCCTTTGGCGAGAATACTGTTGAGATGGTTATAGGCGGACTCGTCGGTGAGGAGCTTGCCGAGATTTCCCCTGCCGGCGTGAACGTCGGCGATGATGTCCTGCACTTCTTCGCTGAGCGCCTTGAGGTTCGCGAGAACATCGGCGCTGCGCTCAACCACTTCCTTGATGGCCTTTTCCTCGGTGCCGGTAACCACCTGGCCTTCCTTGAGCGGAACGCCGGTGTAGCCGCGGGTGATGGTGACATAACGGTTGCCGAGGAGACCTTCGGTGACCAGCGAAGCCGTGGAGTCCGTCAGAATGTCGGATTGATAGCGACGGTCCAGCCGCATCACGACTTCGATGTTGCGCATGCGTTCCGGCGGCTTGCCGGGCACCCGCGGGACCAGGCGAATCGCTTCCACGTTGCCGATGTCCACGCCATCGAGCCGAACGGGCGCCCCGGTGGCAAGTCCCGAGACTTCTGGGAGAAACGTTTTTAGCCGGTATTTAGGCCCGATGAAGTTGGAGCCAGTGACGTAAAAGATCCCGATGGCGAGGATCAAAAGCCCGACAAGAACGAAAAGCCCAACGCGCAACTCGGACCAGGTAATTTGTTTGCGCTGCGCCATCCGGCGAAACCCCCGTGTGCCGCGGAGAACTGGATACGAACACTATACAGGAATCAAATCAAAAATCTCTGAAGATACGGGTCCTTGGAGTGCATAAGTTCCTCGGGTGTGCCTTCGAAATAGATGCGGCCGTCGCGCAAAACGAGGAAATGGGTGACGGGACGAGCGGCTTCCGTCCCGGCGCCGCGCAAAACTCTTTTGGATTGCGGGTCGAAGTGATAGTGAGCCAGGCCGAAACCGTCCTGCAGGCGATGCGTGGCCATCAGAGCGGTCACGCCGTAAACGTCCCGAAGGCGCAGGATCAGGCTGATGATGGTCTGCGAAGTAATGGGATCCAGGCCCGCCGTGGGTGAATCGTAAAGGACGATGGGCGGGCGCGTGATCAGCGCGCGGGCGATCGAAACGCGCCGCCGCATGCCGCCGGAAAGCTCGGAGGGGAGCATCTCGCTAGTATGCGGCAGTTCGACGAACCGCAACACTTCCTGAACCCGGGAGTCGATCTCCTCTTCGGGAACCCGATCTTCATGCAGACGGTAAGCCACGTTTTCGCCGACGGTGAGGGAGTCGAACAGAGCGCCTTCCTGAAAAACAAAGCCGATCTTGCGGCGCACTTCCAGAAGATCGCGCTCATGCATGGCGGAGACGTCTTTTCCAAGAATAAAAATGCGTCCATCGTCAGGACGCAGCAGTCCGGCGGCGAGTTTAAGGAGCAGGGTTTTTCCGCTGCCGGTTTCCCCAAGCAGGATGATGGTTTCGCGCTCCTGCGCGGAAAACGTCACGCCGCGCAGGATTTCGTGACCCGCAAAGCCGAGCCGGACCTCCTGGAATTCGATGGCGGGCTGGTTCGAAACCGGAAGAGTTGCGGTCAAAGAGGTGGACGAGGGCTGCATCAGAGATCAGGAGAGTTTATCCGCGAGAAACAGAGCAAGCTTGGTGAGAAAGGTATCCGAAACGATGATGAGGACGGAGGAAACCACGACCGCCTGGGTGGTCGCGCGGCCGACTCCTTGCGTACCGCCCCTGACGGTCAATCCCTGGTAACACCCGACCGTCGCGAGGATGAATGCAAAAACCACGCACTTGGAAAATCCCTGCATGATGTCCGAAAACTCGAGAATCTTGATGGCGCGCTCCCAGAAGGTGGTGGCGCTGATGCGAAGAGAAAGAACGCTGGCGACCATGCCGCCAATCAGCCCGATGAAGACGGAAATGGTGGTGAGAAGAGGAAGCGTGATGAGCGTGGCGAGCACGCGTGGCGTGACCAGTTTGCGGCTGGGATCGGTGCCCATGGCGCGCATCGCGTCCACTTGTTCGGTAACCTGCATGGAGCCGAGTTCCGACGCAATGCCTGAGGAACAGCGGCCGGCAACGAGCAGGCCGGTGATCGAAGGCCCCAGTTCGCGGACCAGCGCCAGCGATACGATGTCTCCGGTGAGCGAAGCCTGGCCGAAACGCTCGAACTGCGCGCCGGTCTGCAGCACCATCACGGCGCCGATGAAAAATCCGGAAAGCAGAACGATGGGAAGCGAGCCGACGCCGATGATGTCCATTTGATCGACGGTGTCCTGCATGTAGCGCGGGCCGGTGGCGAGATTGAGGATGGAGTGGTAGGACAGCTTGGCGTAGTCCTGGACTTTTAGGACCGTGGTCTTGGTCAGATCCTCGAGGACTTCGCGGACCGAAGGCGCCTCGGGGGCGCGGGCTTCCTGACGAACCGCCTGAGTGGGAGTGTCTGCCACAAGTTTCTCGCGAGTGATTCGAAGAAAGCCTAACCGGGGAGGGAGAAGGCGTCAAGGAGAGACTCAGAGAAGTTCAAAGTTCAAAAGTCAAGGATGAAGAGAGCAGAAGAGATTTAAGCCATCGGATGGTAGGAACCCACGGTTCATCCCAAGAAGGACGCGGGATGGAGAAGAGACCGCAAAAGGCACCAAGGATGCGGAGCCTCCAAGAACCTTAGGTTCGAGCCATAATCATGAAACCCACTATTTCTTGGGAGTTGGTTTCCTTTCGACTGAATGGTCGAAGGAGAGGTTCTGCGAGAAGAAGGGGACGAGTTTAGTTTCGATGCGGTCGGCGATGTGGTTGAGATGATCGCCGTCGTAGATCTCGAATTGATGCGGGATGGAATAGCTGGTGAGGACCGCGTCGAGGTCCCTGGTGGCGAGGGTGATGCTGTGATCCTTGTCTCCGGCATCGAACCCGATGGCTTTGTAGCGACGGAGGTTGACGATGTATTGGTCGATCATGTGCAGCGGTTCGTTGGCGTGATATTTAGCAACGACCTCATCGACGAGCTTGCCGTCTTTTGTTGGAAGATCCAGGTAAAAGGGAGGATTTTTCGGATCGGGAGCCCAGGCCGCCGAAAGCGCAAAGAGAAGGCTGGGCAAGAACTCGAGCGCCTTGACGTCCTCAAACGTTTTGGCAGCTTCGGCCTTGGGACCGTTTGCAGTGAGCAGCGATCCCGGAAGAGCCATGCAACAAGCGCTGAGGAGATAGAAGCTCGAGAAGGTTTCCGGATGGCGCATGGCGATGCGCATGGCGCCATAGCCGCCCATGGAGTGGCCCGCGAGGCCACGGCTGGCCCGTGTGGGAATCGTCCGATAGTGCGCGTCAATATAAGGGATAAGCTCGTTGACGATGTACCCTTCCCAATTGCCAGTGGTGATGGAATTGGAATAGAAGCTGCCCTGGTAACGGGTGAACGCGTTGGGCGTCACAAAGATAATTTCGCGATTGCCGGGTTCCGCGAGCGCTTTGTTGACGACCGTGGGGAGATTGATCCAATGCTTGATGGGACCGTACCACTTGTCGTCGCTGTCGGTGTAGCCATGGAAGAAGTAGACGACGGGGTAGCGACGATGAGGACTTTTGGCGTAGCTGGGCGGGAGATAGACGGAAACGGCGCGGTCTGGCGAATCGCCCTCGAGATTGCCTTCGAGCGATTTGCCGCGGACGGTGATGTGTTCGACGCTGCCGACAGGGCCGCCTGGAATGGCGGGGGCGTTTTGTGGCGCGGTGGGAGGTTCCTGCGCAAGCGAGGAAATGGCTGCGAAGAGCAAGAACGCGAAAACGTGCGAAACCAATTTGATCGTTTTCATGGCAAAGGATGGTAAAAACACGCTGCACGGCAAGTCAATCGAATTGCCACAGAAAGCTTAGCCGTTGCCCGCCGGCTGAAAGCCACGCGGCAAAAGCGGCGCGCTGGACGGATATGCGCGTTCGCCGATACACTGGATGTTTATGCTTCGCTTCTATACCGCGGGTGAGTCGCACGGGCAAGCGCTCCTGGCGTTTTTGTCGGGATTGCCCGCGGGACTGCGCGTGGAAATGGGCGTGATCAATCACGAACTGCACCGCAGGCAGTTGGGCTACGGGCGGGGCGGGCGCCAGAAAATCGAGAAGGATACGGCGGAGATTTTTGCCGGGGTGCGCCACGGGCAGACAATCGGCGCGCCCATTGCCCTGCGGATCGAAAATCGCGACTGGGCCAACTGGGAAAAAATCCTGCCGGTGGAGGCTTCGGAGGCGGCGGAAACGAAGTCGCGGAAGCTGACGGCGCCGAGGCCGGGACACGCGGATTTGGCGGGCTCGCAGAAGTTCCATTTCCACGATGCAAGGTACGTACTGGAAAGAGCTTCAGCGCGGGAAACGGCGGCGCGCGTGGCGGCGGGCGCGTTTGCGAAGCAACTGCTGAATGAGTTTGCGTTGGAGATCGCCAGCCACACCATCCAGGTGGGGCATGTGCGACTGGAGCGCGCCGCGAACTGGGAAGAGATCCGCGACATCTGCAAGGATTTGGCATCCCCTCTGCGGTGCGTGGATGCGGCCGTGCAGGAAAAAATGAAAGCGGAAGTGGACGCGGCGCTGAAGGCCGGAGACACGGTCGGCGGTGTGTTTGAGGTTGTGGCGCACAACGTGCCGGTGGGCCTCGGATCGCACGCGCAGTGGGACGAAAAGCTGGACGGGAAGCTGGCGCAGGCGCTGATGAGCGTGCAGGCGGTGAAGGCCGTGGAGATCGGCTCCGGGATTCTGGCGGCGGGTTCGTATGGGAGTGAAGTGCAGGACGAAATTTCCTATGACCAGGCCGCGCGGAGGTTCCGGCGGTCGAGCAATCGCGCGGGTGGCCTGGAAGGCGGCATCACGAACGGCGAGGACCTGGTGATCCGCGGCTACCTGAAGCCGATTTCGACGCTGCGCAAGGCGCTGGGCACGGCGGACATGGTAACGAAGGAGCCGGTGCAGGCGGCGTATGAACGTTCGGACTGGTGCGTGGTGCCCGCCGGGGGTGTTGCGGGAGAGGCAATGGTGGCACTTGTGCTGGCCGATGCTTTTCTGCAAAAATTTGGAGGAGATTCGCTCGCCGAGACGCGGCGAAATTTCGAGAGCTATGGCCGACAAATCGACGAGTTCTGAAAAGCTTGCGGCGGCCGCAGAAGCCACGGCAGTCGCCGCGCCTCTGCGCAAGATCTATCCCATTGTGAAGTACGGCGATCCGGTACTGGAAAAGCCCGCTTCGACGATTAAAAATTTCGACGCCGAATTGGAAACGCTGTCGGAAGACATGTTCGCATCGATGTACGCGGCACAGGGCGTGGGGCTGGCGGCGCCGCAGATTGGCAAGAGCATCCGGCTGGCGGTGGTGGACGTAACCGGCGGGAAAAATCCCGAGGCAAAAATCGTGCTGATCAACCCGGAAGTGACGCACGGCGAGGGCGAAGTTCGCGAAGAGGAAGGCTGCCTTTCGATTCCAGGATTCCGCGGCTACGTGATGCGGCCGCAGTTTGTCACCGTGCGCGCGCAAAACCTGAAAGGCGAAACGTTTGAGATTCGCGGCGAAAACCTGCTGGCGCGGGCGTTCTGCCACGAGATCGATCACCTGAACGGAATCCTGTTCCTGCAGCATCTGAGCATGCTGAAGCGCGACCTGATCAAGCGCAAGATCAAGAAGATGCGTAAAGAGGGCGAGTGGTAGTTGGGGCGCGTCCCCGGGTGTTGCTCCCGTGAGGCGGATGCGTCTGGTATTTTGCGGGACGCCGCAGTTTGCGGTTCCTTCCCTGAAGCATTTACTGACACAACCTGAGTTCGAAATTCTGGCCGTGTACACGCAGCCGGACCGTCCGCGGGGGCGCGGACAGGACGTTTCGTTTTCGCCGATAAAAGAGGTGGCGCTGACGGCGGGAATTCCGGTGATGCAGCCGGAGAAGATCCGCGCGCCGGAAGTGGAGTCGCATCTTTGGAATCAGAATCTGGATGCGATTGTGATCATTGCGTATGGGCAGATTATTCCCAAGCCGCTGCTGCCGATTCCGCGGCTGGGGTGGATCAACCTGCACGCTTCCCTGCTGCCGAAGTATCGCGGAGCGGCGCCCATCCACTGGGCGATTGCGAATGGCGAGACGCTGACCGGCAACACCACGATGCGCATCGACGCCGGCATGGACACCGGAGAGTTGCTGCTACAGGAAGAGACGCCGATCGGACGGGACGAGACTTCCCCGGAACTCGCCGCCCGGCTGGCGCAATCGGGAGCCGCGCTGATGAACGAAACGCTGCGCCGGCTGGAAAAGGGCGATCTGCCGGGGCGGCCACAGGACGATTCGCGGGCGTCGCTGGCGCCTATGCTGAAACGGGAAGATGGCCGGATCGAGTGGTCGCGGACGGCGCAGTCGATTTACAACCGCATGCGAGGGTTCGCGCCATGGCCCGGGGCGTACACGGAGTTTCGGGGACAGACGTGCCACTTGTGGGGGAAGCCCGTGGCCGGCCAAAAGGCAGAAGCAGCGCCCGGCACGCTGATTCCCGGAAAAGATTCCCTGCGAGTGGTTTGCGGCGAAGGCAGCCTGCTGGAAATCTTGTCCGTCAAACAAGAAGGGCGTAAGCAGATTTCCGCCGGGGAATTTTTGCGGGGCACAAGGGTCCAGCACGGTGAACACTTTGGAAAACGCTAGTTTGCGCAAGGGGAGTGCCTGCGTCATACTCGGACTTTGTACCCACGCTCATTGAACGCGCGCCACACAGGAGCCAATCGAAACATGCATAGCCCGGCCGGAAACCTCAGTCCGCGAGGGAAGGGATTTTCTTTGCGCAAGCGTGCGGTGCAAGCGCTGGCGTGGTTGATTGCCGCGCAGCTTGCGGCGTATCCGCTGGCCGCCGCGCCCGCCGATTCGGACAAACCCGCGAAGGCCACGCCGGATGTGGCACTGCAGGCGATGCAGAATGAACTGAACCGCGCAAAAGCGGACCTGACGAAGAGCGACCCCGCGCCGTATTACATCAGCTATACGGCCTACGACCAGGACCAGATATATGTCGCAGCGGCTTATGGCGCGCTGCTTTCGGACACCGCGGTAAAACGGCGGAGCGTGGATGTGACCATGCGCGTGGGCTCGCCGGACCTCGACAATACGCACGGGCAAAACCGCTCGAGCGGCATGAGCTCGGGTTCCCTGCCTTTGCAGGACGATCCCGACGCCATCGCGCGAATTCTTTGGGAGTTGACGGACCGCGAATACAAGCGCGCAGCTCCCGCGTATTTGAACGTAAAAACGAACAAAGCCGTGCAGGCGGAGGAAGAGGATAAGTCTCCTGATTTTTCAAAGGAAGCGCCAAGCGTACATCTTGGCGAAAAACCGGAGGCGGTGACGTTTGACCAGAAGACTTGGGAAGAGCGGGTGCGGCGCGTCTCCGGGGCTTTCCGAAAATATGCCGATGTGTATTTCGCGACGGTCATCTTGCAGGCCGGAAGGTCGAACGCGCGCATGGTGTCGAGCGAAGGATTGGAAATCGAGACGCCGAGCGCTTCGGCGCGGCTGGTAATGGAAGCGATGACGCGGGCCGATGACGGCATGGATTTGCTGCGCGTGGAGACGTTCCAGGCGCCCACGGCCAGCGGCCTGCCCGGCGAAGCGGAATTGCTGGCAAAAACGGAAAAAATGGCCGCGGATTTGAAGGCGCTGCGGAATGCGCCCGTGGCGGAGCCATACGACGGCCCTGCCATGCTGAGCGGGCGCGCGGCTGCCGTTTTTTTCCACGAAGTGCTGGGCCACCGGCTGGAAGGCCACCGGCAGCGCGACGAAGAGGAAGGACAAACGTTCACCAAAAAAGTCGGGCAAGAAGTACTGCCGAAATTCCTGAGCGTGGTGGATGACCCGACGCTCGGCGAAATCAATGGAGTGAAGCTGGCGGGAACCTACGAGTACGATAGCGAAGGAACGCCGGCGCAGCGCGTGGTGGTGATTCAAGACGGCGTGCTGAAGAATTTCCTGATGTCGCGCATGCCGATCAAGGGCTTTGCTCAATCAAACGGGCACGGAAGGAATCAACCTGGACTAATGCCGACGGGCCGCCAGGGAAATCTGATCGTCAGCTCCTCGCAAAGCGTGCCGGAAGCAAAGCTGCGTCAGATGCTGATCGACGAAGTGAAGAGGCAAGGCAAGCCGTATGGACTCTATTTCGACGACATTCAAGGCGGATTTACGCTGACGACAAGGCGGCTGCCGCAGGCGTTCCAGGTGCTGCCGGTGATTGTCTACAAAGTCTACGCGGACGGGCGGCCGGATGAACTGGTGCGCGGGGTGGACATTGTGGGAACGCCGCTGGCGGCGCTGACGCGGATCATCGCCACGGGCGACACGCAGCACGTATTCAACGGGGTATGCGGCGCGGAAAGCGGCAGCGTTCCGGTATCCGCCGTGGCCCCGGCGATGCTGTTCAGCGAAATGGAAGTGCAGAAACGCGCGCACGGCCACGAACGGCCTCCCATCTTGCAGGCACCGGGCGTGGAAGGCCAGGAACCGGGCAATGGCAAGACGACAACATCGACGGGGGTGAAGCCGTGAGCGGTCGCCGAGGGAAAGTAATATGCGCAGCGGCGTTGCTGGCGAGTTGGGGGCTGGCGCACGCGCCGGCATGCCGCGCGGCCGGCAGCGATGCGCCGGACGGAAGTTCGGCGACAGCGAAGGCGCACGAAGTGGCCAAGGGCGACGTGCTGCTGGAATCGCTGCTGACGGAGCTCGATCGTTCGAAAGATCATCTGAAGATGGACGGCGTGAAGCCGCCCTACTACATTGAGTACCGCGTGGACGACGTGGAGAATCTGGACACGGAAGCGTCGTTCGGCGCGCTGGTGGGCGACCAAAGGGCGCATGTGCGCGTGCTGCGCGTGGTGGTGCGGCTGGGCGACTACAAGCTGGACAGCTTTTACGGTCAAGGCATGGGCGGCGCCACGATTCTTCCGCTGGACGACGATCCGATCGCGCTGCGCCGGCAGATCTGGCTGATGACCGACGAGGCGTACAAGGCCGCGGCGGACGCGTATGCGGAGAAGCTTTCCGCGCTGAAGCAGTTCACGGCGGACCCCAATCCAGTCGACGATTTCGCCAAAGCGCCGGTGGTAACGAAGATCGGGCCCTCGGTGCGCCTAAAGGTGGACGAAGGCGAATGGAAGAAAACGCTCGAGGAGGTTACGAATCTCTACCGGGCTTTTCCGGAGATTCAGTCGGTTTCCGCCTCCGCCCGGTTTCGCGCGGTAAATGAGTATTTCGTCAACTCGGAAGGCACGATCGTGCGCGACGGACGCGCCAACGGCACCATAACCCTGGTGGGCGGCACGCAGGCTCCCGACGGCATGCGCCTGCAGCGAAGCCCTTACTGGACCGAAGAGCGCGTGGAGGATTTGCCGAAGCGCGAAGATCTGCTGAAGGAAATGACCAGGACGCTGGAAACGCTGAAGGCGTTGCGAAATGCCCCGATCGTCGAGGAGTCGTATCGCGGGCCGGTGCTGTTCATGCCGGATGCTTCCGACGACATTCTTTTCGGGCTGATTGGAGACGGCATCCTGGGCCGCAAACCGCAGCTTGGAAAACCGAACCGCACCACCGGCGTTTTTGCGACGAGCTACAAGTCGCGCGTGCTGCCAAAATTCGTGAGCGTGGTGGACGATCCGACGATGAAGGAGTTCGCGGGGAAGAAGCTCGTCGGCAGCTATGACGTGGACAGTGAGGGCGTGGCCGCCCAGGCTGTCAACGTGGTGGCGGAGGGAACGCTTGAGAATTACCTGACGAGCCGCGAGCCCATCCGGGATTTCCCGGAGTCGAATGGCCATGGGCGCGCCGCGCCGGGAACGTCGGCGATGCCGGCCATCGGTACGCTGATTTTCCGCAGTTCGGAACCGCAATCGCCGCAGGATCTGACGAAAAAATTGAAGGAGATGGCCGGCGCGGCGGACAAGGCCTACGGCTATCGGGTGGATACGCTGGGGCCGGGCAATGCGCCGCGGCTGCTCTATCGCATTTACGCTTCGGACGGCCACGAGGAACTGGTGCGCGGCGCGGTATTCAACGAACTGGATGTGCGCGCGCTGCGCAACGATTTGGTGGCGATGGGAAACGATTCGCTGGTGAGCAATCGCGTCACCGGCTTGCCCGAAACGATTATTGCCCCGTCCCTGCTCTTCGATGAACTGGAAGTGAAGCGCGCGGACACAACCAAGGAGAAACTGCCGGAGTATCCTGCGCCGGAATTGAAAAAGCCGTAAGCGCGGCGGCTTCCGTCATTGGCCATAAGGTGCAAGCCATTGGCTATGAGCCATTCGCCATAGGACGGCTGCCATCAGCCGTTAGCTGGAACTGCCGATGGGCAATACTCCTGCTACAGCAACCAGTTTTTGGTCTTTTTTTATTTTTTCGTTGTTCGCGCTGGACTTGCTTCAAACCAAATTGCGGGGGGGCTGTTGCGGCCTCCTTCTCGCCTGCAACGAATACACTCCCCATCTTTCTAAAGGCGAATAGCTCCTGGCTTGCGGCTTTCGACCGCAGTGTTCCGGCTTGCAGCCCATCCGCGCTTCAATGCGCGTGAGCCTCGAGAAACTTGCCAAGGAGCGCGGCGGCGTGCTCGCACAGCTTGCGGTCGTCGGGACCAAAGGCGGCGAGGAAGTGGGAATCGATGTCGAGTTCGCCAACGACCTTGCCTCTGACGAAAACGGGTACGACAATTTCGGATTTGGTTTCGACGGAACAGGCCAGGTAGCGCGAATCGGAATTGACATCGTCGACCACAATGGTCTTGCCGCTGGAGGCGGCTGCGCCGCAGATGCCTTGATTCAGCGGAATGCGCGTGTGCGGCGTCATGGTGCCCTTGAACGGGCCCAGGGCAAGCATGTCGCCGCCTTCCTTTTCAAGCATGTAGAAGCCGACCCAATTGTATTTGGTGAGCTTTTCGTGGAGCAGCGCGACGATGCTCTTCATGAGTGCTTCGCCGGAAGCTGCGGTTTTCGCGAGCGCGTCGAGCTCGCGGATTAGGTCGTTGGGCTTCAGGTTGGTCGTTGTCATGTTTCTATCCTCGCACAATCCGATTCCCTGTTCGGAGGCGATTTTTCGGCGAATGCCGCGATGATCCGGAACTCGCGCATAAATTGGGGACGTTTGGCAGCGGATTGACACAGCTGCGGGGCGCCTCTAAACTACTAAAGTTGCATTGCCGGGGTAGCTCATTGGTAGAGCGCCGCCCTGAAAAGGCGGGCGTAGCCAGTTCGATTCTGGCCCCCGGCACCATACCTGCCTGAAGATTTTCCCGCACACAAATTAGCTCGCGATAGCTTCCCGGTCCTGCAGATCAGCGCGATTCGTGGGCAGCACGGCCGAGAAGTTCGGGGAGGCGCGGCTCGACGGAGGAGCGGCGTGGGTAGGAGGCGAGGGTTTCGCGTTTTTCGGTGGAAAGGGACGCGGCAGCGACGCCGAGAGCGATGGAGTGGAGGATGGATTGGCCTTCGCCGAGGCCGACGGCGAGGCCGGCGTTGAAGGCGTCGCCGGCGCCGACGGTGTCCACGGGGTTCACCCGCAGCGCGGGAATCGATTGCAGGCCGCTGCGCGAGGCCCAGAGAACTCCTTGGGGGCCGCGGGTGAGCATGACGTGTTCGGGGCCCAGGTCGAGCAAGGCACGGGCGAGATCGCGGTCGTCGACCGGATCGCCGGACGGCAAGCCGAGGCAAACGCGGGCTTCGGTTTCGTTCGGGGTAAGCGCGAAGACGGCGGAAAGGTCCGTTTTCCGCAAATCACAGGCGGGAGCGGGATTCAGGATGGCCTTGACGCCATTTTCTTTAGCGAGGCTTGCGCCAACCAGAGCGGTCTCCAGCGGGATTTCGAGCGGCGAAACGATGGCGGAGGAGGTGCGGATGATGTCGAGATTTTCGACCAGGTCCGAAGGGGTCAGCTGGTTGTTTGCGCCGGGGTCTATGGCAATGAGATTCGTGCCGATGGAATTGAACAGAATGATGCCAACACCCGTGGGAAGATTTTTGGAGTGGAGAACTTTCTCGCGGTGCACGCCTTCGCGCTCGAGCATGGCCACAAAATCGGAGCCGAACGAGTCGCGGCCGATTTTACCGAGAAACCAGGCGTCGGCGCCGAGCCGCGCGGCAGCCACGGCAGCGTTGGAGCCCTTTCCGCCAAAGGTGGTGTGGAAGTCGCGGCCGACGACGGTCTCGCCTTCGATGGGAAGGCGGTCCATGTCCATGACCAGGGCGACGATGTAGCTGCCAATGATAGTAACGCGAGGAGGAGTGCGCACGAGTTCGCCAGTGCTACAATCCACACTTTGTCGCAAATTCGCGGATGGCGTTCGCGGGGACCTGCATCAAGGGTTCGTAATTGCCATAGTCACGCACCCGCTTGTACGGCTGGTTCTCGACGGTGTTGTAGGAAGCGATGAAATTCCACCTGCGGTGATCGGAGCGGTTGGCGTCGGAGCGATGCAGCAAATTGCAGTGGAAGAAGACGGCGTCGCCGGGTTCGAGTTCGAGATAGACCAGCGGGAATCGTGCGATCGCGGCTTCGACGTGCTCCGGGTTGGCCATGGTCTGTTCGTTGATGCGGTCGTGATTCACCCGGCCCATGGCGTGCGACCCGGAAAGCACCTGCAAGCAGCCGTTTTCGCGCGTGGCGCGATCCACGGCGATGAGGCAACTGAGCATGCTGGGAAGCAGGCAGCCGTAGTCGTACCAATAGCCGTAATCCTGATGCCATTCCCAGGCGCCGCCTTCGCGCGCGTTTTTCATGATCATCTTGGCGCTGTAGAGATAGACTTCGCCGCCCAGCAGCGTTTCGACATTTTTCACCACGCGCTCGTTGCGCGAAAACATGCCGTAAATGTCGTCCTGAGGGCGGTTCCACATGGCAAGGTCCACCGGATTTCCGGCGCGATCCGCCTTTTTGAGGACCGCAGCACCCGTGAGGTTGCGCTCCGCTTCGCGCTTCATGCAGTCCATTTCATCGGATGCAAACAGTTGCCGGGCAATCAGAAATCCTTTGGAATTGTAGGTGGCAAGATCCGCGGCGGAGAAGCGCGGATAAGTTACTCCCATGTCTGCTGTCGCGCGAACCTCAGGCTTGGTAGCCATGCTTCTTCCCCCCTCCCGTTATTGTATTCCGGTTATCCGCCAGCGCAAGGGAGTCTGCGGGTTGGCAAGAAACCAGCGCATAACCCAATCGACAGCCGGTCTGATCGCCTTCGCGTTTATGCGGAGGCGCTGGCCGCTGGCCGAGTGGCGCGCGCGGGCCTGCGTGCAGGAATCGCGGAAATGGAGGCGGCCGCCAAGATGCACAGCAGCGGCTCGATCAGCGGGCTGCGCAGGCGCGTGTTCATCGTAAATGGGAGGTGAAGAAGCGTGGCAAACACCGCATACAAAAGAAAAAGATTCGCGATGCGGGAGTGGACATGTTTCACGCGAAACCAGCCGAAGATCGCGGCGAGGAGGATACACCAGTAGACCACCACACCGGCGGCGCGAAAGAGGCGCTGCCGGACAGGCAGCGAGCGCGTGTCCAAAAGCTGGTCTGTACTCAGCCAAAAGTAGCCCACTTTCTTGACGAGCAGAGGAATCGCTTCGAAACCAAGCCCGGCCCAGGCGCGGATCGCTTCTCTTCTCGCCTGCGCGTTGAGTTCGACTTCGGAGGGGTATTGCAGGCGCGTGGATTTGTCAGTCTCGATGTTAGTCAGCCACCATCCCTGGCGTTTTTGAAGCTCAAGGAGACCTTCCGGCTGTGTCCGCCCTTCGGGCGCCAGCGCGCCCTGGAAGGCTGTGGTGCCCGTTTGCGAAGAATAGAGGATGCCGCCGTGGAAAACGAAGTAGTTCCGGAGTAGCCAGGGTGAGATCAGAACCAAAGCCAGCGCAACAGGAATCAGAGCCCGCTTGATACTTGAAACCGTCGGTGGAAACCGGAGAGCCGCGACCGCGGCCATTGCCGGGACAAATGGCGTGTTGAAACGCAAAAGCATCAGAAGGCCAGAGCAAAGTCCCATGGCGATCAGGGCGCCTGCTTCTTCGGAAATGCAATAACGGGAGAGGTGGAAGAGAAACGCGGCGATCCATAGAGCCGTGTACGCCTCGGTGAGAATTTGCGAAGTGAAGAAGATCAGCGTGGGAGCGCAAAGTGCCAAAGCGATGGCAGGCCATTTGGAGTCTTCGCTCCAAAGCAGGGCAGCCGTCCGCCCACAATACCAAGCGGTCAAAATGGCGGTGAAAAATTGTAAGGAACGTATGGCAAGCAGGGACTGGCCTCCGAAAAGCACGCGCAACCCGGCAAGCAGCAAAGGATAAAGGGGCGCACGGAGAGCCGTGGGCTGGCCAACGTAAGTCATGCCTTGGCCGTGAAGGATGGAGTTGCCCAGCAGAATCTAGGCCGGCGCGTCGCTGCCGCCGCCAAGAAAACTCTCCGGCGCATTTCCGGAGCGAACGATCAGAAAGAGGCGCGCGGCCAGGCCAGCGAGAACGGCAAACGCCATGAGGTACGGAGAACGTGCGGCGCGAGACAGCAAGATGGGCCCTCCTGGAACATGCCCGGCACAAGATCACGTGCGCATCGCAGAAGCGTGGAGATTTTCTTTCCGCCTGGGACGATAGAAGAAGCCCGGCGGAGTGTCAAGAAACAGCGCCATTCTTCCTGGCGCCGAAGCGGAAATCGGGCCGTGCACAGGACTTATCGGGAGTCTCTGACCTTGCGGGCGGCAAAGAAATCCGCGCTATGGCAGGAGCGATTTCGCGAGGCATGCAGTTTTTGCGGATGGACGCGGATAACGTCGCCGAGAGGACTGCCGATATCCGCGATGAGGAAGAAGGAAATCGCGACGATGACGCCGAGGATGTACATCAGAGTGCGTCCTTCCTGGCGACTTCGGCAAAGCGAAGCGCGAGGCACGGAGGAGAGCGTCAGAGTACGGCCTACTGCGAGTTTTCCGTATCCACCTTGGATGCTGCCCCAGCGACAGGTATTGAATTTTGAAAAATCGGTTCCGGGCATGAAGCTGGTGGAGACGTCTTGAGCGTACGCCGGACGGAGCGTAGTGCCTGTCAAAACGCAAGCAGAGCGAGCGCAAACAGAATACGAAGCTCTGAGGAAGACACGGGATTTCTCCTCTAATGAAGTCCGGGAAGCGTGAGGATCTGGAGCGGTGGGGATTCTGCACGGACAGTTACTTTCCCAAGTTATGCGTCGGGCAGCAGTCGATGTAAATAAAAAGAAATGCAAACGCACGCCGGCGAGAATCGAATCTTGCGGATTGCGCAACCCCCGGGCGCTTCTGTGATTACTCTTCCTGCAGAGGGCGATCCGGCGTGAGTTCGCCTGTGATGAGGCGGGCGCGCCGGCTGAAGGTGAGATACAGAAAGCCCCAGTCGATCATCACGAGAATGCGACTTTGGAATTCGACGATGTAAACCAAGTGGATGAATACCCAGATGAACCAAGCGAGGAAGCCGGAGACGTGCAGGCCGAAGATGTTGGCAACCGCGGCAGCGCGGCCAATCACGGCCATGTCACCCTTGTCGAAATATTTGAAGGGCGGGAGTGTTTTCCCTTTGAGGCGCGCCTTGATGACGTTCGCGGCGTAGCGTCCGCCCTGAATGGCCACCTGCGCCACCCCGGGAAGCGGCCGGCCTTTATCGTCGAGCGAGAGCGCCAGGTCGCCGACGACAAAAATCTCCGGATGTCCCGGCACGGTCAAATCGGGATTGACCTTGAAGCGGCCGTTGCGATCGGTCTCGGCTTGCAGGCGTTCGGCAACCTTGCGAGCGAATGGAGTGGCGGTGACGCCGCCGGCCCAGAAGACCGTGCGAGCGGGAATCGAGCCGCTGACCTCGCCGTGTTTATAGTGAATTTCGTCGTGTTCGATGCCGGTGACGAAAGCGCCGAGCATCACCTCCACATTCAGCGTCTTCAACTGTTCGACGGCCTTGGCGGAAAGATCTTCGGGATAATTGCTCAAAACACGAGGGCCACCCTCCATCAGGATGATGCGGGCTTCGTGAGGCTGAATGCGGCGGAAATCGTGCTTGAGGGTGTGATGCGCGATTTCGGCAAGCGCGCCGGCAAGTTCGAGTCCCGTGGCGCCGGCGCCGACGATCACAAAGTTGAGCCAGGCGCGCGCCTCTTCCTCGGACTCCGCGCGTTCCGCACGTTCGAACGCATACAGCAACTTGTGGCGCATTGCCAGCGCTTCCTCGACGCTTTTCAGACTGGGAGCGTTCTCGCGCCATTGGTCCTTGCCGTAATAGGAGGTTTGCGAGCCGGTTGCGATAATCAGCGAATCGTAGGGGAAGACGCCGCCGTCGCCGAGGATCACTTGTTTAGCCGCAGGATCGATGTCCACGGCTTCGCCCAGCAGCACTTCCACGTTTTTCTGGTGGCGCAAAATGCCGCGTAGCGGAGCGGCAATTTCCGCGGGAGAGAGCGACCCGGTGGCCACTTGGTAAAGCAGCGGTTGGAAGAGATGAAAATTGCGCTTGTCGAGGAGCGTGATTTCGACGCTGGCGCGCTTCAGCGTTTGCGCGGCCACCAGTCCGCCGAAGCCTCCGCCGAGGATCACCACTTGATGCGCTCGAGACATGGCACCTTTCTGCCCTCCTGGGGGGCGTTTAGGAAACTCCCGGGCCACATTGTTACCATAGATAAGGATGATCTGATGGCCGGCCCGGATACGGAAAACCATCTCCGACGTGAGCGCCAGACGCTGCGGCTGCTTTGCTCGAATTTAATTCGACCGCTGACGCGCATGGAGCTGTGCAAGCTGCTGGCTCCGGCACTGTTTCAAGATGCCTTGCATCTCGTGGCGTTTGAAGAGATTCAAACGGCAGGAGCGCTTCCGGCGGCCCGCCTAAGGGAGGCTTTGCCTGCCCGCATCACCAACCGGGGATTTCCGGACTTCGAATTAGGAGACTTCCTGGGTCAGAATACCGCAACCGAAAGCGAAATCGAAGAGATGTTCGCATGTGCTCTCAGAATGATTCGCATGGCGCAAGAAACCGACGATTAATTAAAGAGATGCCAGAACGCGGGCGGTCCAAAATTGCCTATTTGGCGGAGGCGCTGGCATTCGCGGCCTTCGTGGCCATGTACATCTGGAAGTGGCAGGCCGAGGCGCCTTGGACCTGGTCCGTCATGTTTGTGTGGCTGGTTTTGAGCGCGTTGCTGCGCCGTGACACGCCGAAGACGGCGGGATGGCGCGCGGATAATCTCTGGCCGGCAACGCGACGCGCGTTTCTCTTTTTTGTGCCGGCTTCCCTGGCCATCTGCGGCGCGGGATTGTTCCTGGGGATGCTGAAGCGGATGCCGGTGCATCTGGTGGACCCCCGAAAGTTCCTGGGCTATCTGGGATTCTGCGTGTTGCAACAGGTGGCACTGAATTCGTTTCTGACCAACCGGCTGCTGAGCTATTTCGAGCGGCCATGGCCGGCGTCGCTGCTGGCTGGCTGCATGTTTGCTGCGTTGCACTGGCCGAATCCGGTGCTGGTACCGCTGACTTTCCTGGGCGGCACTGCCATGGCTTGGCTCTTCGCGCGGGAGCGGAACATTCTGCCACTGGCATTGTGCCAGGCCATTCTGGGCGCTTTGGTGTGGTGGGCGTTTCCCATGGCGTGGCACCATTCCATGCGCGTCGGGCCGGGCTACCGCGCCTTTCACCTATAAGAAACTGCAGCGGAAGGTGCAGAAAACGCGGGAGTGGCCGGATTGGGAACGCGGACCAAACTGAAACTGAGTCACAAGTAAAAGTGATGAATGTCACACAGAGCTGTGGCATATGACGCAGGATTCGCCGAATCGAAACATTAGAGATGGGGACACTCGGTTTCAGACGCGAATTAAGTTGTTCTATGTAAGCCACTTACAAATATGCGGAGTATCTTATCGGTTTGCGCATAATTGGCACTCCGTGTGCCCTTCTCTTTCTCGTTCTCTCAATGACAGTTGAAGGGCAAGTCAGGAAAGGATACCAGGCATGCCAAGCGCAATGACCGCGGAAAGACCCCAGACGATGACCTTTCGGGGCCCCGCACCCGCAGTGCGGCGACCCTTTTCTACCCATGCAACGATGGCGGATAACTGCGCCGCCTGCCGGATGGAAAATGAGGGCTTCTTCTGCCGCATGTCCGAGAAGGCTACACGGGAATGGGATCGCATCAAGCACGTGACCTCGTATCCCGAGGGGGCGATGCTGTGTATGGAGGGCGAGGTAGCGCGCGGAGTGCACGTCCTGTGCTCCGGGCGCGTGAAGCTGCTGACCACCAACAGCGAAGGCAAGACCTTCATCCTGAAGATCGCACAACCTGGGCAGGTGTTCGGCCTGAACTCCATCGTAACCGGGCGGCCGCATGAAGTCACCGTGGAAACCATGCAGCCCTGCACGTTCGCCTACGTCAGCGAGGATGAATTCCTGCGGTTCATCAAGGAAAACGGGGAAGCGTGCCTGCGTGTGGTTCGGCAACTCGGGCAGGAGTGCCATTCGGCGTACGAAGTGATCCGCTCGCTGGGCCTGGCGAGTTCGGTTTCGGAAAAGCTGGCGAAGTTCCTGCTGGGCTGGTCGGCCGACGGCCAGGAAAAAGCGGGTGCGGTGCGCGTGAAGCTCGCGCTGACGCACGAAGAGCTGGCGCAACTGATCGGCTGCTCGCGGGAGAGCGTGACGCGCACGCTGAGCGATTTCAAACGCCAGAAGCTGGTGGAATTGAACGGCTCGACGCTGCTGGTGTGGAACAAGGCAGCGCTGGAAACTCTGGCCGCGGTGTAGGCAAGGTTGCTGAATGTTTGACCGGTTTCATGCAAGAAGTCGCGAACGGCTCGGCTGGCTGGATGCAGCCGGCTACACGAGCATGCCGCGCTGGCGCCCGTGGCGCGATTTCTGAGTGAAGTTTGCTTCTTGATCTAAAGCTGGTGACCCTCCACCGGGGGCCGTCGCTCAGGCTCCCGGTTCTTTTTTTGACAGGATTTTTTCTGGGGTGCCTCTTGCTGGACGCGCAGCGCAACACAATCCGCGAACGAACTGGAGGCGAAGGCCTCGTGAATTTCGACCGGACTCAAGAGTTCAAGGTTTAAAAGTTCGAGAATTTCCTCGGAAGGGGGCACGCCCAGAACTGGCGGTGCAATAGGCTAAAAAATTTCGTCGAGAGGCTGGCCTATAGAGGCGCCGGCCTGAAGGTCTCCCAGTACAAAAACCTCAGAAGAAGGCGGAACGGCGCACCCATAAGGGATTAAGCGCCTGTTTGGAAGTAGACTTCATCCTGAAGGGCGTCTTTTTTCCAGCCGGCGCGCAGCAGAATGCCGCGGCCATTTTCCACCATGCCGGGATGCCCGCACAGATAGGCAGTGGTTTCTTCGGGCTTCAGTTTCCAGAGATCGACATATTTGCGGATCAGGTCGTCCACGCGGCCCACTTCCCCGCCCCAGTCCGGATTATCCCAAGGGCGGCTGACGGTTGGAACGTACTTGAGCCACGGCGCCTCGGCGGCGATCTTCTCGAGTTCCTCCCGATACGCAAATTCGTGCGCGAGGCTGGCGCCCTGCAAGCAGCACAGCCGATGTTCGCCAGGCATCGGCGCGCCCCCATTTTTCCAATCCCGATAGATGGTCCGAACATAACTGACGTAGGGAGCGACGCCGGTGACCGTGGCGAGCAGGAGATGATTCTTGCGGCCGCTGCGCAAATCGAGCGTGAAGCGGCCCTTGGCAAACCGGCGGAGGAGCACCGGCGTTCCGGCGTGCATGGCGTGCAGCAGAGGCGAGAGCTTACCCTCAGGGACGCGCTCGACAAAGAATTCCAGTTGCTGTTCGTAGGGAGAAGAGCAAAGGGAGTAGGCGCGTTCAAAGCGCTGGCCATCCAGCTCGACGCCCAGCGTGGCGTATTGTCCCGCGAGATAGGAAAACGGCGCGCCGGGATCCACCTTCAGGATGAACAGATCTTCCGAGATGTCGCGACGATACACAATTCGGGCGGGAAGAAATTTTTCGGATATGGCAGCCAAAGAAGCCCCCAACACATACGATGCAGCCCGATGCAAAACGATTCAGGCGGAGGGCCGTGGCGCTCCGCCTGTACGGAACCTGCGTTTTTGCCTTTCAAGAATTCCGGCGCCCGCTATTGCGGCTGCTGGCGGCGCTGCATCTGCTGCATCATTTCCTGCATGTCGAATTGCTTGACCGGGCCGGTGATGCGGTCGGTGGCGTTGTCGACGACCTTGACGAGCACCTGCGTGCCGCCATTGCCGCTGACGGATTTCACCAGGCCAAACGGAGTGACTTTCTCGCTGGTCCAGGCGTCGGAGTTGTTCTTGTCGCTGTGCCAGTGTTCACAGGAGAAAGTGCCGGCGGGAACGGTGATCGTTTCGGTCCCGACGGAATGCCAGTCGTTGATTGTTTCCTGCATGCGCTGGCGGCTGGCAGCGCTCATCTGCATGGGCATTTCCATGGCCTGCTGCCCGGGTGGTTGCACGATCATGCGGTGAAACTGGAAATCATCAATGGTGATCAGCGATTTGCCGACGAACGTTTTGCCATCGTTCTCGGTGGAAACGAACTGCATCCAGTAAGCGTCCTTGCCGTTGGCCGTGTCTTTTCCCACGATGGAAATTTCCGTGGTGCGAGGCTTGGCTTCCTTGCCCGAGTCCTGGTAAACCGCGCCTTTGCCGATAACCGGATGAAACGCCTTTGTGATGCTGGGGCGCTTGAAAAGATCCATGCCCATCTGGGCGTGCGCTGGAACCGATCCCGCCAGCGAAAACAAGGCAAGCAATGCGACCAGGAGGAAACCGCGCTTCATGACGTTCTCCTTAGCGAACCGTGGGGGCCTGGCCCGAGGCAAGGGATTCGGGCGACTTCGTATCCTCGTTCATATCAAGTTCGAAGTGCGGACGCAATGGCGAGATTGTGGAGGCTTGTGAAAATCGCGCGGCAGAGGCCCTTGGCATGTTGCGTACCCAAAATTTATTCGTACGCCAGGGCCTCGACGGGATCAACGCCGGAGGCGCGCAGCGCCGGCACCGCGGCTCCCAAAGCAGCACCCGCCAAGGCCAACCCGATGGAGCCGAAAACCCAGCCAGGGGTCAACAGAACGGAAAGGCCGGGATTGGCTTCCTTGAGGATGGCCTTGGCGAGAAACGTGATCCCGATGCCAAGAACGCTGCCGGCAATCGTAAGAAAGGCGGTTTCTCCAAGAAACATTTTGACGACGTCCAGGCGAGAGAAGCCCAGCGCCTTGAGGATGCCGATTTCGCGGGTGCGCTCCAGGATCATCGTGTGCATGTTCATGAGCACGACGAGGAAGCTGATGATAACGCCGAGCCCGACCATAGTCTTGATGAATGGCTTGAGCTCGGGCAAGTTCGACGAGTTCATCAGGGAAACGTACTCGGCCATGGAGCGGACGCGGTTCTGTGGGTCGATCTTCAGAATTTCCGCCCTGGCCGCTTCGGTGTCACCTCTGCTACGCACGAAAACCATGGAAATGTGGTTTTCCGCGCCGATCACGTCCTGGCCGGTTTTTAAAGGGATGAAATAGCGGGCGCCCTTGCCGTGGGCGACGATGCCGACAATCTTGAAGGGATGATTGATGAGCGTGACGGTGTCGCCGACTTTCACGTGGCGCGTCTGCGCCATGATGTCGTCGGCGATGGCCTCATCGGGCCCTTCAAAGGGACGCCCCGCGCGAAAGATGAATCCCTGGCTGAGCGCGTTGAAGCGTTTGTAATCAATGCCGTAGATGATGATCAACGTCTTGGGATCGGAGACGACCAGAGTGGGAGCGGCTTCGTCGACGTCAGGCAGCTTGGCAATATCGTTGGCCAGCGATTCGGACATCACGGCGCTGGAGAAGGCAAAGAAAATCGAAGAGTTAGGCGGCTGCACGAGGATGTCCGCGCCGACTCCTTCCACGCGCTTGCCCCATTCGGAGATGACCCCGCTGGTCATGCCAACGATCATCAAAACCAGAACAACCTGAATGGCGATTGCGACAACGCTCAGGGCGCAGCGCAGCGGCCGTGCGGCAAGATTGCCCCAAAACATGCGCAGAAGAGAAAATGGGCCTTCGTAGGATTCCTGCATAAGGATGAATGCAAATGTAGCATCGCGGAACGTGAGCAGTCAAAAAGGAAGCGAGCGTGTATTTAGCACAAACGATGCCGTAGTGAAGCTGAAAAAATTTATTTCCCGTTAAGTTTTCAACACAATTGTTGAAAACTTTGTGGAAAGGACGGCTGCGGCGGCAACTAACTCCGCGCGATTCAACACGATGATACGGATTGCACAATTTTAGTGCACTTGCCCCGAATGGAGATGCACGCGGCGGCAAAACTTTGCGCGAGGAGCAATGCCAATGAAGCTTCCCTGGGTAAAAACGCACGGAACTGTCGCGGGAACGCGATCCCGTGGGGAAACTTTTGCAGAGAAAGTGAAAATCTTCCAAGCAAAGATTCCGAAACGATTCCGGCTCGCGAGGGCAGCTTTACCTTTTTGTTCTGGCAGGCAGGTGCGTCTCTTCGCCGGCGGGAAGCCTGAGAATTAGTACCATTTCGGCGGGCGATCCAGATGAATCTTCACGGGTTGCTTGAGATCGGAGATATCGAACCAGCGGCCAAAAGGTTTCCATCCGTCGGCGACAATCTGAATCAATACGCGTCCCGTGGGAGGATCGGGCACGTGCGCGACGCCGTTCATATTGGTTTTGACGTTCTCCTCGGTCTTCTTGTCCTTCAGGAGATGCTGCTCCTCGGTTTTCACATAGACGCTGGCGTTTTCCACCGGCTTATTGTCCTCGCCGCCAGTGACTTCAATCGTCAGGCGACGGACAGACTCAGAACTCGTAACGGTTGGAGGATTTTTTTGAGCCAGGACATTGGGAGCTGCGGCAGCCAGCAGAACCGCCAGAGTGGACCAGGAGATGAATCGAGCAGTACGCATGTCCGCTGCAAAACAGTTTCGCTGGAATCTCCGTAAGGGTCAAGTCGCAGAAGGAGGCGCGAAGCGCGGGTAAGAGGAAGGGTAAGTTGTTGATTTGATTCGTGGCAAACCCGGCGCAGGAACATTTGACTCGTCCGGTGCGCTCTTGTAAGTATGGTGGGTTACGGAGAGCGGCAAATTCTAGGAGAAGACATGGGATTCGCAACGAACGCGATACACGTGGGCCAGGAGCCGGACCCTTCCACCGGGGCGGTGGTCGCGCCAATCTATCAAACCTCCACGTATGTGTATGAGGAATTGGGCAAAGCCAAGGGCGGATACGACTACGCGCGCACAAATCATCCGAATCGCAAAGCGCTGGAGCGCACAGTTGCGAAACTCGAAGGCGGACACGCCGCGTATGTGTTTACGTCGGGGATGGCGGGAATTGACGCAGTCTTCCGGCTGCTGCGGCCAGGCGACCACGTGGTCTTGTCCGAAGCGGTGTATGGCGGCGTCTACCGGCTGAGCACGCAGTTGCTGGTGCACTTCGGGCTCGAGTTCAGCTTCGTGGACACCACTGATCCGGCCGTGGTGCTTGGGGCGATGCGGCCGAACACGAAGATGCTGTACATCGAAACGCCGACGAATCCGACGCTGCGCATCACGGACATTGCGGCGATGGCCAAGCTGGCCAATGAGCGGCGCATCACTTTGGTGGTGGACAACACGTTCATGACGCCCTATCTGCAGCGGCCGATCGAACTGGGCGCGCACATCGTGGTGCACTCGATGACCAAATACATGAACGGCCACAGCGACGCCGTCGGCGGTTCCGTGATTCTGACCCGGCCGGAAGACGCGGAGAAGATTTATTTCACGCAAAAGTCGGCGGGCGCTGGTTTGTCGCCGATGGATTGTTTCCTGGTTTCGCGCGGGTTGAAGACGCTGGCGGTGCGCATGCTGCAGCACAACGCGAACGGATTGGCGGTGGCGCGGCACCTGGACGCGCATCCGAAGGTGAGAAAGGTCTATTACCCCGGTCTGGCTTCGCATCCGCAGCATGAGCTGGCGCGGCGGCAGCAGAAAGGCCCGGGTGCGATGATTGCCTTTGATCTGGGAGATGAAGGCGCGGCGCGGCGATTCCTGAATCAGGTAAAGATTTGTTCGCTGGCGGAAAGCCTCGGCGGCGTGGAATCGCTGATTTCGCTGCCGGCGCAGATGACCCATGCTTCCATGCCTAAGGAAGTGCGCGACCGCGTGGGCATTACCGACAGCCTGGTGCGCCTCAGCGTCGGCATCGAAGACGTGGAAGACATCATCTCCGACCTCGATCAGGCGCTGCTCTACGTCTGAAGATTGCAACGACGAAGCAAAGAATTAAAGAAAAGTGGATTAGGAAAGCTTCCTGGTAATGGACGCCTTCGAGAAGGTGTCCGCTACAAAGACGATGACAGCCAGCGCAGGTAGGCAGCGGACCCCCGGGAAATCGGCAGGGCGATGAATTCCGGAGTGTCGTAGGAGTGGAGGCGGAGGACTTCCCTTTCGAGGGCTTTGAGGCGGCGGGCGGTGGTTTTTATGATGAGGAGATATTCGCGGGTGGTTTCGACTTTTCCTTTCCAGCGATAAATGGATTCAATTGGAGCGGCGTGGATGTTCACGCAGGCGGCGAGGCGCCTTTCGACCACTCCGGCGCCAATTTTGCGTGCTTCGGCGAGCGAAGCGCAGGTGACGAGTACGAGGCGGAATTGAGTGGACATCGGGTGCTCGACGGCATTTTAGCGGATTTGAAGAAGAAGAACCTAACGTAGAGGCGCGGAAGGTGCCGGGATTCACGGAGAAGAGAAGGCAAATGCGAAGTCCGGCAGCTTGTTGACGGATGGGCACTTCGCGACAGAAAAGTTGTATCGGGACGCGACACCAATGAAGCAAAATTTGGGCGCAGGGTGAAATTGAACGTTCGATGATCGAGCTAAAGAAAACATTCACAGACAATCTGCTGCACTACGCGCCGCACCTGATGGCGGCGTTTGTGGCGCTGCTGCTGGTGCACGACGTTTTCGGCACGCACGGCTTCCTGGCCATGCACCGGAAGCAGCAGGAGATCCGCAAGGTCCAGCAGGACCTGGAAAAGCTCAACAAGGAAAACGCCGAACTGCAACAAAATGTGCAGGATCTGAAGAGCGATCCGGAGACCATTCGCAAGATCGCCCGCGAGGAATACGGGCTGGCGGGCCCGCACGAAGTGATAATCAAGTTGCCGGCGCCGAAACCGGCCGAGCCACCGGTTGGGAAACCTTGATTTTTCTCTTCTTATAGCGCGTGCGCAGGATCGAAAGCGCGAGCATCGCCATAAAAATCACCAGCAATCCGAACGTCGCTTTGGGAACCGAACAAGCGCGCTTGGGCATGATCGACATTCCCCCGTAAACAAATTCGATGTGCACCCAATAGACGAGCAGCGACGTGTTGCCCAGTTGCATCAACGGGCTGAAGCCCGCCTCCGCGAACCCCCAGCGGCACCATGCGTACACCAGGAACAAAACTATGAGAAGGATGCCGCAGCGCATCAGCAGAAAATTGGGATCGGAATGCCAGTAATCGTAAACCGCGTAGAGATGCACGGGCGATGCGTCGAAGACCAGCGAAAGCAAGCAGGCCGCAACCCCGGAAAATCCCAGCAGGCAAAAAAACAACGCCTCGCGGCCGCGGGCGAAAGACGTGTACAGCAGAAAGCCAACGGCAAGGCCCGCAAAGGCAAACGCGGACCAAGGAAAGAGCGGGAAGAGCCAGGGCTGCGGCTGATGATAAATGTGCACGCCATTGACGTAGGACTCGAGCGGCCAGGGGAGCCAGAGAGGGCGGAAGTTGGTCCAGAGCGGCGGCGTCAGCATGGCGATGCAAGTGGCGGCCGCAATTCCGCCGACGATGGAACGAGTGCGGGCCATATCCGCTTCCGCCGCCGAAGTAAACCAACCAAGCACCGCCATCAACATCATCGAGAGACCCAGAATGTTGAGAATGTCCACGCGCAGGAGGTCGGTCCAGGGCGCCGACCGATAACCCAGCGCGAATTCCTGGACGCGGAACAGCAGGCCGAGCGCAAAGATTTCCGCGCCGCGCAGAGCGGTCTGTTTCAGGATCGCGTTGCGGGCAATTCCCTTCTCGCGCAAACGCTCCGTGACCAATGCCATGGAGACTCCGGCAAGGAAGAGGAAAAGCGGCGCGGGAAGCGTGCCTCCAAGCTGCGACCAGTGAAACACCGCGGAATTGCGCAAGTCCGGGCGCAGCCAGGAATCGTAACAATGCGTTTGAAACATCAGCAGACAGGCAAGGCCGCGCATCCAGTCGATATAGGTAAGGCGCTTCATATGGCGAGTAATCTGTAATCGGCGACCGGCAATCAGAAAGAGGATAACAGCGAACCGCGAGCGGTGAACAGGAGGCTTTCGGAGTTGTTGTGTGCGATAACAGAGAGGGGGAAAGGTTTTAAGTTTTGAGAACCTGGCTGGCTGCCATGACTTACAGGGCGTCCTTACTGAGCAAACGTTGTTTGTTCCCAGCCGCTGGGTGTTCGGCCCGGGTTGCATGATTTGGGACTTCCGCTCCCGGCTCGCTGTTCGCTGCTAGCTGTTCGCACTTGCCGATTGCCGCTTCCGGCTATCTGTTGACTGGGACCATCTAGCTTTGGAAACTGGGGACTCTCAATCGATGAAACAACTGAGCATCTGGAGCGTGCTGGGCATTTGGGCGGGATTGACGCTCGGCGGAGCGTTCTATGCGGCCTGGCAGGGCTACGGCGGGCGCGCCTTCGCGGTAAGCATGGCGACGTTCGCGATTTTGCTGCTGGGAATGCTGGCGTTCGCCGCGCGCGGGGTGGCGGAGCGATTTGCTGGCCGCGGCGGGGCGGCGGCGGGTTTCACGTTGGGGGCCTTTGCGTTCATCGTGTTCGTGATGTATCTCGCCGGGACCGGAACTTTTGCGTTTTCGCGCGCCGCCGCGATGGCGGCCTTTATCTTTGTTCCGCTGGGATTGGCGGCCTCGGCAGAGGGAGCGGCACCCGGCACCTGGCAGGATTTTGTGACCATAGCCGGCGTGTGGGCATTCGTGAAGTTTGGGCCTCGCTTCTGGATGTGGCCGTATCCGGGAGAGCGGTTGGCGCATGTCTTCACTGTGCTGATGGCCGTGAACGTGGCGGTGGCGGCATTTCTGCTGGTGCGGCGCGCGAAGGGCGCCGGCTATTCGATCGGGTGGGGAAATCTTTGGACAATTTACGTGGTGGGAAGCTTTGTGGGCTTCGCTTGCATCGCGATTCCGCTGGGGATATCGATGAAGTTCATCGCGTATTCGCCGCGGGTGAGCAGTTGGGGTGGATTAGCGCTGGGAACGCTGGGCATCTTGTTTTTTACCGCTTGGCCGGAAGAGTTGTTGTTCCGCGGATTGCTGCAGAATTCTCTGGCCCGCACTTCCAAGAGCGAATTTGCGGGCTGGTGGACCGCGTCGATGCTTTTTGGGCTATCGCACATTACCAACCTGGGATTTCCAAACTGGAGATACGTGATTCTGGCGTCGATCGCAGGTATTTTTTACGGGTGGGCCTGGAAAAAAACTGGTTCGATCTTTGCGTCGGCGCTGGTGCACGCGGCGGTGGACGTTACCTGGCACTTTTTGTTTCGGACGTTGTAGGGCAAGTGAAACAGTGAACGGATGGAACATAGGGTCCACAGAGTGAGGAAAGGAGGAGCCCCCCGGCAAATGGCAGATCACTTGCCCAAACAAAGGATGCGCACTAGTCGGAGAACCACTGGCTGCGGTAGGCAACCCACCAGGAGACGGCGAGGATCGGAACGGTGGCTACAACAGCCCAGACAAACGGCAGGGTGAAGTCTGCGACCAAGCCGAGGGCTGCAAAGAGAAGCCAGAAGATCTTGCGCTGCATGGAATCATTCTAGCGTGGATGAACGCGCCGAAGCGCACGGCGAAAAATGCCTGTGCCACAAGCGATAGCAATCCACCAAGGATCTGGATGCAACTGCGGGCGGCGACCGAATGCACCGCCATCGGACAGACGATACCGTTGTGCAAAACGCCGCAAATGAGGTACAACGCCTAGCACCAGGGGCCGTTGAACCAGCGGCGAGGAGGCGGCGTTGACCGACGGAATGAGCACGGCGCGGGGCTTTCGCGTGCAACGGCGCGAAACGGAAGACGGCTGGATAGTGGAGTGCTTTGGACGGCTGACCAGCGAAAACGTGCCACTGCTGAAGGAAGAAATGCGCCAGGCCTGCGGCCGAAAAGGGCGGATCGTGCTGGACCTGAAAGAAGTGCCGATGATGGACAGTTCCGGGTTGGGCGCGGTGGTGACCTTGCATGTTTCCGCGCGCACACGCGGCTGCAAACTGGAAGTGGTGAATGCCAGCAAGCAGATTCGCGAACTCTTCAGCATGACGAATGTGATCGGATTGTTTGAAGCAACCGGACGCCATGGCGGCCGGATGATGTGACGTCAACTAAAATAAGGCGGCCTGAAGCCGCCCCTGGACGATGAGGAGCAGAGAGCGTGGGTGAGCAAGAGCAGGGGTTGATCACGGAGCGCATCGGGTTCGCGTGGAAGAATTTCGACGATCAGCAGGCGATTATTCGCGCGGCGGACCTGAAAGCCGGCTACTTGGTGACGTTTCTATTGTTTTTCGGGGCCAGCACGATTCCCCTGGCCCAGCAGGTTCTGCCGAAGCTCCGCTGGCGCACCACGGCGGAAATTCTCGCCAGCGGCCTCTATGGCGTAACCTACGCGATTTTTGCCGTAGGTTTTGTCGTGGCCCTTTACCTCATTTCGCATGTGCTGACGCCGCGCATCGCCAGGCACCACGCCAAGCCTTCCGACGGGAGGGAGTTGCTCTACTACGAGCACGTGGTGCGGCAGCCGAGCAGCGCCGCGTATTTTGAGGCGATGGCCAAGGTCACGCCGGAGGAGATGCTTCGGAACGTGACGGATCAGGTCTATGAACTGGCGATGATCTGCAAGGTGAAAGTGGACAGCCTGCGCGCGTTTTCTCAGGCCTTCAAGGTCACACTGGTGGCGTGGTTCCTCAGCACCGGCACCGGATTCTGGGTTATGACCTGGATGAAGTAAGACGCCAGATCCGAAAATAGAGAATCAAATCTGACCCTGCGAGCGCGCCCGACGGTCAGTCGGCCAGCTTCAGTTTCTCTAAGTAAGCATTATAGGTAGCCTTCACGCGCGCGGGATCAGGCGCGGAGTTGGCGTGCTCCACAAGCAGGCTGACAAACTGGTCCATGGCCTTATCGATTTCGTCGAAAGCTTCCTTGTTGGTCTTTGAGAGGGCCATGTCTCCGCCGTAATCTTCCGATTTGTCCCAGGTGCGCTCGAGGATCTTGGCAAGCGTGGCCGCAGTCGCATGATCGCCTTTTTCCGAAGCGTTGAAGGCGAGCTGCGCCAATGCCCGGTAGGGGCCCATTTTGTTGTTATCCACGCCCGCCGTCTGCGGAACTTTGGATTGCGCCGGGGCGGGAACCGCGAGAAACAGTACGAGAAGGCAACCGGAGAGAAACAAACCAGCGAATTTGCGGAGAGAAGCTGTTTTGCAACCACCTGTCATAAGTCAAGACCCCCTTTTCTGAAGCGGCAACCGCAGGACCGAGGCGGAAATTCAACCTGGTCACGGCGCCAATTAGAAAAATCTTAACTGGAAGGAAGGCTCAACGAACCGGATAAGTCTCAAGAGTTAATAGAAGGATGAGGACAGGAACCCAGCTGATCTTCAGGCGCGAGGCGATGCCCTACGCCTGGGGAAGCAGGACGATTTTCCCGGAGATTTGCGCGTTTTCGAGCAGGCGGTTGGCTTCGGCGGCCTGGCGAAGCGGAAGCTTCGCGGCAATCACGGGCTCAATCTGGCGGGTGGCAAGGAGTTCAAAGAGCCTGGCGAGATCTTCGCGGAACCAGTCCGGACGGGCGTCGCGGAGATTCTTGATGTTGTACCAATAGGCGCGTCTGCCGTCGGGAATGAGTTTCAGCATGCCGAGGATGGCGAAGCCGAGTCCAGCGGACAATTTCCCTTCCGCTACGGCAGAGCTCGCGCCGTAACACACCAGGGTGCCCTGGGCGCGCAGGCAGCGGTAAGAGGCAAGCCAGTGCTTCCCGCCGATGGGATCGAGAACACAGTGAACGCCGCCGGGAGAGAGCCGCTCAAGTCGCTCGGCAAAATTTTCGGTGCGGTAATCGATGGGCGTGGCGCCGAGCGAAGAGACGATCGTGTGCTTGGCTTTGGAGGCGGTGCCGAACATCCGCAGGCCGGCGATTTTGGCGAGTTGCAGCACCGCGGTGCCCACTCCTCCGGCTGCTCCGTGGATGAGCGCGGATTGGCCGGGTCGCACGCAGGCGAGGCGGTGCAGCATCTGCCAAGCGGTGACGTAGTTGAGCACCAAGCTAACGGCTTCGGCGGGGTCGAGGTAGGCGGGAACGCGGACGAGGTGCGTTTCAGGAACAATCGTGTACTGCGCGTAGCCGCCGATCATGGTGAGCGCAGCAACCCGTTGGCCGATCACGAATTTCTGAACGCCTTCGCCGAGGGCGTCAATGTCACCCACAATGTCATAACCTGGGGAGAACGGAAATGCGGGGATTTTAGGATAGAGGCCGTGCCGCATCAGGATATCGGCATAAGCCACGCCGGACGCAAGATTTTTCACTCGGACTTGCCCCGGACCGGGCACAGGCAGGTCCGCTTCGGCAAGCTTGAGCACGTCAGTCCCGCCCTGGCCGGTGATGACCACACAAAGATTTTTACCCGAAGGCATACCGAGCAAATTTCCGGCTATGGAAATGAACGTCGCGGCCCTTACCGGACGACACCGGTCAGGGGGCTGGAGGCGGAGGCGTAGAGGCGCTTGGGCATGCGGCCGGCGAGGAAAGCCTTGTGGCCGGCGATGACTGCGTCGTGCATAGCTTCGGCCATCAGAACAGCATCGGCGGCTTCGGCGATTGCGGTGTTCATCAGCACGCCATCGGCGCCAAGTTCCATCGCCACTGCCGCATCCGACGCCGTGCCCACGCCGGCATCGACGATCATGGGTACTTCCGTGATGCGCTCGCGCAAGATCCGAAGATTGGCGGGATTTTGTATGCCGAGACCCGAGCCGATGGGCGCTGCAAGAGGCATCACGGCCGCGGCGCCGGCGTCAATCAACTTGCGCGCGGCGATCAGATCGTCGTTGGTGTACGGCAAAACGACAAAGCCTTCTTTCACCAATACCTTTGTTGCCTGCACAAGCTGTTCGGTATCCGGGAACAGCGTTTTTTCGTCGCCAATCACTTCCAGCTTGATCCAGTTGGAGAGGCCGACTTCACGGGCAAGGCGCGCGGTGCGGATAGCCTCGTCGGCGGAGTAGCATGCAGCGGTGTTCGGCAATATGAAGATCTTTTCGCGGTCGATGTAATCGAGGAGCGATTCTTTCGATTTATCGGTAAGGTTCACGCGGCGCACGGCGACCGTGACCATGTCCGCCCCGGAAGCGGCGTGCGCGCGGGCCATCTCCTGAAAGCTGCGGTACTTCCCTGTTCCAACGATGAGCCGGGAGTGAAAGGCGCGGCCGGCGATGACGAGTTGATCGGGCATTGGGAGTCTCCGGGGAAATTGTAGTCCTGTTGCGAGGATTAGGACAAATCGCTCGAGAAGCAATTTCCTCTACCGGCGAGCAGCAACCAAAAAAAGCAGGGCCGAGCATGCTCGGCCCCTTCGAACAGCACTCGTTTAATCCACCGTTACGCCTGGATGTGGGCCTCGAGGAACCAGAGGTCCTTGTCCATTTCGCGCGTGATCGAGGTAAAGAGGTCGACGGTGACGGCATCGTCGAGGCCCTCTGCCTCCTTGACGGCGGTACGAAGTGCGTTAGTGTAATGCCCCACGTTGTGCACCAGGAACTTCACCATAGCGGGCCCGTCGGCTGCATTCAGGTCGGCCTCGGGGATGCTGGATTTGGCGGCCGATTCGCGGATGGTGCCGTTGGCGGTCCCGCCGAGCGCGGCAACCCGTTCGGCAATCGTGTCAACGTGATCCTCGAGGTGTGTGGCGATGGAATCGAAGAGCAGATGGAGCTGGTAAAAATCCTTGCCCTTGACGTTCCAGTGCGCCCATTTCACCTGGCTGTGAATATCCACGCTGTCGGCAAGGCGTAGGTTCAAGAGGCTGATGAGGGCCTGACGGTTATTCTCTGGGACTCCAACGCTACTGGGATAGGTGCGTGCTGGTGCAGTTGCTGCTTTTGCCATGGAAGTTACCTCCTTCTCGACGCTTGAGAATTGTCCAGACTATGAGATGTTACGGGGCGCGGAATGGATACGGAATTTTCAGCTTGGCCGGGCGGGCCATCATTGTGTCTTGGCTCAGGGCGCAGGCCGCGCGTAAAACAGCCTGCGGACAAACTAGCGGCCCTTGAACGGTCGGCCCCTGCTAGCTGAGGAATCAGAATCGTTTAGTCCTGAATGACAGGGCGTGGCTCGGCCACATCGGAGTACAGCTTGTCGATCAGATCGTGGTGTTGGCGCTCAACAACACGGCGCTTGAGCTTCATCGTGAAGGTGAGGTTGCCGTCGGCGAAGGTGAAATCGTCGGCCAGCAGGGCGAATCGCTTGATGGTTTCATATTGGGCCAGATGCGTAGTCAGACGCGCGATCTCTTTTTCGATAAGCGCGTAGGTGCGCGGGTGGGCGGCAAGCTCGGCGTTGGAGGTGAATTTCAGGCCTTCCTCGGCCAGTTTGGCGGCGACCGTGGCGTGGTTCGGCACAATCAGCGCGACCACGAACTTCCGTTGATCGCCAACCACCATGGCATTCAAAATGTACGGACTGTTTTTCAGAGAATTTTCGATGGGCTGCGGAGCGACAAATTTTCCGGCGGCGGTCTTCAGCAGATCTTTCTTGCGATCGGTGATGAAAAGATAGTTGTCCTTGTCCAGATAGCCGATGTCGCCGGTCCTGAACCAGCCATCCTCGGAAAGCACCTCGCGCGTGGATTCCGGAGATTTGTAGTAGCCCTGCATGACGCACGGGCCTTTGGCAATGATCTCGCCGTCCTCGGCGATGCGGATCTGCACGTTGAGGATCGGGCGGCCGGAACTTCCCATGCGGTTCTTCGGATAGTTGCTGGTGAGCACGGGCGAGGTTTCCGTCAGGCCGTAGCCCTGATAGATGGGAATCCCGATGGCCCAGAAAAATTCCGCAAGATCCTTGGAAAGCGGGGCGCCGCCGGAAAGGACGACGCGCAGCTTGCCGCCCGTGCCGGCGCGGATCTTGGAGTAAACGAGCTTATCGGCGATGGCCCACTTCAGGCGTAAGGCTGGGCTGGCATCTTTTTCGCCGCTGCGCCAGGCCGCGGCTTCGCGCGCCGTTTGCATGGCGAAATCAAAAATCTTGCGCTTTACGCCGGTGTTTTTGCTTCCCTGCTCCATCAGGCGCGCATAAATTTTCTCAAAGAAGCGCGGCACCGCTGCCAATACAGTCGGATGGACTTCCACCAGCGCCTGCGCCACATTTTCGACGGCCTCGACATACGCCACCGGGCAGCCGTTGAAGATGTAAAGATAGTCGAGCATGCGCCCGTAGACGTGAGCCAGCGGCAGGAAGGAAATCGCAAGGTCGGTGGCCGGATGCAGCACCAGGTCGCGGCAGGAATCGCTCACGTTGGAGCAGAAATTCGAGTGCGTCAACATCACGCCTTTTGGCTCGCCCGTGGTGCCGGAGGTATAGATGATCGATGAAAGCTGGCTGGATAAGACCTTCGCCGCACGCAAGCGATAAGCGGCGATCTCCGAAGGGCCGGCGGACGCGATCAGCGTCTCGTAACGGAGAAACTCGGCGGGAAGCGCGTCGCCCGCGCCGGCAACGATCACCTGCTGCACCTCCTTGAGTTGGCCGCGCACTTCCAAAAATTTCTGCAGCTGCTTGGCTCCGGCGACAAAAACCACCTGCGCTCCGCAATGATTCAAAATGTAGGTCATGCGGTCGGGGGATTCGTTGAAATAGACGGGAACGGTGGCCCCGCCGGAGCCGGTGATGGCGAAATCGGCGGTATGCCATTCGGGGCAGTTCGGGGCCAGCAGGCCGACGCGGTCGCCGGTCTTCACGCCGAGCTCCACGAACGCGTTGGAGAGGCCCGCGACGCGGCGCATCATCTCCTGCGAAGAGATGGCTTCCCAGCGCTCAGGACCGCGAAACATCTGAGCGCGTGGAGACGGATGCTCCTCAACGGCAGAGAGGAAGCGCGAAGGAAGAGTGCCATAGTTCATCGGAAATTTGAATGTACCCCAGACACAAACTTGGCGCAACGGCAGGGCGAACCAAACGTTTGCCGGGAAGTTTCCGGGGGCGAGCGCTTCGTGACGCGCGTCACAACACCCGCCGGCGGGAGCCGGCAGCCGCGCGGAGAGCGTGGACTGCCGCAGTGTGATACGCTTGCAGCGGAGTCGAGGGAGCGCGAAAAAGGTTGAGCAAAATCAACGCAACATTGACGGTCATCCCGCTGGGCGGACTCGGCGAATTCGGAATGAATATGATGGCGTTCCGGTTCGGCGACGATATTTTGGTGGTGGACGCGGGCATGATGTTCCCGGAGTCCGAACTTCTGGGCGTGGACCTGGTGATCCCGGACATCTCCTTTTTGAAGCAGAATCGGCGGTATGTACGCGCGATCATCTTGACGCACGGCCACGAAGACCACATCGGCGCGCTGCCCTACATCTTGCGCGACCTGAACGTGCCCATCTACGGAACGCGGTTCACGCTGGCGCTGGTGAAGAAGCGGCTGGAAGAGGCGGGGCTGCTGGAGACCGCACAACTGTTTGAAGTCACGCCCGGAAGACTGGTGGAGCTCGGGCCGTACGAAATCGAATTTATTCCCGTTACGCACAGCACGATTGATTGCGTGGCGCTCGCGATTCGCACGCCGCTGGGCGTGGTGATCCACACCGGGGACTTCAAGATCGACCAGACGCCGGTGGATCAATACCAGTTCGACTTGCACGCCTTTGCGCGCTACGGCAACGAAGGCGTGCTCGCGCTTTTCAGCGATTCCACCAACGTGGAGCGCCCGGGATTTACTCCGTCGGAGCGCGTAGTTGCGCCAAGGATTGAGGAGTTGGTGCGTTCGGCGCCGCGCCGCGTCGTGCTTTCCTGCTTCGCCTCGTCCATTCATCGCATTCAACAGGTCATCGACATCGCCGAGCGCGTGGGGCGCAAGGTGGCCTTTGTCGGGCGCAGCATGGTGGACAACGTCGAAATTGCGCACGACCTGGGATACATGCGGATCCCGGACGGGATGGTCGTGCGGCCGCAGGACATCCGCAGCTTCGAGCCGCGCAAACTGATCGTGCTGGCCAGCGGCTCGCAGGCGGAGCCGATGTCCTCGATGTCCCGAATCGCGGTGGACAATCACCGGTTCGTTACCATCGACGAGAACGACACCGTGATTCTCTCCGCGCGCATCATTCCCGGAAACGAAAAAGCCATCTTCCGCATGCTGGACCACATGTTCCGCCGGCGCGCGCTGGTTTATTACGACAATTCCGCCGGGCCCATTCACGTCTCCGGCCACGCCAGCCAGGAAGAGCAGAAGCTATTGTTGCAACTGGTGAAGCCAAAATATTTCATTCCCGTGCACGGAGAGTTCCGTCATTTGTTCCGCCACGCGGCGCTGGCGCACCAGTTGGGCGCAGTGCGCGGAGAGATTCTGCTGCTGGAAGACGGGCAATGCGTGGAATTCACCGAGGATCGCGTATTCCGGCGCGACCCGGTAACCACCGGCCGGATCCTGGTCGATTCGGGCTCGCTGGAAGAAATCGAAGAAATCGTGGTGCGCGACCGCAAGCATTTGTCCGAAGAAGGCGTCGTGATTCCGATCATCGCCATCGACAAACATACCGGCCGCGTGGAATCGTCGCCGGAAATCGTGACGCGCGGCTTAATGAGCGAGAATGGCCATGAGATGCTGGCCGGCGCGCGCGAGGTGGTGGCCAAGACGGTGGAACTCTCCAACATGGAGGAGCGCGCGGATTGGTCGGTGATCAAGGAAAAAATTCGCGTGGATCTAAAACGCTACATCAACAAGCAGACTTCGAAGCGTCCGCTCATCCTCCCCGTGATTTTAGAGGTATGAGGATTCAGGGATTTGAAAGCGGCGGCCGATTGATTTGCACAAGCATATCCTCCCATTCTTGAGCGGTCGAAGCCGACCACATCAGCAGGAGTTCGTACATGGCTTGAGGAACCGGGAGTTCCTGCGGCACAATGACAACCCCCGGACTGGTGCGTTCCAAGACATACCCTCCAAACTCATAGGGCATCGTCTTGCGATCATGTGTAACAAGCATTCTCCCTTGCTCGGCGGCAATTTCCAGAACTTTATCTGTCTGGTAGCCCATGAAGGCCCGCTTCTGCGGCGGTTCGGAAGTCAACGGCAGGCTCCAGTCGGAGTACCCCACTCACGATGCGTTCATCGAAAATGACATCCGCCAAAAAACGAACCTTTATCGCTGTTTTTCGAATTGTGACGCTTGCTTCGTTTCCCGGAGTTTTTGAAACAGAGCAGGGTTCTTGGCGCGGAATTCCTCATTCAGCTTAGTGAGGGCTTCCTCATCCACCTTCATGGAGTTCTCAACCGCCTCCCGATTTTCCAAATAGAAAAGAATGCCACCGTAAACCTGCTGTAGCGCCAGGGTCGGAAAGGAACTCCGGGTCGTCTCCGGAGTGTCGTCATTGAGGAAGGCCGTAACAATTGTGTCGATGGGGATCCGGCTATCTACGACGTAGTCGCTCGATCCGCGCTTTTCGACGTAATCCTTGGCCATGGTACTTCCTTGCGACGTGTTTAGCAGAACTGGTGGGTATGGGCCGGGAGTAGGCTAGAATCAAACCCCTATGGAATTCGATGCCAACCAAGGGCAGCGCCGAGAAATCGCAGCCGAGCCAGGAACTCCCGCGGCCTCGCGGGCCACGTTTGCATTCATCATCATCACCGTGACGCTGGATTTTCTGGCATTCGGCATCATCGCTCCGGTTTTGCCCAACCTCATTATCCAGTTTGAGGGCGGGGACATGGCGCGCGCGGCCGCGGTCACCGGCTACTTCTCCTTCGCCTGGGCCACCATGCAATTTCTGTTTTCCCCCGTGCTGGGCGCGTGGAGCGACCGTTTCGGCCGGCGCCCGGTCATTCTCATTTCCTGCCTTGGCCTCGGACTCGACTACATCCTGATGGCCATCGCGCCCAATTTGCACTGGCTTTTTTTGGGGCGCGTCATTTCCGGATTGACCACGTCCAATGTCTCCACGGCCTTCGCCTACATCGCGGACGTGACGCCTCCGGAACAGCGCGCAAAGAAATACGGAATGCTGGGCGCGGCGTTCGGCATGGGCTTCGTGATCGGTCCGGCGGTGGGCGGCGTCCTCGGTCATTACAGCTTGCGCGCGCCGTTCTGGGCCGCCGCCCTACTGAGCCTGGCAAATTTCCTGTATGGAATGCTCGTTCTGCCCGAATCCTTGCCGGAGGAAAAGCGGGCCAAGTCCGCGTGGCACATGGCGAATCCACTTGGTTCGCTGACGCTGCTGCGTTCGCATCCCGTGCTTTCAGGATTGTCCGTGGTAACGGTCCTCTATTATCTCGCGCATCAGGCATTGCCGAGCGTATTCGTGCTATACACGGAGTATCGCTACGGCTGGGATGAGCGAACGGTCGGGTTGGTGCTCGGCGCAGTGGGGATCTGTATCGCCAGCGTCTCCGGAGGAATGGTGGGGCCGTTCGTGAAAAAATTTGGCGAACGCTGGAGCCTCATTTCCGGGTTGCTTTTCGGCGCGATTGGGTTTGCGGGCTTCGCGATGGCCGCCAAAGGTTGGGGATTTGTGGCGGCTGTGCCATTCATCGCGCTGTGGGGCGTGGCGGGGCCGGCGATGCAATCGCTGATGTCGCAGATGGTGGATCATTCCACGCAGGGAAAACTGCAGGGCGCGATCAATTCCCTGCGGGCGATGACCGGCATGGCCGGGCCGCTGCTGTTCACGCAAGTCTTCAGCGCCGCGATTGCTCCAGGCACGAAGATGTATCTGCCAGGAGCGCCGTATTTCCTCGGCGCGGTGCTGCTGGTTGGCAGTTTGCTGCTAGCCGTCGCGGTGACGCGCGGAGTGGCGGCAAGAAAATCGGAACAGCCTGCATAGCCGCCACGCAGCCGGCCGCGTGAGACTTTCCATACAAAATGCAAAGCCCGCGTCCGCTGAGCTAAAATAGTGCCGAAGGAGCAAGAAAAATGAGCGCACTGACGCCAGCGATGAACGATCCAGCCGCCAGCCGCGGTCCCTTTCGCGCGCCGCGCGGCACGCAGCTTTCCTGCAAAGGCTGGCAGCAGGAAGCGGCTCTGCGCATGCTCCTGAACAATCTCGATCCCGACGTGGCAGAGAAGCCGGAAGACCTGGTGGTCTACGGCGGAACGGGCAAAGCGGCGCGCAACTGGGATTGCTTTCACGCCATCGTGAAATCGCTGCGCGCGTTGGAATCTGACGAGACCCTCCTGGTGCAATCGGGCAAGCCCGTAGCCGTGTTTCGCACCCATGACTATGCCCCTCGCGTGTTGCTGTGCAATTCCAATCTGGTGGGTCACTGGAGCACCTGGGAAAAATTTCATGAACTGGATCGCGCGGGACTCATGATGTACGGTCAAATGACCGCGGGAAGCTGGATCTACATCGGCACGCAAGGGATTTTGCAGGGCACCTACGAAACGTTTGCCGCCGCGGCGCGCCAACACTTCGGCGGCAACCTGAGGGGAAAACTCGTCGTGACCGGCGGCATGGGTGGCATGGGCGGAGCCCAGCCGTTGGCCGCCACGATGAACGGCGCGGCTTTCCTCGGCATCGACGTTGATCCGGAGCGCATCAAGAAGCGCCTGAAGACCGGCTATTGCGACGTGATGGTAACTTCGCTCGACGAGGCGCTGCGCATTTTGAAAAACGCGGTTCGCAAGGGCGAAGCCACTTCCGTCGGGCTGGTCGGCAACTGCGCGGACCTGATTCCCGAACTCGCGCGGCGCGGCGTGGTGCCCGACGTGCTGACCGATCAGACCAGCGCCCACGACCCCATTGGCGGGTACGTGCCCAATAAAATGACGCTTGAGCAAGCGCTGGAATTGCGCAGGAGCAATCCGCAGGAATACCGTAAGCGTGCCGTTGCCGCGATGGGCGAGCACGTGCAAGGCATGCTCGATTTGCAAAAACTCGGCGCGATCACATTCGATTACGGCAACAACATCCGCACCTTTGCCTACGAAGCCGGCGTGAAAAGCGCCTACGGCTTTCCCGGCTTCGTGCCGGCCTACATTCGGCCGTTGTTCTGCGAAGGAAAAGGGCCGTTTCGCTGGGCCGCGCTTTCGGGAGAAGCTTCGGACATCGCGCGCACCGATCAACTCGTTTTGGAGATGTTTCCCGAGAACGAACACCTGAAACGCTGGATCACCATGGCGCAGAAAAAGGTGAAGTTCCAGGGACTCCCGTCGCGCATTTGCTGGCTGGGTTACGGCGAGCGCGACAAATTCGGCCTGGCACTCAACCAACTGGTGGCCAAGGGCGATTTGAAGGCGCCAGTCGTGATGGGCCGCGATCATCTGGATTGCGGCTCGGTGGCATCGCCTTATCGCGAGACGGAATCGATGAAGGACGGTTCAGACGCCGTGGCCGATTGGGCGCTGCTGAACGCGTTGATCAATACCGCCAGCGGCGCATCCTGGGTTTCCATTCACAACGGTGGCGGCGTCGGCATTGGCTATTCCCAGCACGCCGGGCAGGTCACTTGCGCCGATGGCACCCCGGAGATGGCCAAGCGCATCGAACGAGTGCTGACCAACGATCCCGGCATGGGCGTGGTTCGCCACGTCGATGCGGGCTATCCGGAGGCCGTCGCCTTCGCGCGAAAAACTGGCGTTAAAGTCCCAATGTTATAGGATAGCGGCAACCGCGGTTCGCTGACGTCCCGGTGCGGGGACCCGCGGTCGAGGAGCAGCTATCGTGTATACCATCCTGGGCGCTACAGGAAATATCGGTTCGTTCATCAACGAAAAACTTCTGGGAAAAGGCGAGCAGGTAAGGGTCGTCGGTCGCAGCGCCTCGCGGCTGCGGCCGTTTGTACAGCGCGGAGCGGAAGCGTTTGTCGCCGACGTGAACCACGCCGACGCGCTTACGAAAGCGCTAGCCGGGCGCGCGGCATTCTTGATGATTCCGCCGAACTTGGCCTCGCCGGATTACCGCGACGAACACGAAGCGGACTCCACAGCCATCGTCTCGGCGGCTAAAAATGCGGGCCTGGCCTGCGCCGTGAACCTGAGCAGCATTGGCGCCCAGATTCCCGCCGGAATCGAACCGATCGCCGGGCTGCAACAATTCGAGAAGAAGCTGGATGGGCTGGAACGCCTGAACATCTTGCACCTGCGCCCCGCCTTTTTTATGGAAAACTATTTGGGCGCCATTGAAATGATTCGCGTGATGGGAACTTTGGCGCGGCCCTGAAGCCGGACTTGCGGATTCCCATGATTGCCACGCGGGACATTGGCGCCTACGCCGCGGACCGATTGCTGAAACTCGATTTCAACGGCAAGCAGGCGCAGGAGCTCCTGGGCGAACGCGATTTGAGCATGATCGAAGTGACCTCCGCGATCGCCAGAGGCATCGGCAGGCCAGAGCTGCGTTACGTGCAGTTCTCCTACGAGCAGGTGGAAGACGCCATGGCCAAGATGGGTATCCCGGGCAAATCGGCCTCATACTTTGTGGAAGTGTTCAAGGGATTCAACACCGGCCTCGTCACAGGAATCAAGCCGCGCAGCGCAACAAACGCAACGCCCACGTCGATTGATACGTTTGTGAAGGAAGTTTTCGTTCCCGCCTATCAGGGAAAGGCCATTGGGGCGTAGGTGCAATCGCCGCCCCGCTTGGGCATAATGCTTAGGCATTGAGCGATAGTCTTCTCATTACAGGTGCATCACAGATTTTGACTCTGCGCGGCGGCGCACCGCGGCGCGGCAGCTCCCTCTCCAAGGTGGGCTTGGTCCGAGACGCCGCGATGCTTGTGCGCGACGGTAAGATCGTCGGTGCCGGAACACGCAGGGACGTGGAACGCCGGCCGGAGGCGAAGCGCGCCGAGAAATTTGACGTTGGCGGGCGCGTGATCTTGCCCGGATTTGTGGACTCGCATACGCACTTGATTCATGCCGCCAGCCGCGCCGAAGAGTATGAACTGAAAATCCAGGGCGCCAGCTATGAAGAGATCGCGCGCAACGGCGGGGGGATTCTCAACTCGGTGAAGAAGTTGCGGGCGGCGACGCGCGAGGCATTGAAGAAGCGCGCGGTTGCAGCCCTGGGCGAATTCGCGGCGCACGGCACAACCACCATCGAGGCCAAGAGTGGCTACGGGCTCGACGTTGCCAGTGAATTAAAAATTCTGACGTTGCACCGCGTGTTAAACCAGGAACAACCCGTCGAAATTATCTCGACCTTTCTCGGCGCGCACGTGGTGCCTTTGGAATATCGCGGCAAGCCCGGCGGCGCGGAGATGTATCTTGCGTTGCTCATCGACAAGCTTTTGCCGGAAGTGGCCGTGCGCGACCTGGCGGAATATTGCGACGTTTTTTGCGATCGCGGCGCATTCACGGTGAGCCAATCGAAGCGATTGCTGACGCGAGCCAAGGAACACGGGCTGCGGCTGCGCCTGCACGCGGAGCAGTTGTCACACACCGGAGCGACGCGGCTTGCGGTGGAACTCCTAGCGGCAAGCTGCGATCACCTGGAGCAGGTGAACGACGCGGACATTCGCGCGCTGGCAAAATCCGATACAGTTGCGACCCTGCTGCCAGGCTGCGATTTCCATCTGGGATTGAAGGCCTACGCCCCCGCGCGAAAATTGATCGATGCCGGCGCCATCGTCGGCCTGGCCACGGATTACAATCCAGGCACAAGTCCCACGGTCAGCATGCCCATGGTGCTTTCGCTGGCCTGCAATCAAATGCGTATGACCCCGGCGGAGGCGATCTGCGCGGCGACCATCAATGCGGCGTATTCACTGGGCCGCCACGCCTCGATCGGCTCGCTGGAACCCGGCAAACAAGCGGACCTTTCCGTGTGGGAAGTGGAGGATTACCGGGAAATTCCTTATCATTTTGGAATGAACCTCTGCTGGATGACCATGAAGCGCGGCGCTATTGTCTGGATGAAGGACTGAAAATCAGAATAAAGATTCACCACAGAGACCGCAGAGGGCCACAGGGACCACAGAGTTTAAGAAGCGGGATGGAGAGCGATGAAACGACTGATTGAGTGTGTGCCGAATTTTTCGGAGGGCCGCGATCCGGCCAAGGTCGACGCACTGGTGCAGGTGATGAGTAGCGTGCCGGGCGTTTATGTGCTGGACCGCGAAATGGACGCCGACCATAACCGCTGCGTGATTACCCTGGCGGGGGAACCCGACGCGGTGGCGGAGGCCGCCATTTTGGGCGCCGGCAAGGCCATGGATTTGATTGACATGACCGTCCATAAAGGCGCGCATCCACGTGTGGGTGCAACGGATGTGGTGCCATTTATCCCGGTGGAAGGCGTGACACTGGAAGATTGCGTGGCGCTGGCAAAGCGCGTGGGCAACGAGATCTGGAAGCGCTATCGCATCCCGATCTTCTTCTACGAGGCCGCCGCAACGCGGCCGGATCGCGTGAACCTGGAGAATGTCCGCAAAGGACAGTTCGAAGGGCTGCGCGAAGAGCTCAAGAAAAATCACGACCGGCAGCCGGACATCGGCGAACCAAAGCTGCATCCCACGGCCGGTGTAACCGTCGTAGGCGCACGCAAGTTTTTGGTCGCCTATAACGTGAATCTGAACACATCCGACATCGATATCGCCAACAAAATCGCCCGCGCAATTCGCTTTTCCAATGGCGGCTTCCGCTATGTCAAATCCATGGGCGTGGAGCTGAAAGCGCGCAACCTGGCGCAGGTCTCCATCAACCTGACAGACTACGAGCAGACGCCCATGCATCGTGTTTACGCGGCTGTGAAGCGCGAAGCGGAGCGTTACGGCGTGATGCCGGTGGGCAGCGAAATCGTGGGCCTGGTGCCCAAAAAGGCCATCGAAATGGCCGCCGATTATTTTTTGCAACTCGAAAACTTTTCGCCCTCGCAGGTGTTTGAAAACAAGCTGGCAGCGGCATTGAGCGGCGCTCCGCTGGAAGCGAGAGAAGGAAAGCTCGCGCAGCTCGCGCGTCCGTTCGTCGAGGCTGTTGCTGAGGCATCCCCCACCCCGGGTGGCGGAAGCGCATCCGCCTTCGCGGCGGCGCTCGCGGCGGCGCTCGGGCAAATGGTTGCCGGGCTTTCGCGCAAGAAGAAGTCGCAGATTCTGCACGTGGACAAGCTCTCGGAGCACCTCGAAACGCTGCGGAAGATAACCGATGAACTGACCGCCGCGATCGACCGCGACGCCAGTTCGTACGACACCGTGTTGGCCGCCTACAAGCTTCCGCAGGGCACGCCGGAGGAAAAAGAAGCGCGCGAAGCGGCAATTCAATCGGCGACGAAAGGCGCATCCGAAGTGCCGCTGCAGGTCGCCGAAAAGACCGCGGATCTTTTGGAGCGCCTCGTGCAACTGGATGGAATCTCGGCGGCATCCATGAAATCAGACCTGCTGGTGGCGCGTCTAATGGCCGTAGCGGGGGCGAAAGGCGCGCTCGCCAATGTGGAAATCAATCTGGAAGGCTTGAAAGACCCAGCCTACGTGGCGCAAATGCGGAGCAAGGTTGACGAACTGCGCAAGCGGCTTGGCTAGGCAAAAGGCCGATCTTCGCCGAGTAGCGTACACTGAAGTTTCCACCCGGCCCCTTGAAAGGAGCTTTGCATGAGGAAGTGCAAGATCTTGGCGACGAGAGTAACGGCGGCGTGCGCCCTGCTGGTCCTGGTGGCGGCATCGGCGAAGCCCGCGAAGGCGGGCAGCCTGGGGGCGGACACGATCGGCATGTTCCCCAAGAACGTCGGCGAATTTGCGTACGCGGACTTGAAGAAGGCGCGCACGATGAAATGGTATCCGGCGCTGGAGCAGCAGATGCTCCCCGAACGCTTCCGGCAGTTCGAGAAGTTCCTCGCTTCCGCAGGCATCGACACCAATTCGCAGGTGGATGAACTCACCTGGGGCCTCGTCCCACAAGCGGCGCTAAGCAAGGACCCCTCCATAAGCAAGACGGCGGACTCGGCCGTGCCCTCCAGCGAAGAAATCGTGGGCATCGCGCTTGGCAATTTCAATCCCGATTCCACCGAAGCGTATTTCAAGGCGCAGAAGCTCCCGACGGCCAAATCGCACGGCTACACCCTGTTCGCTTTTGGCTCCGGCGTCGGCCCGGATGACCTCTTTTTCTTTTTCGTCGATTCCAACAAGGCTGCCTTCGGCCACCGGCAATTGCTGGAGCAGATGATCGCCGTGCGCTATGGCGAGGAAGACAGCCTGCTGCGCAACGATAAAATGTTCGGCTTGATTAACGAAACCAACGGCAACGGCGTGGTCTGGGCGGTGCTCAATCAGGGCTACACGAAACTCGCGATGGCCCAACTGGCGCCGGAAGTGCAGCAGTTCCCCGAAGCGGCGAAGCTCGTCGCCCGCATGCAGGCCATGGTCATCACCGCCACCGCGGACAGCGGCATGGCCGGGAAATTCCAGGCCGTTTGCGGCTCCACGGAAGACGCCAACACACTGAGCCAGTTGATAACCGCGGGGCTGATGTACAAGAAATACCAGACCGCGAAAGACAATCCGGACCTCGGCCAGTTGCTGGATCAGGCGAGCGTTGCCCCGTCCGGCGACCGCGTTTTGATCAGCATCGCCGTAACCGACGACCAGATGACCGACCTGATCAAGAAGAATACTTTCGCCTTCAAGATGTAATGAGCCGCGGCTCGCGGGCTGTGTTCCGTGCCCCGAAGCGAATCCTCGGTGAACCCTCAGGCGGCCTTTGGTATCGCCGCCATCCTGGCGGCGAGCCTGTTTCCTTTTCGCTGTCAACACCAAGCAAGAAAAATCTGGATAGAGCACCCTTGCCTGCAGGAAGCTACATTTTTACTCTCTGAGGCGAGTGGCACAGGCATTCTTGCCTGTGCGCCTGTCCGCACGGCAAAATTGCTCTCCAAATTACGCGTCACGGAAAACATGTCACGGTTTACGCGGTGGCGGGGACGAACTTGGTGAGACGCAGCACGCCACAATTGTCGCGATCTTCGCACTGCACCGAATCGACGCCATCCCAGGCAACCTGCAGCCGTTCGCCAGGGGCCGCGACGCCGGGGACGCACACTTCCACCTCGATCCGGTCATCCAGTCGCCGGAAATTCACCTGGCAGGGCGTGGTGCTGTTGTCATGAAAGCCGAAGCAGAGCTTGCAGGCCGAAACGACCGCCACTTTGAGCTGCTCGATGTTTTCATTGGAAAGCCCCGCGGCATCGGCGAAGATACGCATCGCCCCGCCCGCCGCGGCGGCCAGGCGTTCGTCATGGTCGAGCGAAAGGAGCAGGTGTAGAGGATACTTAGTCACGGTTACCGTTCATTCGCCAGGGCCACGTCGCACGCTTCCCGGCAGTCTGGACAATAATATAACCCATCCACGCACAAGCGCACGTTGGTTTGGCCCTTGCAAATGGCGCAGTATTTTTCGCAGGTGCAGTATTCCTCGGCTTTGTCGCACTGGGAACAGCGAACTTGTTGACGGGCAGCCATGCGCGCCTCCCCAAAAACTCTAACCGAGCGGCGCCCCGCCAGCAAGCGTGCGGCAACTTCCCTGCTGCGCATCCAACAAGAGCCCTTGCGGAGAAAACTTCGCCCCCCGCTCGCTCGCCCCCCTGTCTCGATTCGCCTGCTTTTGACCCCCGGTTGGAACGCGTGCTACCATCGCGTGCTGCCCGAGTAACCCGAATGGACTCCGGAAACTCGCCGTCGACTCCAATTCTCAGAAAAACGGCACTCAACGCGCTGCACAAGCGCTTGGGCGCCAAAATGGTCAATTTCGGCGGCTGGGACATGCCTGTCGAATACCCGTGCAGCGGCAATCTGCTGTGCGAACACCGCGCCGTGCGCAGCGGCGTGGGCATGTTTGACGTCAGCCACATGGGCGACATCCGCATTCACAGCGCAAAAAATCCCGGTGGCGCGCTGGCCGCCGTACAGCACCTGACGATGAACGACGCTTCACGGCTAGCCATCGGGCAGGCGCAATATTCGGCGATGCTCTACCCAGCCGGCACATTTGTGGACGACGTGATCGTGCACCGCCTGGGCGAAGACGATTACCTGCTGGTGATCAACGCCGGCACCCGCGAGAAAGACATCAACTGGGTGCGCGAAAACACCAAAGGGATGGACTGCCAGGTGGAGGACCTCAGCGACGCTTACACGCAACTGGCGATTCAGGGGCCGCGCGCCGCGGAAACTTTGCAGAAATTAACCGGCGCGAAGCTCGACACGGTGAAGAATTACTGGTTCACGCACGGCGCCGTTTGCGGCCTGCCCAATACGCTGATTGCCCGCACGGGCTACACCGGCGAGGACGGTTTCGAGATTTACATCCCTTCGGACACAGCCACCAGTGAGCGTGTCTGGAACGCCGTGATGGACGCTGGCAAGGAGTTCGGCATCGTCGCGTGTGGCCTTGGGGCGCGCAACACACTGCGCCTGGAAGCAAAGATGGCGCTTTACGGGCACGAGATCAGCGACACGATCAACGTGTGGGAAGTGGGGCTGGACCGCTACTGCCACCTCGAAAAAGGCAACTTCATCGGCCGCGACGCGCTGGTGAAACTGAAAGCCGAAGGCTTGAAGCGCGCGCTGGTGGGCCTGGAAATGGTCGATCGCGGCATCGCCCGCGACACCTACCCCTGCGTCGACGAAAATGGGAAAGAGATCGGCCTGGTGACCAGCGGCTCGCCATCCCCGACGCTTGGCAAAAATATCGCCCTGGCCTACCTGCCGCCTTCCATGACGGCGCTAGGAACGCCGATTTACGTGGAGATTCGCTCGCAGCGCTGCAAAGCCCAGGTGGTGGCGACGCCGTTTTATAAGAGAGCGAAGAAGCCATTAGCCGTTAGCCAATAGCCAGAAGAAGAAAGTGGCGAATGGCGAGTGACACGCGGGGAGAAAAGGCCGCAAACGGTCCTGGAAAGGCATTTCGAGATGGCGCGGTTTCCGCCGCGCCATAAGTGCTAAGGAAATGCGGGGATTTAGCCCCTGCGGCCAACGATTTGAGTGGTTCGATTTCGGAAATAGGAATCTGAGGACGAAAGAGGCGCTCCATGAGTTATCCAACGCAATTCCGCTATAGCAAAGACCACGAATGGATCGAGGTAAAGGGTGACGTGGCCACCGTGGGCATCACCGATTACGCGCAGAGCGAACTCGGCGACGTGGTTTTCGTGGAAATGCCGGCCGTGGGAACACAGGTCGTCACCGGCAAATCGTTCGGCTCGGTGGAATCCGTGAAGGCCGTCAGCGACATTTATGCGCCGGCGAGCGGCGAGGTAGTCGAAGCCAACGGCGGACTGAAAGACAAGCCCGAGGCCATCAACACCGATCCCCACGGCACCGGGTGGCTGATCAAGATGAAGCTCGCCAATCCCGCCGAAGTCGCCGCGCTGATGGATGCCGCGGCGTATGAAACCTATATCGCCGAAAAGAAGAAAGAGGCGTCCGCCTGATGCGTTATCTCCCGAAGAGCCCTGCCGAACGGCAGCAGATGCTGGCCGCGATTGGCATCAAAACCGCTGAAGAACTCTTCTCTTCCATTCCCGAAGCCTACCGGCTGAAAAAGCCGCTGAACCTGCCGGGCCCGTACTCCGAACAGGAAATCATCGAATATTTCCAGGCGCGCGCAGCGGAAAATTCCGCAGGCTACACCAGTTTTCTCGGCGCCGGCGTCTACAACCACCTGCGTTCCGTGGTGACCGACACGATCATCCAGCGCGGCGAGTTCCTGACTTCCTATACGCCGTACCAGGCCGAAATCACCCAGGGCACGCTGCAGGCGATCTTCGAATTTCAAACGTTGATGTGCCAGTTGACCGGGCAGGAAGTGGCCAACGCATCGATGTACGACGGCTCGACCGCCACCACCGAAGCGGTGCTGATGGCCGAGCGCGTCACCAGCCGGCGGCGCGTGCTGGTGGGCCGCTCGGTGCATCCCGAATACCGCGAAGTGCTGCGGACCTACGCGAAGAATTCGGGATTGCACGTGGAAGAGATTTCCTACACGGCCATGGGCACGCTGGACGAAAAAGCTCTGCAATCCGCGCTGCGGGAAGATGTGTGCGCGGTGGTGGTGCAGTCGCCGAATTTTTTTGGCGTCATTGAGTCGCCCGCCGCGCTGGCGAAGATCACGCAAGCCGCCGGTGCGCTACTCGTGGTGGCCGTCGCCGAAGGAGTTTCGCTGGGCGCCGTAAAGCCGCCCGCGGAAGCAGACATTGTCGCCATGGAAGGCCAGAGCTTCGGTCTGGCGCCGAGTTATGGCGGGCCCTACGTGGGCGTGGTGGCTTCGCGCGAAAAATATGTCCGCCAGATGCCAGGGAGACTTGCAGGACAAACCACGGACCGCGAAGCACGCCGCGGCTTTGTGCTGACGCTGGCGACGCGCGAACAACATATCCGCCGCGAGAAGGCGACTTCGAATATTTGCACGAACCAGGCCCTTTGCGCGCTGGCGGCCACCGTGCATCTGACGCTGCTCGGCAAGGAGGGCTTGCGCGAACAAGCGGAGCAGAATCTTTCCAAGGCGCATTTCGCCCTTGCCGAACTGGAGAAGATCCCCGGCGTGAAGCGCACTTTCCCCGGGCCGTTCTTCAATGAGTTCGCGGTGGAGTTTCCGAAGTCGGTGCGCATTGTGAACGCCGATTTATTGCGGGAGAAGATCGTCGGTCCATACGTGCTGGGAACCGCGTATCCCGAACTCTCGAAGAATGCGCTGGTCTGCGTGACAGAGACAACCACGCGAGGGGAGATCGAGCGGTTTGTGGCCGGAGTGAGGAAGTCGATCACGGAAGCGAAGTAGGGAAGTAACGAACTGAGGATGCCGGTCATGAAAATCCTCGCGCAGAGACGCAAAGTGCGCGGAGACGGAAAAGAATGAGCGAGCGGATCAAAAAGGCGACGCGGCAAACGAATCAGAATGAAGGATTGATCTTCGAGAAATCCTCCCCGGGCAAACGGGCGTTTGAATTGCCTCCCCTGGATGTGCCTGCGGCGGACCCGGCGAAAGCCCTGGGCGAAGCGCATCGCCGCGGCGGCGTCGAAGGGTTCCCCGAGGTCAGCGAGATCGAGGTGATCCGCCACTTCACACGGCTTTCCACCTGGAATTACGCCATCGATCTCGGCATGTATCCGCTGGGTTCCTGCACCATGAAGTACAACCCGCGCGTGAACGAGTTTGTGGCGCGGCTCAATGGCATCGCCACGGAACATCCCTACCAGCCGCAGGAACTTTCGCAGGGCTGCCTGAAGGTTTTGCAGCTGCTGGAAAAATGCCTGCTCGAAATCACCGGCATGGACGCCATCACTCTGCAACCGGCCGCCGGCGCGCAAGGCGAACTGACCGGCCTGCTGCTGATTCGCGCACATCACACGAAAAACGGCAATCCGCGCAAGAAAGTCCTGATTCCAGACTCCGCGCACGGCACCAATCCGGCCACGGCGGTGATTGCCGGCTATGAAGTAGAAAACATCAAGTCCAACGCCGAAGGCCAGGTGGATCTGGCACATCTGCGCGAGCAAGTGACGCCGGATGTGGCCGCGCTGATGCTCACAAATCCCAGCACGCTGGGCATCTTCGAGCAGCAAATTCCCCAAATCGCGGAAGTCCTGCACGCCAAGGGCGCGCTCCTTTATATGGACGGCGCCAACATGAACGCCCTCGCCGGAATCACCAAGCCCGGCGACCTCGGCGTCGACGTAATGCACTTGAACCTGCATAAAACGTTTTCGACGCCCCACGGCGGCGGCGGACCCGGCGCGGGTCCTGTGGCCATGAAGAAAATTCTCGAACCCTATTTGCCGGTGCCCGTGCTGGCGGAAAAAGAGGGCGGGCGGCTGGCCTTGGATTTTCAGCGTAAGGACAGCATCGGGCGCGTTCGCGCCTTCGTCGGCAATTTCGGCGTGCTCGTGCGCGCGCTCGCGTACATTCTGGCCTACGGCCCCGGCCTGCGTCAGGCCACGGAAGACGCCGTGATGAACGCGAACTACATCCGCAAGGGCCTCGAAGACGCGTTCGATCTTCCCTACACCAAGCCTTCGATGCACGAAGTCGTCTTCAGCGACGCCATCCAGAAAAAGAACGGCGTGAGCACCATGGATATCGCCAAGCGACTGATCGACTATGGCTTTCATCCCTACACCACGGCATTCCCGCTGATTGTGCCGGGCGCCCTGATGATCGAGCCTACCGAGTCCGAATCCATCGAGGAGCTCGACCTCTTCATCGATGCCATGAAGTCGATCGCCCTGGAAGCGACGGAAACTCCCGACCTGGTGAAAACCGCTCCGCACACCACGCGCGTGCGGCGGTTGGACGAGGTTGGCGCGGCGCGCAAACCGATCCTGCGCTGGAAGCCGTCCGGAAAACGCAGCGAAGCCGCGGATTAGTGGGAACTCCTTCAATCCGGCGCAGGGGCAGGCGCGCCTGTGCCACTCGCGAACAGCGCCGGGAATTGCTGACGCGCTCCTCGTTAAAATTGCAGGATGTCTTCAGCGTGCATGGTGGTACCACGCGCACACATGTGCGGACATCACACGGTTCCAAGCTCCGTTGCTGGTAGACTCTCTAGAGTAAACACGGAGGGAAGTCAGCAGGAACATGAGTGCGACAATGGATGCGTGGTTACCGAAATCGGTAATCCTTCTTCGCGAGTACAACACACAAAAATTTATTTCGGACCTGATCGCCGGCGTCACCGTCGGCCTGGTGGCTCTGCCGCTGGCGATGGCCTTTGCGATTGCATCGGGCGTATCACCCCAGGCGGGGATTTACTGCGCGATCGTCACGGGCTTCCTGATTTCCGCGCTGGGCGGTTCGAAAACGCAAATTGGCGGGCCCACCGGCGCGTTCGTTGTCGTCGTGCTCGGCATTATCACGCGGTATGGGCTGGATGGCCTCTTCACTTGCACGATGCTCGCGGGCGTTCTGCTCGTGATCATGGGTGTCACCGGCCTTGGCAGCATGGTGAAGTTTTTCCCGCGGCCGGTCGTGGTCGGCTTCACCAACGGCATCGCCATTCTCATTGCCAGCACGCAGATCCGAGATCTATTCGGCCTGCGCATGGAGCATGTACCGGGCGACTTTTTTCACCGCCTGGGCGCCATCGCGGCCAATTTTCATACGTTGAATTGGGTGGCAACCACGGTTGGCTTCGTTTCGCTGGCGGTCATGATTTTCTGCGCGAGATTTCTGAAGCGTGTGCCCGGCGCCATCGTGGTCTGCTTTGGCGCAACCGCGGCGGTGGCGCTGTTTCAATTGCCGGTGGAGACAATCGGGACGCGCTTCGGGGGCATTCCCAGCGGCCTGCCACACCTGGCCGTGCCGCACTTGCAACCGCAGTTGCTGCTGCACCTGCTTTCGCCCGCGGTCACCGTGGCGATGCTGGGCGCAATCGAATCGCTCTTCTCCGCCGTCGTCTCCGACAAGATGAGCAACGACAAGCACAATCCCAACGTGGAATTGATCGCGCAAGGCGTGGCGAATATCGCTTCGCCTTTGTTCGGCGGCCTGCCTGCCACGGGAGCGATCGCCCGGACAGCCACAAATGTCCGCTCCGGCGCGAAAAGTCCCATCGCGGGAATAATTCACGCTCTCACGCTGCTCGCCGTGATTCTATTCGCCGCGCCGTTGGTGAAAAATGTTCCGCTGGCCGCGCTGGCGGGAATTCTCTTCATGGTCGCCTATAACATGGGCGATTGGGGGGAAATTCCGGAAATCCTGAAGCTCTCGAAAATGGACATCAGCGTCTGGCTGCTGACGATGACGCTGACAGTGGTTGCCGATCTCACCCTAGCTGTCGAAGTGGGCATGATTCTGGCGGCGTTCAGCTTTGTCCGGAAAATCTCGATGACCACCACGGTTTCCAAGGTCACCGACGAATACATCGAAGGCGGCCGCGCGCATATCCTGCAGGACAAAGACATTCCCGATTACACCGCGGTCTACCGCATCCACGGGCCTTTTCTTTTCGGCGTGACCGACAAGATCGCCGAGATCACCGAAAATCTCGCTTCCCTTCCTCCGATCGTGATCGTTCGCTTGCGCAATATGACGGCCATTGACGCCACCGGCATCGCCGCCCTCGAGGAACTTGCCGCGCAACTTCAGGCCAGCGGCCGCTCGATGCTCGTTTGCGGCGCGCGTCCCCAGCCCGCGGCGTTGATGCGCGAAGCGGGCTTCGAACGGCACATCGGCGCGGAAAATATCTGCGCCAACATCGAGGAAGCGCTCAAGCGCGCGGAAGAGATTCACCAGCGCGGCGCGAGCCAGCCTGCGGCAGTCCACCAGCGCTGAGCCCCCCTTGCCAAGCCTGAAAACTCGTTCATAAACCGCTTCCCCGATCGGAGCGCAATAACAGTTTTCTCATCCCCCGCCGTTGTTTTGCTGAAAATTCGCCGCGTTTAACTTCCCGCACATCTGCGCGTCTCATCGATGTAACAAAAGCCTCTTAGCCTGATACGAGGCAATTCAATGACGGAGGATTGCCCACACTCCATTCACAACTTCATGAGGAGAACTCCATGATCAAGAAGTTAGCCGCAGCCGCATTGTTGCTCGGCCTGGTCGCGACCACTTTGCCCTCCCCTTTGCGGGCGGATGAGGATCACGACCGGCACTCCCACATCAAACACGTCCTGTTGCTCAGCATCGATGGTATGCACGCCGTTGATTATGCAAACTGCGTCGCGTCCAACACCTGTCCAAACCTTGCCGCGCTTGGCAAGACCGGTGTGCATTACACCCGGACAACAACCTCGCGCCCCTCGGACTCCTTTCCAGGTCTGATGGCGCTCGTCACCGGCGGCTCACCGAGGACCGTCGGGGCGTATTACGACGTCGCTTACGACCGCGTCCTGGCGCCGCCGGCGGTAACCACCGGCAACGGCCTGCCCTCGGGACCTTGCAATATGGGCGCCATTAACGGAACGCAGACCGAATATGAGGAAGGCAACGAAATCGACCAGTCGAAACTCAACGGCGGGTTTTCCGGCTATTCGACGATCGACGGCGGCGTCCAATCGATCGATCCCAACAAGCTGGTGCGCGATCCCTTCAACAACTGTAAGCCGGTTTACTCCTGGAACTTCATTCGCACCAACACCATTTTTGGCGTGATCCATTCCAACGGCGGATACACTGCCTGGTCCGACAAGCACGCTGCCTACGCTGCCGTTTCCGGACCCACCGGAACCAATCAGCCCAGCAACGTCGATGACTACTATTCCCCGGAGGTCAACTCTCTCCAGATTCCCCTGCCCGGTATCAAAACGGCTGCCCTCAACCCCAGCGCAAGTGTGGATTGCGGCCAACTGGTTCCCAATGGCGATGACTGGACCACGGGTTTCGACTCCATCAAGTGCTATGACCAGCTCAAGGTCAACGCGGTGGTCAACTGGATCAACGGCAAGACTCACCTCGGAGACCACAAGGCTCCAGTCCCGGCGATTTTCGGCATGAACTTCCAGGCGGTGAGCGTTGGTGAAAAGTTGATTTCACCCAAGTCTGCTACCAGAACTGACGCAAACTCTGGCGGTTATGAGGATGCCCAGGGTACTCCCAGGCCCAAGATGCTCGCCGAGATCCAGTTCGTGGATGCGGCCATCGGTCAAATGGTAAGCGCGCTCAAGGCCAACGGCTTGCTCGATTCCACCACCATCATCGTCACCGCCAAGCACGGGCAGTCGCCGATCGACCCGAACCGCTTCTTCCCCATTCCCGGCAGCACCGGCAACAACGGCCAACCGCCCTCGGCAATCATTGCGAGCCTTCTTCCAGCCGTTTACAACGATCCCAATAACGGCCTCGGACTTGCCGAAGACGACATTTCCCAGATTTGGCTGGCAGATTCCGGCCGCACGGCGGAAGCCGTGGCGGATCTGGAAAATGCCGCTTCGACGATTGGCCTCGGCCAGATCTACTATGGGGCTTCGCTGAGCAACCTGTTCAACACCCCGGGCGTTCCAAACCAGCCGGGTCCTTGCTGCAAGCTTCGCGAGGGAGGTGACCCCCGCACCCCCGACATCGTCGTGATTCCCAACGTCGGCGTCGTCTACACCGGCGGTCTGAAAAAGCAGTCCGAGCACGGCGGCTATGCATGGGATGACACCAACGTGATGCTGTTGGTTTCGAATCCAGCTCTCAAGGCCGAAACCGTCAACAGCTTCGTGGAAACCGCCCAGGTAGCCCCGACAATCCTCAAGCTGCTTGGCCTCGATCCGGAGGCGCTCGACGCCGTCCGGGTCGAAGGCACACCGGTGCTGCCGGCGATCCAATTCAACGACGGGCACTGACCCAACCTTGAAAGTCAAACGGGGCGCTGGGAGTCATCCCGGCGCCCCATTTTTTTGCCGCCGAGCGCCTAGCGCTTGAAGCGCACGCTGTCCAATACGTTGGTAAAGGCCCCGCTGAAGCTGTTGTAATCCTCGCGCGGCGCAACGCATACGAAATACACCAGCCCTTCGGGCCGCATCACCGTGATCAGCCAGTCGGTCTCCTGCCCGCCGTTCGGCGAATCGTTGGTCAGGAAGGTCGAAAGCGCGCGTTCGCCGTTCAGCGAGACCTCTTTCGGATCCCGCGTAATTTTCATGTTCGCGTTTTCCTCTTCCATCGAGGTGATCAGCTTTTCTGTTGCCGCCTGCAGCGCGTCCTGGCCTGCAGGCGGCGTCCCCTCGAGTTTCGCCACGCTCACCATCATGCCGTAGGCCACCTCTGCCTGGCCCCGGCCGTTGTCTACCACGCCGCCATCGGGTGCCAGCGTCACGTTGTTGCTATCCCCGTACTTCTTCCAGTCGTCTGGATATTTCAGTTTGGCGGCGCCCACGTCCAGTCCGGCATATTTCTTCGAAGGCGGCGACACCTTCACGGTTCCAGCTTTCGGAATCCCTGAAACTGCCGCGGCAGCAGCGGCGGGCTTTGCCTTGGCCGCAACCGGCAAGGCCATCACCTCCCTTTTGATGGCTTCAAATTCCGGCGAATCCTTTTGCGCGTCGGGCGGCGCGCCCCCGAGTTTCCGGATCTCCTCGGACACGCGTTCGACACGGTTTTCCGGGTTCGGGTGATCGGAGAAAAATTCCGGCGGGGCTTGCGCGCTGTTGAGCTTCTCAAAGAACGCCGCCATGGCGCGCGGATCGAACCCCGAATCGTACAGCACCTGCGTGCCCATCACGTCCGCTTGCGTTTCCGCGCTGCGGGAATACTTCAGCAGCACGCTGCCGGTGGCGAATTGCCCGGCGCCCGATATGGCCGCGCCCGCAAGCCCGCCGAAGATCGAGCCGGCAATGCCCGCGATGCCGCTGCCAATTTGCGCGTATTGCGCCTTGGTGGCCTGATTGGTGCCGTGGCGCAAGGCTACGTGCGAAAGTTCATGGGCCATTACCGCGGCAAGTTCCGCTTCGTAATCGGCGGCTTCGATCGCGCCGCGATTGATAAACACGTACCCGCCGGGAAGCGCAAAAGCATTGATCGCTTTGTCGTTCACACAGTGAAATTCCCAGGGATACTTCACCCCGAAGGTATTGAGGTGGTCCACCAGCCGCATGCCGAGTTTGGTGAGATACGCATCCACCTTTGGATCGTTGCAGAGGGGAGATTGTTTCTCCACTTCGGAGGCGTATTTCGCTCCCATCGAAATGTCCTGCTGGGGAGAGAAAGCGTTCATGCCGGGTTTCAGACTGGTGCGCTGGGCGTGTGCACTGGAAGAAATCAACGAAAGGGCGGCCGAAAGGAAAAGCAGAAGCACGCAGCGGGCGCGCGACTTGGCGAACATAAATCCTCCGGAGGAACGGCCGCGAGCGTGCGGCTACCCGAAATTATACGTCTCGGAGGGAAAAGAGAAAGCCCGGACGCTGGTTGGTCCGGGCCTTCGGTTGGAACTGGGTAATGTTTAGCGGGCGAAGCGCGGAGCGGGCTCCGGCGGTAGCTGCACGCCGGGCGCTTCCACCGGACGTCCACCCTTGGCCTGCGTGGCCTTCGTCGCCGTGGCGGGTTCGACGCGGCGCACCGGAATAGCCACGTTCTCGCCTTCGCGGATGAAGTCCAGATGATCCTCGGAAGGTTCCCAATCGATGCAAACCATGTCGCCAATGCGCACCTGGTCGGTGGCCAGCAGGTTGGCCATGGGATACACCACGTGCCGCTCAATCGCGCGCTTCAGATGGCGCGCGCCGTAGCGCTGGTCCGTGCCTTCCTGCAGCAGAAAATCGCGTCCGTTGGTGGTCACGCGGAACAGAAACTGCCCCTTGGCGGTTTCCAGCACGCGTTGCTGCACCATCGCCAGCTCGATGTCCAAAACCTGTTCGAGTTGCTTGCGCTGAAGCGGGTGGAACACCACCACCTTGTCCAGCCGATTCATGAACTCGGGAGAAAACTTGCGGCGCGCCGCTTCCACCGCGGTACGCTCCACTTTTTCGTCCAGATTCGCCTTCGGCTTGTCGTCGGCCTTCACGAAACCAAAACCCCCGCCCATCAATTCCGTAATCTCCCCGCCGCCGAGATTCGACGTCAGGAAGATGACCGTCTGCGAGAGGTCTACGCGGCGATTGTCGCCGAGCGTCAACGTGGCCTTGTCCAACATCCCCAGCAGCAGTTGCCAGAGCGCGTCGCTGGCTTTCTCAATTTCGTCAAACAGCAGGAACGAGAGTTTCAACTTCTCCGTGTGGCTCTTCGCCAGCTCTTCCTGGGTAATCAGCGGATGAGTTTCCCGGTGCCCCAGATAACCTGGCGGCGAACCGATCAGTTTCGCAATTTCGTGGGAGTGCTGGAACTCCGCGCAATCCACCTTAATCACCAGCCGCGGGTCCCCAAAGAGAATTTCCGCGGCGGCTTCCACGATGCGGGTCTTGCCCGAACCGGTCGGCCCCAGGAACAACAGATTGCCCACGGGGCGGCCTGGCGAATTCAAGCCGGCGCAGAAGACCTGATAAAGGTCCACGAGCGCCTGCACTCCTTCTTCCTGGCCGACGATCTTCGCGCGCAGCGATTGGTGAAAGTCGCGCGTATCGTTGCTGCGGATGGTGGGATCCAGTTGTTGCCTTGCCGCTGCTTTCATAGAGCCTTCTCCGAACGGTGCTGGCCCCTCGCCTCACCGCTCTGATTTCACAGGTGAGACGTTTGCGCGTCTCAACCCGGAAGATAACTGCTCAAGAGCATGGGAAATGCCAATGTGAGAAAAGAATGACAAAAACGGAAACCACTGGAAGTTCAACAAGATAGGTGTGTTGCTGCAGTGGAAACTGTCTCATTCGCCCAAAAGCTGTGCCGATTGTGTCAAATATTGAGAGCCTTGAAACAATTTGTGTCAAAGCTCACAGCCGTTGGGTTATAAGTGACACAATCGCTGCATGGCTCTCTCGATGAACCAGTTACCCCGTCATCAAGCGGACTTGCCCGCCGTGACTAGCGGAGTTCCTTCTTACGTCCTTGCAACGTTTGCCTCGCGACCGCCGGGGTCGCCGTCGGCAACGCCGGACGCGCGGACGCCGCATCAGCCACCGCTTCCGCAGGTGCGTCCTTGCTCAAGCCGTCTTCCAGAGGCGCTCCAGCGGCGGGAACCAGCCCCTCCGGATTCTCCTGCGCCACGATCGCGCCTTCCTTCTCTCGCACGAACGTCAGCTCCTTATGTACGCCGTCCCAATCCACGCGCACCAGGTCGCCCAGATTGACCTGCTGCGTGGCGAGCAAGTTCGCCAGCGGATAAACCAGGTAGCGCTCGATGGCGCGCTTCAAATGCCGGGCGCCGTAGCGCTGGTCTGTGCCTTCCTGGAGCAGGAACTCGCGCCCCGAATCGGTGACGCGAAATAGAAACTTGTGGGTGGCCGTATCCAGCACGCGCTTCTGCACCAGGCCGAGTTCGATATCGAGAACCGATTCCAGTTCGGGCCTCTTCAATTGGCGGAAGACGACCAGCTTGTCGAGGCGGTTCATGAATTCCGGCGAAAACTTGCGCCGCGCCGCCTCCACCGCCGTGCGTTCCACCTTTTGATCCAGGTTCGTCTGCGGTTTGTCCGTGGACTTCACAAAGCCATAGCCGCCGTCCATCAAATCGGTGATTTCGTGCGCTCCCAGGTTCGAGGTCATAAAGATGACCGTTTGCGAAAGATCCACGCGGCGATTGTCGCCCAGCGTCAGCGTGGCCTTGTCCAGCATGCCCAGCAAAAGTTGCCAGAGGGCGTCGCTGGCCTTCTCAATCTCGTCGAACAGGAGAAACGAAAGCTTCAGATTGTCCGTGTGGTTCTTTGCCAGCTCTTCCTGCGTAATTAATGGATGAGTTTCCCGGTGCCCCAGATATCCCGGCGGCGAGCCGATTAACTTCGCAATTTCGTGGGAGTGCTGGAACTCGGCGCAGTCAATCTTGATGACCGCACGCGGGCTGCCAAAAAGGATTTCAGCGGCGGCTTCGACGATGCGCGTTTTGCCGGAACCCGTCGGCCCTAGAAACAACAAGTTCCCAACGGGGCGGCCGGGAGAGTTCAACCCGGCGGTGAAAACCTGGAACAATTCGACCAACGCCTGCACGCCGTCATTCTGGCCGACGATCTTTGCCCGCAGCGCTTTCTCAAACTCGATAGTATCCGCGCTGCGCACATTCGGATTCAGTGAAACGTCGCCTGTCGCCATGACCGCCTCCCTAGCGTCTCCGGAAATCCGGAGCCGCTGTTCCGTACCGGCCGCCTGCCCGGTTCATTCTCTTCAGATGGTCCCTGCCCCCAAACTGATCGAGCTTTACCTGGATGGTGGAGTAGAGCAGCCGCAGTTGTACCAGCAGCTCCTGCGCCACCGCGGGCGATTCGGAAAGCCGAAGCATCTGGGGATACAGATCCGCCAGATCGAGATTGAGATTGCGGAGGCTCTGAACGAGTTTTTGAACGGCTGGGGACTCGGGGTCAGCGAGATCGATCTGGTTGTCCAACTGTTCGCGAAGCGACCGCCAGTTGAGATCGATGAAGGGGTGCTTCTTGGAGACCTGCTTGACGACCGCGTCGGTGATGCGGGCGCGTTCGCCAAGCCGGGCGAGATGCAGTTGCCGCACTTTTCCGCCGCGGCGCACATTGTGCACCAGGTAGTAGGCATTTCCCTTGCGGCGGACAAAGGCCATGGCGTTTGGCTGCAGCCTGTATCTTACAAGCGGTCCAGGACTGAACCTCGGCGTAGTGTAAGATACTTCCACTACATCTGGCAAGATTGGATGCGGCGAATGAGTAATCGTTGCCCGTCTCCCGGATGCGACCAGGTTGGCGCAAGCCGCGCGGATTTCCCCATCGGATTTTTCGCTGCGTTTCATCGGAGTTTCCTCTACGCGCGCGCTCCGTTGTTTCCGGCCAACTCATACACCTTATCTAACCCGCTTCCGCCGGAAAGGTCGCTTGCGCCCGCGACGTTTCCCCACTACCATGCTGTTCCTCCATGAGTTGGGATCCCGTCTACAAACTCGTGCAACAAATTCCCCGCGGACGGGTTACTACCTACGGGACGCTCGCCAAGGTTTTGCATTTGCGCGGCGGGGCGAGGACCGCGGGCAGGGCCTTGGCAGCGACCCCTTCCGGCCGCGGCATTCCGTGGCATCGGGTAGTCGGCGAACGCGGCAAGCTCCTTATTCCCGAACCATACGCGTCCCTCCAAAGAAAACTCCTGGAAAGTGAAGGCGTGAAAATCATCGAGATGCGCGTGGACTACGCGCATCACGGCTGGGCGCCCAAGCGCACGACCAAGCCCAGCGTCAAATCCCAAAAGCGCTCCTCCCCGAAAAAGAAGAAGTCGCGTTAGAGCCCGGCCGCCACCTGCGGTACCATAGAAGCTTCGCAACCATGGCCAGTCCCATCCTGCAGGTGGAAGACCTTGTCAAGCGCTACGGCGACGTCGAAGCCGTGCGCGGGGTCAGCTTTTCCGTTGCCGAAGGCGAAGTGTTTGGCCTGCTCGGGCCGAATGGTGCGGGAAAAACCAGCACGGTCGAAGTTCTCGAAGGGTTGCGCGTGCCCGATGGCGGCACCATTTCCGTTTGCGGCCTCGATCCGCAAAAAAACCCGATCGCGCTGAAAAATGAAATCGGCGCAACGCTGCAAGCCACTTCCCTGCCAGATAAGCTGCGCGTGAACGAAGCCATCCGCATGTTCGCCGGCTTCTACAAGCGCCGGCGAAACGTCGACGAGCTTCTGCAGCGCTTTGGCCTGCAGGAAAAACGCCATGCTTTCTACAACCAGCTTTCCGGCGGGCAGAAACAGCGCCTTGCCCTGGCGATGGCGCTGGTGAACGATCCCAAGGTGCTTTTCCTTGACGAGCCGACTTCCGGCCTTGATCCGCAGGTGCGCCGCGAAATCTACGACATCATCGAGGAACTGAGGCGCGAGAAGAAAACTATCGTGCTGACCACCCACTACATTGAGGAGGCCGAGCGGCTCTGCGACCGCGTGGCCATCGTCGATCACGGCAAGGTGATTGCCCTCGGCAGTCCGCGGGAACTGAAGCAAAAATCGGAACACACTTCGCGCATCGAAGCGCGCTTCGCCCGACCCGCGTCGAATGGCACCCTGAAGGGCCTCGACGGGGTGAACGACGCCCGTGAAGTCGACGGCACCTACGTCCTGCACTGCCGCAAGACCGCCCCGGCGATCGTCGCCCTGGTGAAACACCTGGAAGCGGAAAACAACGAACTCGTGAGTCTCGAAATTTCCACGCCTTCGCTCGAAGATGTGTTCATCGAACTTACCGGACGGAGACTACGCGATTGAAAACCATCCTCACGCTGGTTTCCATGCGCATCCGCATCACGATGCGGAATAAGGCGTTCCTCTTTTTCAGCCTGGTCATGCCCATGGTGTTCTTCTTCCTTTACGGCAGTATCTTCGCCAAGGGCAACCCGGTTGTGGTGCGCTACTTGATGGGGCCGGTGGTGGCCATGTCGGTGATGGGCACGTTTTGGGGATTAAGCGCGCAGATTGTCACCTGGCGTGAGCAAGGCATCCTGCGCAGGTTCCGTCTTTCCCCGGTCTCCGCGTTCAGCATGATCACGTCGAGCATCCTCGCCAACATGATCATGATCCTGCCGACGGTGGTTATCGAACTGCTGCTGGCGCGCGAGGTTTATCACGTGACGCACCTCGGCAATCTGTTCAGCGTATTCCTGCTGGCCTTGGCGGGGATCGGTTCGTTCGCTTCGCTGGGGCTGATCGTGGCCAGCGTTACCAACACCATGCAGGAAACGCAAATCATCAATCAATTGCTTTGGTTCGCGCTGATCTTCGTTTCCGGCGCCACCGTTCCTCTCCCCGACCTCCCCAAGGTGGCCCAGCACGTCGCCCTTTTTCTGCCCGCCACGTATCTGGTCAGCGGATTGCAACGCGCCATGGTCGATCAGGCCAACGTCTTCGCGCTCTGGGCGGAGATCGGCTGCTTGTTGGTGTGGGCGCTGCTGGCGATTTTCATCTCCTCGCAGCTGTTCCGCTGGGAGCCCGAAGCCAAATTGCCCCGCAACGCGAAACTTTGGGCGGCGTCCACCATCCTTCCTTTCGTTCTGTTGGGGATTTGGGAAAATCACAACGGCAAGCTACTCGCGCGCTCGGCTTCGATGATGGAGGAGCGCCCGGCCGATTCCTCGCAACCTCCCGCCCCGCCCGCGAAGCATTAATCGGCATCCAATTTGTCGCGGCTGCGGAGACACACCGCGCCAATATGGCCGAATTCCCTCCCCGCCTCCCGCAGCGAATGCGTTGACGCTTCGCAAGCCCTCCTCTATTCTGAATTTGCAAGCTGCCGCACGCATCACAACCAAGGGAGAGGCGCCCATGCCTGTTCAGAAAAGCGAAAAAATCTGGCACAACGGAAAATTCATCCAGTGGGATGACGCGAAGCTGCACGTGCTTTCGCACGTGGTCAGCTACGGCTCGGGCATCTTCGAAGGCATTCGCTGCTACGAAACACCGCAAGGCCCGGCCATCTTCCGCCTCCGCGAGCACATGCAGCGCCTCATCAACTCCGGAAAGATCTACCGGATGGAACTTGGCTACTCCGTCGACGAATTCAGCAGCGTGGCCTGCGAACTGGTTCGCCTCAATAGAATGGGCGCCTGCTATGTGAAGCCCATCGTGCTGCGAGGCTACGGCGAAGTCGGCGTGAACCCGCTGAATTCGCCGCTCGAACATTACATGGCCTGCTGGAATTGGGGCGCCTATCTCGGTCCGGAGGCGCTTTCGAAAGGCGTCGATGTCTGCGTCAGCTCCTGGACGCGCATCGCCCCCAACACGCTGCCCGCCATGTCCAAGGCCGCGGCCAATTACATGAATTCGCAGCTCATCCGCATGGAAGCCTCCCTGAACGGCTTCGCGGAAGGCATTGCCCTCGATACGCACGGCCACGTCAGCGAAGGTTCTGGCATGAACGTTTTCCTCGTCCAGGACGGCACGCTATACACGCCGCCGCTCGCCACCAGCATCCTGCCGGGCATCACCCGCGACGCGATAGCCAAGCTGGCCGGCGACCTGAACATCCCCCTGAAGGAATCGGCCATCCCGCGCGAAATGCTCTACATTGCGGACGAAGTGTTCTTCGTCGGCACCGCCGTGGAGGTCACGCCCATCCGCTCGGTGGACAAGATCGTGATCGGCAAGGGCTCCGCCGGACCAATCACCCGCGCGATTCAACAGGAGTTCTTCGCCGTCACGAGCGGCAAAAAACCCGACGCCCACGGCTGGCTCACGCCGGTGAACGCGCCGGTGGCGGCTTCGCGGTAGAGCAAGCAATCAGTAATCAGTAATCAGCGAGCAGCAAGCGCGAAGGAGCGCGTGACTCGGTGTGCTTCTTTCCTTCCAACTGCCGGAGGCTCGCTGTTATCTGTTATCCTTCAGAAAACTTCACAGGCCTAGCCCCCGCAAAAATTTCCAGTTAGAATCCCTGCTCATGTACAACCTCTCCCAGAAATTGACGGCCGAATTTATCGGCACGTTCGCGCTGGTTTTCTTTGGCGAAGGCGCGGTTTGCGTGGATATGCAACTTCGCGGCAACGCCACCGGCGGCATCGGTTTGCTGACCGTCGCGCTAGCCCACGGACTGGCCATCGCTGTCATGGTTTCCGCGCTGGGGCACGTTTCCGGCGGACATTTCAATCCGGCGATCACCATCGGCTTTTGGGTCACCAAGCGCCTCTCGACTCCAGACACCCTGTTTTATTGGATCGCACAAGTGGCCGGCGCAACCGCGGCGGCCTTTCTGCTGCGCGTGGTCATTCCGGAAGAAACCTGGCGCAGCGTCGCTCTCGGCGCCCCGGAATTGCTGCGCGATTTTCCCAGTTGGGCCGGCCTGGCGCTAGAGGCCACAACGACCTTCTTCCTCGTCTTCGTGGTCTTTGCCACGGCAGTGGACGAGCGGAGCTCCTTCCGCTCCATCGCCGGCTTTGCGATTGGGCTGACCATCGTGCTCGGCATCATCGTCGCCGGTCCGTACACCGGCGGCGCGCTGAATCCTGCTCGCGCCTTTGGCCCGGCACTGGCCTCGCACCACTGGCTGAATCAACTTATCTATTGGGTCGGCCCCCTCGGCGGCGGCTTCCTCGCCGGCCTGCTCTACGACTCCGTCTTCCTGAAACCCTCCGAGGCCTAGTCTGGACTGCCGGAGCTTCGCTCTCGCGCTCCCAACACCTGTCCCCAGGTCTAGGTAACTAAGGCGCAACTACGGGTGGCGGCTTGCTTGTTGGCCCCGGTTGCGGGTGCTAGCTTCGAGGAAGGAATTCCTGCGGGGTGTGTGCACATGGCACTGAGCATTGACGATCTTCTTCGACGCGCCGTCGAAAACAAATCATCGGACTTGCACCTGAAAGTCGGCAACCACCCCTATCTCCGCGTCGACGGCCTGCTGACGCCCATGACCGACGTGCCTCGCATCACGCCGGAAGAAATGCTCTCCATGGCGTTCAGCATGATGACCAACCGCCAGAAGCAAAAGTTCAAGGAAACCGCCGAGTTGGATATGGCCTATGGCGTCGCTGGCCTCGGACGCTTCCGCGTCAACGTGTTTCAGCAGCGCGGCAACGTCGGTATGGTGCTGCGCGTCATTCCCACCAAGATTCGCACCATTGAGGAGCTAAACCTTCCATCGGTGATCGGCAAAATTTGCGAAGAGCAGCGCGGCCTGGTCCTCGTCACCGGCACCACGGGTTCCGGCAAGTCCACCACGCTGGCGGCCATGATCGACCGCATTAACGCGCAGCGTGCCAACCACATCATCACCATCGAAGATCCGATCGAGTTTCTCCACCGCGATAAGCGCAGCTTCATCAACCAGCGCGAAGTCGAAGTGGACACCGCAAACTTCTCCTCGGCCTTGCGCGCCGCCCTCCGTCAGGACCCCGACGTGATTCTGGTCGGCGAAATGCGCGACCTGGAAACCATTTCCACCGCCTTGCTCGCCGCCGAGACCGGCCACTTGGTCTTCTCGACATTGCACACGTTGGACGCCACGGAAACAATTCAGCGTATTATCGCCGTCTTCCCTCCCCCGGAGCAGAAACAGATTCGCTTGCAGATGGCCGCCACCTTGAAAGCGGTTGTCTCCCAGCGCCTCGTGCGCCGCGCCGACGACAAGGGCCGCGTCCCCGCCGTCGAAGTCATGATCGCCACCGCGTACATTAAGGACTGCGTCATCAACGCCGACAAGACCCGCCTGATTCACGACGCCATCGCTGCCGGCACTTCCCAATACGGCATGCAGACCTTCGACCAATCGCTCTTCGATCTCTACAGCAAGGAACTCATCACCCTGGACGAGGCGTTGTCCCGTGCCTCCAACCCGGACGAGTTCAAGCTGCGCATTCAGGGCATCCGCTCCGCCGCCGACGCCGCCCGCGAGGAAATGGCTTCGCAAATGGCCGACTTCGAGCGCTTCGCCCGCAAGTAACTCGCGCGACCAGACATTTTCCGATAAGCTCAATTCACTGCGCTGGACGCTGCTCGACTGGAATGCCGCGTGCGTAAAAGACTTATCTGGATTTCTGTTTCAGGCGGCGTATTCATCACGCTGCTGGCACTGGCGCTGCGCGCCCTGGGGATCTACAGGCCGGTCCCCTATCTCACGTACCCCGGCTCGTATCTGATGCAGGCTGGAGTAGACCGCATCCTCGGCTACGTACCCTGGGGTCTCGGCGACAACCTCATCTCGGAGCTGCTCGTCTTTTTCGCCTTGAACGTCGCCGGCTACGCCTTCGTCATCTTTCTGCTCTTGCGCATCTTTTACCCCGACCGCTCCATCGATTTGCCGCCCATCACCGGCAAACGGTAGCGCCTGCTTCTAGAGGGCGAATTCGCATACGTTTCTTGTACGGCCCGCCTTCTGAGGCGCGGTATATGCGCCCCGAAAGGCTTTACGGGGTGGGCCGGTTTGCCCCCGTAACGGCCCGCTGCGGCAAGCAGCGCCAACAAGATTTGCCTGCTAGAAGCAGGCGCTACAAAAAAAGCCCGCCGGGTACCTGGTCCCGGCGGGCTTTGGCGCGAATTCAAAAAAACTTAGTTGTAGTACTCTGCGTTCTTCTCGATAAACGCCCGCTGCGTGGCTGGAAGTTCCTCGATCGGATAGATCGAGTTCGTCGGGCAAACCGGAATGCAGGCACCGCAATCGATGCAATCCGTAGGGTTCACATAAAGCTGCGGAACGTCGGCGAATCCCCCCTCATCCTTGGTCGGATGGATGCAATTTACCGGGCAAGCTTCGATGCAATGCTCGTCCTTGGTGCAGGTATCGGTAATTACGTAGGCCATGGCAAGTTCTCCCCTAGACCGATCGTCGCAACCGCCCTGCCAAGACTCCAGTTCTGAGAAAGACTTCATTTTCAATGAGTTCTGAATTTGAGCAAAGTTCGCCTCAACCCAAATTGCGTGATCTAGCCCACATCCTGGGTGTTCAAAAAACCCACAGGCCGTGTCTTGTGGACATTAGCGGTCCCTGTTCTCTACCCCCTCTGCTCCCCTTGCTCGCTTACCTCCTTTACTTCCATCACCTCGCTCTCTATCCTTCTGCCATGTTCTCCAAGCCTCGCCTTCTCGAATCCGAAGCGCAGGTCTATGAGGCCGCCATCAAAATCCTGATGCGCCGGGCACACTCGGTCTACGAAATGAAAAGGGCCTTGGCGCGCCGCTGCGAAGACGAAATGCTGGTTAAATCCGTGCTCGACCGCTTGAAGCGGGAAAATCTGCTCGACGATGCCCGTTACGCCAAGCAGTTCACGCGCCTGCGCGCCGAGTCCCGCAAGCAGGGCGAGTTCCGCATCGCTCGCGACCTGCGCGCCCGCGGCGTCCCGGACCGCCACATTGAAGCCGCCGCCAAAGAAATGGCCTCGACCACCGATGTAGCCGCACTAATCCGCCAGCGCATCGAACGCAAGCTGCGCCTCTTTCGCGGGGAACTCGACGATAGGAAGCTGGCATCCCTGTATCGCTCGCTCGTCGGCGCAGGCTTCCCTTCCGACCTGATCCGCAAGGAACTCCACCGCATCACCCGCGAAGAAATCCCCGAAGCCGAATCGCAAGACGAACTCAGTTAAAGCAAAGGCGAGAACCATTCCATGCGCAAAATTGGCTCCTCGGAAGCCCGCAGCGGCTGTGGCCTCCGTGAAACTCGGCGCCCTCCGTGTCTCTGCGTTATCCTCTCTTTCTCCCCGCTATCTCACCGGCCGCCGGACGCTGGCCACCGGCCGCTCTTCTACGAATCACCAGTCACTAGTCACTCCTTCCCGCCTCTGCGATAATCGAACCTACAGTTCACTGCGAGGACGACGTGGCGCCGAATGGCAACAAGTTGACGGGGAACGAAATCCGCGAAAAATTCCTGCAATTTTTCGAGAGTAAGGGGCATCGCCGCGTGCGCTCGTCTTCGCTGGTGCCGCACGGCGACCCCACGCTGCTCTTCACCAACGCGGGCATGAACCAGTTCAAGGACGTGTTTCTGGGCCTTGAAAAACGCGATTACACTCGCGCCACTACGGCGCAGAAATGTGTGCGCGCCGGCGGCAAGCACAACGACCTGGAAAACGTCGGCTTCACCAAGCGCCATCACACCTTCTTCGAAATGATGGGCAATTTTTCCTTTGGCGACTATTTCAAGAAGGAAGCGATTGCCTATGCTTGGGAGTTGGTCACTTCACCTGAATGGTATGACATTCCCAAAGACAAGTTGTATGCCACGGTGTTTGGCGGAGCCGAACTGGGTGGCACCGGCACTCCTGTTGACCCTGACGAAGGAAGGGCAGGTGCGGCTGTTGCCAAAGCCGCGGCATCGACCACGAAGCTCGGCGTGGACGAAGAAGCCAAACAATTCTGGCTGGAACACGTTCCGGCCGATCGAGTTTTCGAAATCCCCGGCCTGAAAGACAATTTCTGGGCCATGGGAGACACCGGCCCCTGTGGCCCGTGCAGCGAAATTTTCTACGACATGGGGCCCGGGGCGTCTGAGGAAGGCCACACGGACTGCAAATTCCCCTGCGATTGCGGTCGCTACGTCGAAATCTGGAACCTCGTTTTCATGCAGTTCAACCGCGACGCCAGCGGCACGCTCACGCCGCTGCCCAAACCTTGCGTGGATACCGGCATGGGCCTCGAACGCACCACCGCTGTCCTCCAAGGTGTCATCTCTAATTACGACACCGACCTCTTCCTGCCATTACTGGATCGCGCGGCGCAGTTGATTGGATTCGATGAAAAAAAGGAAGAAGAAGCCGAGGTTCAGCGAAGCACCGCCGCTTCCCTGCGCGTGATCGCAGACCATGCTCGCGCGACAACGTTTTTAATCACCGATGGAGTTTTGCCTTCCAATGAAGGCCGCGGCTACGTCCTGCGCAAAATCATGCGCCGCGCCATTCGACACGGCCGTCTCCTCGGCGCGCAAAAGCCTTTTCTCTTCGAAATGGTAAAGACCGTCCGCGAGTTGATGGGCCGCGCGTATACGGAACTGACCGGGCCGAGCGCTTCCCGCGTCCCGGAAATTGTGCTGGCCGAGGAAAAGCGCTTCCAGCAAACCCTGGACATCGGCCTCCGCAAACTCGAAGACGAGCTTCGTCCACTTGCGGGCCAGTCTGGCGCCGTCTATCCCGGGGAAAGCGCCTTCCGCTTGTACGATACCTACGGCTTGCCGATGGATTTCATCCTTGACGCCGCTCGTGATCTGGGTGTCCGCTTCGACGAAGCAGGCTTCGAAAAAGCCATGCAGGAGCAGCGCACCCGTGCCCGCGCTTCCTGGAAAGGCACGCACAAGGAAGCGGCCAACCCCGCGTTCGCCAAACTGGCCGAAACCTTCAAGACTGCTCCCGATTTCTATCATTCCACCCGCGAGAAGGACGTCAAGATTCAAGCCATCCTCACCAAATCCGGCCCGGTCAACGAACTGAAAGCCGGAGAATCTGGCGAAATCGTTCTCGACCGCACCGTGATTTACGCCGAATCCGGCGGACAAATGGCGGACACCGGCTGGTTCTACGATCCGTCCGAGTCGCAAGTTCTCGCCGACGTCACCGGCGCCTTCTATCCTATAGCCGGCCTGATCGCGCACAAAGTCATTGCCAAAGAAACGCTCCACGTCGGCGATCGCGTCGCCGTGGTTGCCGATGCCGAGCGCCGTGCTCGCATCATGCGCAATCACACCGGCACGCACTTGGTGAACGCCGCGCTTCGCAACATCCTCGGCACCCACGTCAAGCAGTCCGGCTCGCTCAATTCGCCCGAGCGCCTGCGCTTCGACTTCACGCACTTCGCCCCCGTCGATCCCGAGGAACTCCGCGACATCGAGCAGCAGGTCAACGACGAAATCCGCTACAACTCGCAAATCGAAACCGGTGTTATGGGCCTCGAAGAAGCCCTCAACTCCGGCGCGCTGGCCTTCTTCGGCGACAAATATCCCGAAAGCAACGTCCGTGTGGTCACCATCCCCGACGCCCGCTCCCCCCGCGGCTTTTATTCGAAGGAGCTTTGCGGCGGCACGCACGTCCACCGCGCCGGGGACATCGGCGTCCTCAAAATCGTCAGCGAAGAATCCGTCGCCGCCGGCGTGCGCCGCATCGAAGCGGTCACCGGCATCGGCGCGCTCGAACATTATCAGCACCAGGCGCAGACGCTCCGAGAGCTCGCCGGCCGCCTCAACGTCGGCGAAGACGATCTGCTCGCGAGTATTGAAAAACTCAGCATCACCGCTCGCCATCTCGAAAAAGAACTCGAAACTCAAAAGCGCAAAGGCGCGCTCAACCAGCTCGACGACCTGTTCGGCCAGGCCAAAACCATCAAGGGCGTAAAGGTGGTCGTCGGCGAAGTCTCCAACGTCGACCGCGAAGGCCTCCGCCAGCTCGTGGATTCCCTCCGCCAAAAGATGGGCTCCGGAGTCGTCGCCCTGGGCATGCCCGAGGACGGGAAAGTGGCCCTGATCGCCGGCGTCACCAAGGACCTCACCGCCAAAGTCCATGCCGGCAAGCTGATACAGGCCCTGGCCAAGCAGGTCGGGGGTTCCGGGGGCGGTAGGCCCGATTTGGCGGAGGCTGGCGGAAAGGACACATCGGCCCTAAAAAGTGCCTTGCAGAGTGTCCCCGGCCTGCTCGAACCCTTGCTATAATCCTCCCTAGCGTCAGAAGCGTTGCCTCGCAAGTCGAGCATTTCGCTCCACTTGTTCGCAGGGCAGAGCTTCGCATAGGCCTATCGCGCCAGCTCCTGGCCCCCTTCGAGGCAGCTCGCTACGCGAGGCGGATCTTTATACCCATGCCTTCCCCAAGGCGCAAATTCGGCGACCTGAATTTCATGAACCTGAGGACCATCCTGGTGTTCGCAACGGCTATTGGCGGTGCCTTGGTTACTTCGCAGCCCGCCCACGCACAAATTGCCAGCGTCACGGCTTCGGACGGGCGTCGCCTGTTTGTGAACGCCGAACCTTCCGCAGCGAAGCTTTCCGCCAAGCCTCCCGCTCCCAAAGCGATCTATCTCCAGGGTGAGATTTCCTTCATGGGCAAGGATCGCCCGGCGATGTCGCTGGATCGCGACGGCGCGGATAAACTAGTTCGCGAAGCCGCCGAGCGCCACAAAGTGGACCCGGCTTTGGTCCGCGCCGTGATCGAAACCGAATCCAACTGGAATCCCGCGGCGCGTTCGCGCAAGGGCGCGGTTGGTCTGATGCAATTGATACCCTCCACGGCCCAGCGTTTTGGCGTCAACGACGCTTACAATCCGCGACAAAACGTCGAAGCCGGGGTTCGATACTTGAAGACGCTGCTGCAGCGCTACAACGGCAACCTGGACCTGGCGCTGGCGGCTTACAACGCGGGCGAAGGCGCCGTGGATCGCGCCGGCGGCGTGCCGGCTTATCGCGAAACGCAGAATTACGTCCAGCGCGTGCAGGACGCCTATTTCCGGCCCGGCTCGGGCCGCATGGAAGACGCCTATTCGCGAGCCAGCCAGATTCATCGGGAAGTTGAGGCCGATGGGCGCGTCGTCTTCACGAACGAATAAATTCGAGCATCCAAGGTAGTGGCTGTGATGGCGTGTTGTTTGGGGAATACTGGGGAAGCATGAGGAAGTCCGCTAATTTATTGCGTGCGAATTTCGCCGGCGTTTCGCTGGGTTTTGTGCTGCTCCTGCCCTGCGCCCTTCCCCTCCCTGTTTCCGCCGCCGCAAGTAATTCTCCCGATAAGCGCGAAATCGCCGCCGCGCAATTCGCGCGAGCTGAAGAAATGCGCGCCGCCCTGAACGAAAAACCCGCGGACAAGCGCACGCTCGCCGAGTACCGGAAAGTCCTCGCTACCTATCAGCGCGTCTATCTGATCACGCCGCGCGCCGCTGAAGCTCCCGATTCCATCGTCGCCATGGGTGAACTCAACGTCGAAATGGGCGATCATTTCGGCCGCAGCTACTATCAGGCGGCCGCCGAAAACTACCAGTTCTTGATGCGCGAGTACCCGGCCAGCAAGCATGTCGGCGAATCGATGCTGCGGCTGGCGCAGTTGCAGAAGGATCAGTTGGGCGACCTCTCGGCTTCCACGAAGACTTATCAGGATTACCTGAAAAAGTTTCCTCATTCGCCGCACAAGCGCGATGTCCAGGAAGCGCTGGCGGAGCTTGCGCTGATGAAAAACGCGCAGGATGGCACGCTCGACGCAAGCTCCGCAAAGCCCGCCCCCGCTCCGAAAGAATCCGCCGCCAAGGGTGACGAGGAAGTCCAGCCCGTGGCCCTCGTTTCCGGCGCGGCAAAAGGCGGCGAAAAGGCGCGTTCCGGCGAGACGCCGCGCGTCGAAAAAATCCACTGCACCGCCACCCCCGGTGGCGCCGAAGTAGTGATCGATCTCGAGGATTCCGTCCAGTTTCTCTCCGGGCGCATCGCCGATCCCGACCGCATCTATTTCGATCTGCACGCGGCCAGGCTCACGCCCGCGCTGGCCCGCAGCAAAATCAAGGTCTCCGGCGACATGCTCACGAAAGTCCGCGTGGCGCAGAATCAGGGCGGCGTGGTCCGCGTGGTGCTCGACGTCACCGGAGTGCAAGATTACGCTGCCTCGTTGATGCAGAAGCCCTGGCGGCTGGTCATCGAACTTTACGGCGCCAAGGGGTCGCACGCGCCGGTGGAAACGGCGAAATCTTCCGTGCCCGCGGCTGCTCCCTCCGTGCGGAGCCCGCGTATTTCCGCTGACGTTGCCGGCGCGGCGAGTAATCCCGCCATGGTCGCGGATGCAAAAGCTCCCGCCGAAAAGCCCGTAGCGGATTCGGATCCGGTGGTTGTCGCGGAAATTCAGCCAGCCTCCGCGAAGCCCGAGCCTCCACCAAAGGTCGCCGTCACCCACTCCACGCACCGCGCCGTGCCCACCAAGCCGGACCTGATTCAACCGCCTTCCGCGCCCGTTCCCACGCGCGATGGAGAGTCCACCCTCACTCGCACTCTGGGCCTGAAAATCAGCCGCATCGTAATCGACGCCGGCCACGGGGGGCACGACACCGGCACCATCGGCCCCACGGGCCTGATGGAAAAGGACCTCTGCCTCGACGTTGCTCTTCGCCTCGGCAAAATCATCCAGCAAAAGCTCCCCGGCGCGGAGATCGTCTACACCCGTTCCGACGACACCTTCATTCCGCTGGAAGAGCGCACCCGCATGGCCAACGAAGCCAAGGCCGACTTGTTCATTTCCATCCACGCAAATTCCAGCCCCGATCACGGCGCGCGCGGCATCGAGACCTACTACCTGAACCTGAAGGGCTCACCCGATGCGATGGCCGTGGCGGCCCGTGAGAATGCCACTTCGCAGGAAAGCGTCCACGACCTGGAAGACCTGGTGAAAAAGATTACGCGCACCGAAAAAATCGACGAGTCGAAAGAATTCGCCGAGGACGTGCAGGATTCCCTTTCCAGGCGCGTTCAGAAAACCGCCCGGCCGGTGAAAAACCGCGGCGTGCGCAAGGCCCCGTTCGTGGTGCTCATCGGCGCGGACATGCCTTCGATCCTCACCGAGATTTCCTTCCTCAGCAATCCGTCCGACGAGCAGCTCCTCAAAAAGCCGGAACACCGGCAGCGCGTGGCCGAGGGCATTTACTCCGGCGTGTCCCAATACCTGCAAAGCCTGAACAGCGTGGCCGTGAACCGCTCCGCAAAACCCGGCCGCGTGGTGCCCACCGCGGCGGTCGAGCAGTCCAGGAACCAACAATAAGCCTCTGGCATCTAATATACTGAGCAGGTATGCATCGCACTCTTCTTGCCTTCGCATTTGCCATGATCTTTTGCGCGGCCGGCTTGGCCGCGAACTCCGCCGTGCTGCCCAGCCAGTTCGGACCGTGGCAGGCGGAAGCTCCCCCCAAAGAGCTGAATGTTCAGGACCTGGGCGCGGATTGGGCAAAGTGGCCGGATCGCGACCGCGTACTGGAAGAGGCGAGCCTGGAAGGCATCGAAGAACGCGCGTTCCGCGGCAGCGACGGCGAAATCACCCTGCGCGCATTTGTGCTGCATGATCCAAGCAGCGCCTATGAGCTTTACACCTTCCTTTTGGCTCCGGGAATGAAGGACCTTGGAATCGGCAAGGACTCGGCGGGAAACGATACCATCGCTCAGTTCCTGGTTGGCAACTTCGTGGTGCAGGCGAAACTTCCTTCGTCCGCAAAGCCCGATAGCCTGAAGGATCTCTTTGCTGCTTTGCGGCAAAAGGCCGATCCCACGCCAATGCCTCCACTGAAGGCTTATCTGCCAGAGCATTGGAAAATATTCGGTTCGGAAAAATACGCGCTCGGCCCGGAAGCGTTCCGGGCGGCAATGAATTCCCTCGGCATCGATGCCGGCGCGGGACTCGCCAACGAAGTCGGCTTTGAAAACGGCGTGGAAGCCATGTTCGCAGGCTATCGCGGTGAACATGGCAGCGGCACCTTGCTTTTGCTGGAATATCCCACACCGCAGCTCGCCGAGCAGCACCTGCATCACCTGGAACAAGCCCTCCCCGCGGATCTCAAGCGCACCGGTGTCACCGTCGAACGCAAGGCTTCCCTGCTCTCGCTGGTGTTTGCCGCTACTTCCCCGCAGCACGCCCAGGCCATTCGCGATGAAGTGAACTACGAAACCGAAGTCACCTGGAACGAACCCGGCCACACGGCCACCGATCCCCCGCTCGTCCTCATCATGTTCAAGATTTTCATTTTCACCGGCTTGTTCCTGGGCATCGCCACCGCCGTCGGCGTCGCCTTTGGCGGCCTGCGCGTCATCATCAAGCGCCTCTTCCCCGGCAAGGTCTTTGACCGGCCCGAAAACATCGAAGTCCTGCAACTTGGCCTCTCTGGCAAGAAAATCGATCCCACCGACATGTACTAGCGATCTGCCCCAGGTAGCGCCGCCATCTTCGCGGCAAGGCTGCCATCTGGGAGAATCTTGAAAGAACGCTGGCCTGCTGGAAGCAGGCGCTACCATGGCCCTTAGGTCTTATCGGCGTATAACCGCCTTTTCGCCGGGGCATCCAACAAGTGCTGCCCGAAGACAAGCCGGCGGCATGCACGGCCAGATCCTTTCCTGAGTTCGGGCGCTGGCGAACCCGCACCCCGGATAGCCGGATGATGTTCTAACAAACTGCCTTGCGGCCCGTCTAAGTGAGCACCGCGTTACCAGTTTCGATTTGTATTCGATTCACGTAAAATACAGGGTTGCGAGCCGCGCGCTCGCCGACCTTGAGGATCCGCGCTTGACCAGAATATCCCTGAACCGAACTTCCCTATCCGCATCCCTCGGCGCGTGCCTCACCATGGTGTCTCTGGCCGGATGCGGAGCGAAAACCAGCACCGTCAACGCCGAAGCGCCGAACGGCACAGGCGGGGCCACCCCCGTGCAAGTTCAGCCAGTGGAATCCAAACCGATCGCGCAAACCACCGAATATCTCTCGCTGATGAAGTCGCGCCATTCCGCCTCCATCAATCCGCAGGTGGAAGGGTACATTACAAAAATATTCGTCAACTCGGGCGATTCCGTCGCCGCCGGAACCCCGCTGATCCAGATCGACCCGCTCAAGCAGGAAGCGACGGTCAGCAGCCAGGAAGCGTCGCGCGCGGCCCAGGAGTCCAACGTCAACCTGGCACGCATCAATCTCGACCGCGCCAAAAAGCTCTGGGACGCCGGTGTTATCCCCAAGTCCGACCTCGACAACGCTCAGTCGACTTACGACACGTCCGTCGCGCAGCTCAAATCACTCGAGCACCAGGTGCAGGAGCAGCAGGTGGAGCTCCGCTATTACAAGGTCAGCGCTCCGATGTCCGGCATCGTCGGCGATATCCCCGTCCATGTCGGCGATCGCGTCACCGTCTCCTCGCTGCTCACCACCGTCGACGAACCCGGCGCGCTGGAAGCCTACATTTACGTCCCCGCCTCCCGTGCCCACCAACTGCGCCTGGGATTGCCGGTTCACTTGCTGGATGAAGCGGGCAATCTCCGTGCCGATTCGCAGATCACGTTCATTTCGCCACAGGTCGATATGGACACGCAGACGGTGCTCGCCAAGGCCGCCGTGCCGAATAACAAAGGCAATCTGCGGATCGCTCAGCAGGTCCGCGCCCAGATCGTCTGGAGCACCGCCCCGGGCCCGGTCGTTCCCGTCCTTTCCGTGACTCGCATCAACGGCCAATTCTTTGTCTTCGTGGCCTCGAAGGAAGCGAAAGGCACTTTTGCGCGGCAGCGAGTGGTGAAGGTGGGGGACACGGTCGGCAACGACTATGCGGTCCTCGACGGCTTGCAGCCCGGCGATCATCTGATCGTCTCCGGCACGCAGTTCCTGCAGGATGGCGCTCCCGTCACGGAGCAGATGGAAACGCCGGCAACGCCAGCGAAGACGGAGAGCGCGCCCAAGACCGGAAACTAGCACCCACTCGGCAATCGAACGTTCTTTCGGGATTGGCCCTTCATAAGGGAAAGGCAAGGGACCCTTTTGTTTGTCGACTTTTTCATCCGGCGTCCGGTGTTCGCCACGGTCTGCGCAATTTTCATCGTGCTGGGCGGTGCCATCGCCATTCCCACGCTGCCCATCGCCCAGTTCCCCGACCTCGCGCCGCCGCAAGTGGTCGTCTCCAGTTCCTACATCGGCGCCGACGCCCAAGCCGTGGAAACCGCGGTCACCATCCCGCTGGAACAGGCCATCAACGGCGTTCCCGGCATGAAGTACATCACCTCCTCCAGCGGCAATGACGGCACCAGCCAGATCACCGTCGTTTTCGACGTTACGCGCGACGTGGACCTAGCTTCGGTCGATGTCCAGAATCGCGTCAACCAGGCCCTCGGCCGCCTTCCCAACGCCGTCAAAAACACCGGTATCATCATCACCAAACAAACCTCCGGCTTCGTTTTCGGCGCCGGCGTCTACTCTGAAAACGGTCAGTACGACAGCCTGTTCCTCAGCAATTACCTCGACGTTTACGTCCGCGACTCCCTGAAACGTGTGAAGGGCGTCGGCGATGTGATGATCTTCGGCGAGCGCAAGTACGCCATGCGCGTGTGGCTCGATCCCGCGCGGCTCGCGGAGCGCGGTCTCACCGCAACTTCCGTGCTCAACGCCCTGAACGAGCAAAACGTGCAGGTTGCCGCGGGCCAGCTTGGCCAACCCCCCGCCGATTCGCACCAGTCCTACCAGATCAGCGTGCGCGCCGTCGGGCGCCTTTCCGATCCCAAACAATTCGAAAACATCATCCTGAAAACCGGCATGGACGGCACGCTGGTGCGCATCAAGGACGTTGGCCACGCCGAACTCGGCGCCGAGGACTATGGTTCCATTCTTCGCTTCAATGGCCACGACGCAGTGGGCATTGCGGTCACCCAGCTTCCTGGCGCCAACGCGCTGGACGTGGACCGCGCCGCGAAAGCCGAGCTTGCACGCCTCTCCCAAAATTTCCCACCGGGCCTTAAATACGCCGTCGCGTTCGACACCACCGAAGTCATCGGCGAATCCATTCGCGACGTGTTAATGACGCTGCTCGAAGCCATTTTCCTCGTTGTTCTGGTGATCTACATTTTCCTCCAGGATTGGCGCAGCACCTTTATTCCCGCCATTACCATTCCGGTTTCGCTAGTCGGCACCTTCATTTTCGTCAAGTTGCTCGGCTTCTCCATCAATACGCTCACCTTGTTCGGCATAACGCTGGCCACCGGCCTGGTCGTTGACGATGCCATCGTGGTCATCGAAAACGTCGAGCGTCACATCACCGAAGGCATATCCGAGCCGCACAACGCGGCCAGCGTAGCCATGAAAGAAGTCGCCGGAGCGGTCATCGCCACCTCGCTCGTGCTGGTTTCCGTCTTCGTGCCGGTCGCGCTGTTTCCGGGAACCACGGGCATTCTGTTCCGCCAGTTCGCGCTGACCATCGCGTTCTCTGTTTCCATCTCCGCTTTTAACGCATTGACGCTGACTCCTGCTCTTTCCGCGATTTTCCTGGGGCATCATCGCGAGCGCGCGCAGGGTGCGTTTTTCCGCTGGTTCAACCGCGTGTTTGACGTCGGCGCGTCCTTCTACCGCGAATCGGTCCGCCGCGTCGTGCAGCACAAGCTCCTTTCCCTGGCCGCTTTCGCGCTGGTGCTCGGCTTCGCCGCATATCTTTACCTGCACATTCCGCAGGGTTTCATTCCGGATGACGACCAGGGCTACCTCATGGTCGTTGTGCAAACGCCGCAAGGCGCTTCGCTCAGCTATACGCAAAATGTTTGCGCAAAGGTCGAGGAGATGGTGTCCCATGTCCCCGAAGTGACCGGCGCATTCACCGTCGTCGGTTTCAGCTTTAGCGGCAGCGCTTCCAACCGCGCGATGATCTTCCTGAACCTGGCCGACTTCAAGCACCGCAAGGGCAGCCAGCACATGGGCCCGGCAATCGTCGCGCGCATTCGCAACCAGTTGATGTCCATTCCCGGCGGCCTGGTGATTCCTTTCAATCCGCCCTCGGTGCAGGGCTTGGGGCAGTTCGGCGGCTTCACCTTCGAACTGGAAGATCTGGGCCGCAACACCCTGCAAACGCTGGCCGACAGCGCCAACCAACTCTCCGCCGCCGGCAATCAGACCGGAAAGCTCGCCGGACTCTTCACCAGCTTCACCGCCAACGACCCGCAGGTGCTGGTGAGGATCGATCGTGAAAAAGCCAAGAGCCTCCAGGTTCCCTTCAGCCAGATTTCCGACGCGCTGCAGGTTTTCATGGGCTCGGTCTACGTGAACGATTTCGATTTCAACAACCGCTCGTATCGCGTGTACGTCCAGGCCGACCAGAAATTCCGCTCCGAATCGAAAGATATGCGCAGCTATTACCTGCGTTCGGATGCCGGGAAGATGATCCCGCTCGACAACGTCGTGCAAATCGAGCAGACACAAAATCCCCAGGTCATCACGCACTATAATTTGTTCCGCTCCGCCGAAATCGACGGATCCGCCGCAGCCGGCCTGAGTTCCGGGGACGCCATCGCGGAAATGGAAGCGCTGGCGAAAAAGATCCTTCCCCGCGGCATGAGCTATGAGTGGAGCGGACTCTCGCTCGAAGAGATCGAGTCCGGCGGCAAAGCGGTAATCCTCTTCAGTCTCGGGCTTGTCTTCGTCTACCTGACGCTGGCCGCCCAGTATGAGAGCTACGTCTTGCCGTTCATCATCTTGCTCGGCGTTCCCGTCGCGCTGCTGGGCGCGCTCGGGGCCATCTGGCTGCGCGGCCTCACCGACGACGTCTACGCGCAGATTGGCCTGGTCATGCTCATCGGCCTGGCCAGCAAAAACGCCATCCTCATCGTGGAATTCGCCGAACAGTTGCAGGACGAGGGGTTGGACACCATCGACGCCGCTATCGAAGCCGCACGCATCCGCCTGCGCCCGATTTTGATGACTTCCCTGGCGTTTATTCTTGGTGTTATTCCGCTGGTGATCGCCTCGGGCGCCGGTGCGGCGGGCCGTGTTTCCGTCGGCACCACGGTGTTCGGCGGGATGATCGCCGCCACCTCTCTGAACCTTCTCTTTATTCCCATGCTCTATGTGGTGGTGCGCACCATCGTGCCACGCAAGAAATCCCGCGACGCTATCGCTTAAAACACCTTTCGCCCGGCGGGCACAAACCGGCTCCCGTTTAACGCCTTCACTTCCGCACGGCTCGGCACCGCGCTCCGGCACGCCTTGCAGAATCGGCTGCTCTTCAAATCCACCAGCTCAATCCCGTGGGAAGCCGACATCACGCACTGGTAATCCTCGCAATGCGACAAGGTCAGCGTATGTCCCAGTTCATGGACCGCTTCCTTCAACAGCCGCTCGCGCAGCGCGGGAAGATTGGGCGGCAATCCGTAAAATTCGTCGCGCAACCGGTGCACAGACACCACTGCCGCCGTGCCGCCCATCTGCGCCTCACCAAAGACAAACTTCAGAATCGGAATGTAGAGATCGAGCGTCGTGACGCCGATCACCCGCCACGTGTCCGGCGTGTCGCGCCTTGCCAGTTCCGCAAGGATTTCCGTGGACGAATACTGCTGCCGGGTGACGTTGAAGGCAAAGGAAGGCTCGGCCACCGCGGATAGGATCTCGCAAGGAATCAGAAATTCGCGAGCCAGCCCTTCAGCGAGATCCGCGAGGTGCTCCTGCGGGAAACCTCCCAACGGTAGTAGCTGAATGCGTTTCATGAAACATCCGCGGTCACTCGTTTCCAGCCGTACTTCTTCAGCTTATTGTGCAGCGTCACGCGGTCGATATCGAGCACTTCGGCGGCCAGCGTCTGGTTGCCTTTGCATTCTTCCAGCACATCCAGGATGTGTGCTTTTTCGATCTCTTCCAGGGTCCGGGCGGGATGTTCGGTAACGGGCATGCGCAGCGCGAAGTCCGCTTCCCGCAACTCCGGCTCCTGCCCCACCACCATGGCGCGCTCCACGGCGTTTTCCAGTTCACGCACGTTGCCGGGCCACTGGTACCGCTCCAGCAGGTTGATGGCTGCAGGCGAAACGCGCGTGATCTTCTTGTTCATCGAAGCGGCAAACTTCTTCACGAAGTGATCCGCCAGGATCGGAATTTCCCCTTTGCGTTCCCGCAGCGGCGGCAGGTGGATCGGAAACACATTCAAGCGGTAGAAAAGGTCGGGGCGGAATCTGCCCTCCTCGACCAGTTGATGCAGGTCCTTGTTCGTCGCCGCGATGCAGCGGAAATCCACCTTGATGGGATGCGAGCTGCCCACCCGCGTAATTTCGTGCTCCTGCAAGACGCGCAGCAGGTCGCTCTGCGTTTTCAGGCTGATGTCGCCGATCTCGTCAAGGAACACCGTTCCGCCGTCGGCCACTTCAAAGCTGCCTTTTTTCCGGTACTGCGCTCCGGTGAACGCGCCTTTCTCGTGCCCGAAAAGCTCGCTCTCCAGCAGCGTTTCCGCCAGCGCCCCGCAGTGGATCACCACCAGGGGGTTATAGTGCCGCGGGCTGGCCGCGTGGATCGCCCGCGCGCAGAGTTCCTTGCCCGTGCCGCTTTCGCCGGTGATCAGCACGGTCGCGTCGGTCGGCCCAACTGTTTGAATCGCCTCGAAGACGCGCGCCATCGCCGCGCTTTGTCCGACGATCTCCTGCGGTCGAACCACGGAGGCCACCGTCTGCCGCAGGCGTTCGTTTTCCTGTTCCGCGCGCTTGTGCGCCAGTGCGTTGTGTACCGTGTGCGCCATGTCGTCGGGGTCAAACGGCTTTGAAACATAGTCGTACGCCCCGTTTTTCAGCGCGGCCACCGCCGTTTCCACTGAGGCGTAACCCGTCATGATGATCACGATCATTTCCGAATCGATTTCGTGCATGCGCCGCTGAAGTTCCACGCCGTCTACGCCCGGCATCTTGATGTCCACCAGCGCCAGGTCGAAGCGCCCTTCCCCCATTCTCGTCAACGCCTCCTGCGCGCTGTCCGCCGTCGTGACGTCGTATCCCTCTTCGCGGAACCATTTGTCGAGCGAGTCCCGCACGATCAATTCGTCATCGACAACCAGCAATTTCGCTTTTGTGGCCATGGCATTCGCTCCTCATCGGGCAACTGCGGCGGGCGCCGCGGCTGGAGCGGCCTTCGCCTGCATCGGCAAGGTAATCGTGAACCGGGTGCCCTTCCCGAGTTCGGATTTCACTTCGATCCGCCCCTGATGGCGTTCCACAATCTGCCGGCTGATGGCGAGGCCCAGGCCAAGGCCCCGGCCCCGCTCTTTGGTGGTGAAAAACGGCTCGAACATGTTCCTCAGAATCTCCGGCGGCATGCCCACGCCGTCGTCCCGCACCTCCACTTCTACGTCCGATCCCGAAGCGGCTTTCCGCGTGCACAGCGTAAGCGTTCCGCCGCTCGACATAGCGTCGATCGCGTTCATCACCAGCGCCAGCAGCACCTGCTCGATCTGGCCCGGATCGCAACGCACCGGCGCCAGGTCTTTCGCCAGGTTCAACGCCAGATCGATGTTCTTCAGATCCAATTGGTGCTTCACCAGCCGCACGCAGCGGTCAATCACCGAATTCAGGTTCGCAGGCTCGTAATTCATCGAAGACGGCCGCCCGAAGGTCATCAAATTGCGCACGATTTCTCCGCAGCGCCGGCTCTCCGATTCGATCAAGTCCAGCATTTCGATGTTTTCGCGGTTCGCCTCCGGATCCTTTCCATGCCGCTTTTTCAAAAGTTTCGCGTACGTGAGGATCCCTGCCAGCGGATTGTTGATCTCGTGCGCCACCACCGCCGCTAGCTTCCCGATCGATGCCATGCGCTCCACCCGGGACATCTCTTCCTGCGCTCCGCTCAACTCTCGCGTCTTTTCCTCCACGCGGTCCTTCAGGCTCTCCGTCCACGCGTTGATCTCCGCGCGCGCGTCGTGCAACTGGCGGCTCATGGTGTTGAACGACGTTGCCAATTCTGTAAGTTCCCCTTGTTTCGGACCCAGCCGGATCTGGTAGCCGAGGTCCCCCGCGCCGATGCGTTCCGTGCCATTGATCAGGTCCGTCAGCGGTCCGTGAAGCGTATGTCGCACAAAGGCAGCACTCATAACCGCCACGCCAAGAATGGCCAGCAGCGTGTAGAGCCACACCTGCCGGCGGCTTTCCGCCAAATTTAGGTCGGTAGTGGCGAGCGAGACGTTCATATCCAGAAAGCCCAGCGTTCCGATCTCCGGGGGGTGTGCGTGGCATTCCGCCGAAGAGCACTGCCGCGCATTCGCGATGGGATTCACCACCGCCAGCGCTCGCTCCCCGCTTGCCGTCCGGTACGTGCGAATTGCCTGTCGCGCCGGCCCGTTGACTCCTGCTTTCGCCTGCGCGTACAGCCCGTTATCAGCCAGGTGCCCGATTTCCGTGGGCTCGGAGGAATAACTGATCCGCCCTTCTTCATTGATGATGCGGATGCGCAAGACGCCGGGCTCGTTCGCCAGGTCCGTGATGATGTGGTAGAGGCCGTCGCGTTGATTGCGCAACATGTAATACGACGTGTTGCGCACGATGACGCTGCTCATCCGTGCCGCCTCGTTTTCCGCGGCCCGCTCCAGATGCCGGCGGTGGAGTTGGATGTTCAGATAGCCCAGTAGCCCGAACACCAGGGTCATGGACAACCCGAGGAGCACCAGGATTTTTGCGCTGAGTGTCCCCCAGATCTTTTTCCAACTACCACCCCACAGCTGGCGGAGTTCCGAATTGGCGTCAGGTCGCGACATGAGACGGCTTTGGCAACTCTGCTCTGATCTTCTGTGGCGCCCGGACCGGCTGGGACGTCGCAGGCCCTTGTTCGAAGATGGGCAGATACTTCACCGCCATCGCAAACAGGAAGAAACCAAAGGCGATGATGCTGACGGTGATCATCAGCTCCGTCCATTTCGGCAAGTAGTGGTGCCCGGACCAGGTATCCAGACCGGTAATCGCCACGTTTAGTCGATTGGTGACCAGACCCAGAATCGCGCTCAGCGAAGCAAGGTATAGCCCATTGGGCGAGAGCCGCACCTTCTTGAAACTTAACATCGTGATGGGAATCACGAACGCCAATAGAATTTCCAGCCACAGGAAATAGGCCTCATAGCTGGGTTGAATGATCTTCGCAAGCATGTCGCGATGGTAGTAGTCCAAGAAACGCAGCAAGCCGTTGACCCACAGGGCTACCAGCAGGGCCCCGCCGAGTTCCACAAGCACGGAAAGCTCGAGGTGCCGCCCAAACGCCTTCGCGCTCTGCGTGGACTCAAATATGGTCATCGCCAGGCCCGCGGCGATGGCCGTCCCGAAGAAAAAGAACGGCAGCGCCGGCGTATACCAGAACGGATGCAGTTTCCCGTGCATAATCAAATACAGCGAGCCGAGTGAGCTCTGATGCAACGTGGAAAGCAAAACACCCGCGACGATCAGCACTGGCATCATGCCCTTCACAATCTTCAGCGCCCAGTTCAGATGCAAGCGCTCCAGAACGTTCGGGCTGAACTCGAACAACAATACGGTCGTATACAGCATCACGCACCAGCCGACTTCAAACATCGCCGAATGCGGGTTCATGTACACGGTCAGGTGCCAGATGTACCAGGGACGCCCCAGGTCGACCAAAAGGCCGACGATGAATAAGGCATAGCCCAGCAACGCGGTCAGCACCGTGGGCCGCACAATACTGTGCAATCGCTCGATCTTGAAAAGGTAGACCGCCGCGCAGATGCAGAATCCACCGGCGGCCAGCATAATTCCGCAGAGGCAATCAAACCCAATCCAAAGGCCCCAGGGGGACTGGTCGCTCAAGTTGGAGACGGCGCCCAAGCCTTTGAAATAACGCACGCAGGCCGAATACACGCCGAGCAGCATGATGACCACGAACAACGCCCGCCAAAATGTCACCTTGATGTTCATGATTTTCATGCCACACCTCCGTGCTTTTCAATCGCTTCGGCCTCGGCGACTTCGTTCTTTCGGTTAGCGAGCCAGTAGATTCCACCCAGAATCACGGCCCACAGCGGCACGAAGTCCGGTATCCGGTTCATGACCACGCCGGTGTATTCGGGCAGCGGCTTGTCGCCGACCTTGTCGATCGACGGGTAACCAAACCGTTCGAAAGGAACCGCGGAGAGAAAAAGCACCGAAGTTCCTCCGACTTCTTCCTTGCCGTAGATGTGCGGCACGTAATTGCCGGGGTTCTGATTGATGCGGTCCTGTGCTTCCATGAGCAACGCGTCGCGTTCGCCGAACTTCGTTGCGCCCGTGGGGCAGATTGCTGCGCAGGCGGTTTGTTCGCCACGCTTTACCAAATCCGGGCACATGATGCATTTCCGCACCCGCGGATTCAGCGAGCCCCATTCGTACTTGGGCACCGCGAACGCGCAAGCCACCATGCAGTAGCGGCAGCCGATGCACTTCCAGACGTCGTAAACCACGGGACCCAATGCCGTCTTGTGGAATGCACCAACCGGGCAAGCCGATGCGCACGCCGGTTCGTCGCAGTGCATGCACAATTTCCGCATAAAATGGTCGTTCTCGGTCAGAATGGCCGTGAACTTGTGCTCTGAGGTTTTGGCTTCGGCGGCAATGGAGTCGTCGTACGGGAGGCCGTTGTGCTCGGCACACGCCTTTTCGCACATCTTGCAGCCGATACAGAGCGTTGCATCATATAAAATTGCTTTACTCATAGACGCTCCCTATCGCGGTTGGTGGCCCCTCAACGGTAGGTCCGCAACGGTTGGCAGATTCAAGTCGGAGCGTTCAATTCGGGGAGGCTTGGATCGAGTCTTGCCGTTCGATTCCTTGCCGCGAGAGGGTTCAAAGGCCTTTGAGTTACCCGGACATCCCGGGCCAGACGTTCTTTACCGATGTCCTGGAACTGTAAAAATGTTCAGCGAGGGTGACTCCATTGGCCGTTAGCCCTTCTTCGCACTCGCTGGCCCACGCGCAGTATGTTGAAAAACACTGCATTTTCAAGTGAACTCAATCACCGTTCTGCGTGACTCCTGTCACCTGAAACCGCTGAATTTTCGGCCAGTAAAACATCTCTTCAGTGCTTCTTGAGCACATGAAATCGGCATTATAAAACGAAAATCCCGGCTCGCTCGAGAGCCGGGATTTTCTGCTTTCCTTGCATCACCGGAGCTTCTGTGTGCTTCAGGTCAGGAAGAATTCGCGCGTGATCTCTTCCCACTTTACGTGTGGGATTTGCGGCGTGATGTCGTGCACTGCCAGCCCGCCGTCCTGGGCCACCTCCCCGGCCATTGCGGGCAGCCGCATCTGGAGCTGCTGCGCCGCGTCCGCCATCCATTTCCGCGCCAGGCTTTTGTTTAGCAGATTCCGCAGGCTCACTTTCAGGTCGGGCGACAGGACCGATACGAACCAGCCTTCTCCGTAAGGATCCGTGTTGGCAACGGCTGGGTCGCTCAACAGCTTCTCATTCACCGCGGTCACTTCGCCTTCCACCGGCGACACAATGTCCACCTGCTTGCCGTTGCGCTGCAGCGTGGCGAACTTCTGCCCCTGCCTCAGCCACTGCCCGCGTTTCGGAAGCACCACCCCGTCCACCTTTCCGGCCAGCCGCGCGCCGAAATCATCCAGTCCCACGCGCGCCAGGGTCGGGCTTTCCTGCAATGCCCAGGTGTGCCCCGGGTGATAGCTGCGGTTTTCGGCGAGTTCGAAACCCGCGACATACTTCGGATGCAAACGAGGAGAAACCGGGGCTGCTTCGGCCTCGGCTTCTTCGAACTCTTTCACTCCGCCCTTTCTCAGATAGTCGATCGTGAGGAATGTGGCGAACATAACGAGCATCAGAATGACTGTCATAAGGCACCTCCGGTGTATATTTCTTCCTTTCTTTGAATCTCTTGTTTCCTGACCTTCTTTTTGTTTCTGAACTTCGCCCTACTAAAAGGCAATCGCTGTGCCAAACACGCGGATCGACGCAAGCGCGCGCCATGCACTCTCAACTCTTTGAAAACCAAAGAGAATTTCCTACGGAAACTTTTGCGCGGAATCTTTCAAGGGCAGTTGCAAAACAAAAACGTTGCATTCCTAATCGCAGAAAAATCCAGCACGCCTCGAATAAACGGCTAAACCACCCAAAATAGAAGGCTTATATCCGCAGCCCTGCGCGATGAATTCCTCTGCGCGCCTGTTGCAAACTTCATCGCGCGGCGCGTCTTCGCCGCATTCTCTTAAATGATTTTTTGGAAATTCTCAGCCGCCTCATCCTTGGCCGCGAAAAAAGAAGATCGTCCCTCTTCCCCAAAACCAACGCCGCGATCCGGCGGGTTCCCGCTTCCTTCCACTTTCTTCCTACTTCCCGCTCCTTGCTTCTTGCTTCCTTCTGCTTGCCTCTACTTTTTTACTTCTTCCGTCTTGCTAACAGCTAGCGGCTAATGGCTTACATCTCATGGCTCCCTGCTCACGCCCGATAGCCTCTATCTCCGTGCTTGCAAAACTCTGCGATGGCCCCGACCACGCGGTCCTGCAGGGCATCCGGAAGCTCCGGATAAATCGGCAGGGACAACACTTCCCTGCTCGCCTTCTCCGCCTCTGGAAAACTCCCCTCCGGAAGCCCCAAATACGCGAACGCCTCCTGCAAGTGCAGGCACAGGGGATAATAAATCTCCGAGGGAACGCCTCGCGTTTGCAGGAACGCCTTCAATTCATCCCGGCGCGGCGAACGAATCGTGAATTGATGGTAGACGTGCTCGTACTTCGCCGGCGGCCGTGATGGCACGCGAATCACATCGGAGAGCCCGGCTTGCTCAAACAACCGGCGGTAGCGCTCCGCCCGTTCCTGCCTGCCTTTCTGCCAGGCATCCAAGTGCCGCAGCTTCACGCGCAGCACCGCCGCCTGCAATGCGTGTAGCCGGCTGTTCGTCCCGATCATCTCGTGGTAATACCGTTTTCTGCTCCCGTGCACGCGCAACATCTGCAGCCGCTCGGCAAGTTTCCCGTCGTTGGTGGTAATCAGTCCCGCGTCCCCCGCTGCCCCGAGATTCTTGGAGGGGAAAAAGCTAAAGCAACCGTATTGACCGAAGGTGCCGATGGATTTCCCGCCGTAGTGGGAGCCGATAGCTTGCGCCGCATCCTCAATCACAATCAGCTCATGCTTCCGGGCAACCTCCAGGATTGGATCCAGGTCCGAGGGCAAGCCAAACAAGTGTACCGGCAGGATGGCCCGCGTCCGGGGCGTGATGGCCGCCGCGATAAGCTCCGGATGGATATTGAAGGTGACCGCATCGACGTCCACAAAAACCGGCTTCGCGCCGACGTAGGCAATGGAGCCGGCCGTGGCCACAAAAGTGAATGGCGTGGTGATTACTTCGTCGCCTTCGCCAATTTCTTCCGCCAGCAGCGCCAGGATCAGTGCATCGGTGCCGGAGCCGCAGCCCACAGCAAATTTCGCACCCAGTTTTGCGGCAACCTCATCCTCCAGTTGCTTCACCTCCGAGCCCAGAATGAATTGCTGGCTTTCGAAAACCTTGTTCACCGCCTGCATCACTTCATCGCGAATCGTGGCAAACTGCGCCCGCAGGTCCAGAAAATCAAACGGCGCATTGGTGGAAGGGTTCGAGGCGGGTTGATTGCCGCGTGCCGCTGGCGTAGACATCTGTTCTGCTCCTGTTTCCATTCTAGCAGGAGGCAGAGGTTGTTCTGTGGTTAGGGTGCGTTCACCCGCACACCGAAACGTTACTTGCGCGTGTATTCGGTCAGGGCCTGAACGATGCCGTCCTGCGCTTCCTGCACGCTCTGGTGCACGTTCTTGTCCATGGCCATCACCAGGTCGGAGACCGATTTCCCCCCGCTCGGCTCATCGTGATTGTAGCTGTGCTTCCAAATCGTCTTGCCTTTTTTCAAGTCCATCAGCTCCACGTCATAGGAAAGTCTCGCCACGATTCCGCTGCCGCTGACTTCCCGGAACGAATAAAGCTGCCCGGTCAGGTAATAATCCACGTTTGCGTCGCTGCGCAGCGTCGTGACCGCGCGAAACGCTCCCGAAGAACGAAGGCCGCGCGCCATGGCATCCTGTAGCAACTCCACCGGTGGTTCGGTCCAGCGATCGTTTTCGTACAGACCGACTTCTACGTTTTCGTTGCCATAAACGATGCGGTCTTCGCGATAGAGATGCGACGTCTGGAACAAGCGCACCAAAATCGTGGCATCGAGAGGTGCCTGAGCGGACGCAATCGCGGTCGTCGGAGGGTGCGTCAATTGGAAGTAGTGCACCGGCTTCGAACTGCCGCACCCCGCGACGCTCAGAGCCAGCAGCGCGAGCCCCGCCAGGCTTGGCCGCCGGACACTTTCCAGACGGCCCGACGGCCTTAGAATTTCCGAAATGCGCGTGGTGTTGTGGCTGGTGCTCATGGCTTCGCTCCGGGAATGTGCTCGTGTGGACTGCTCGAACGGATCAGTTCGGAAGGCCGCGTCTTGATGATGTCAGTGAACTCTCTCAGATTTTCGGAAACCTCGCGGAGATTCATCAGCAATTCGTCGATCGTTTCGGTGTTTACGTCCAGCGTCTGATCCAGGCGCCGCGTAATGTCGGAGACGTTGTTCAACGAGACGCGCAACTTTTTCACCGATTCGCGAACGTCCTCGCGGTTTTCCCCGATCATGTCGTCCACTTTTTTCAGTGTCTCGCTGGCCTCGTCCGTGGTCTTTTTCAAATCGTCCACCAGCGGGCTCAGCTTCGTGCTTAGGTTGTTTACGTTGTTCAACGTGCTCTTCACCACCGGCCGGTCTTCCTTCAACATGCCGTGCAATTCCGAGAGGCTGCCGGAGATGTTCGCCCGGTTCTGGTCGTTCAGCAGGTCGTTGACGCGGGTGATGGTCACGCTCAATTCCTTCATGCGCTGGTTGAGAGTGCCCATCAGTTCCTGCGCCTGCGGCATCACTTTGTTGATCTCGTCGGTCAGCTCATTGAAGCCAACGTACGCGTCCGCGGGAAGCACCGAACCATTGGGAGCGCGCGGCGCCTGTGACGAACCCGCGCGCACTTCCAGGTGATTGTCGCCCAGCGGGCTGAAGCTCAGTATTGCCACGTGGCTATCCGTCTTGATGGGAACATCCTCTTTGACGCTGAATTCCATGTCCATCAAGCTTGGATCCGCTTGATCGATTTTGATGCTTTCCACCCGCCCGATTTTCGGCCCGCCTTCAAACCGCACCGTGGCGCCCCGCTCGAGTCCCGCCGTGTTGTGAAATTTCGCGTGGTATCGCGTGGCAGGCCCCGCGAAGGCCCCTGAAAGCGAGAAAACCGTGGCAATCAGCAGCGCCGCCGCCACAATCACGAAGAGTCCCACAAACACCTGCTCACGTTTTGCTTCCATCTCTACCTGCTCTTCCCCTGACGGCCTTCCCCAGATTTCGTCGCGGGCTCCGTCAGCATCTGCAGATAATCCAATTCCTGCGCCACCGCGGGTTCCGGAATGCGGTCCAGAAACTGCCGCACCTTCGGGTGCTGGCTGTTCTTCATCTCCTCGGTCGTACCGAACGCGGTCACGTCTCCCTTATTGATCAGCACCATGCGGTCGGCGATCAAAAATGCGCTGGCCAGCTCGTGCGTCACCACGATGATCGTCATGTGGAACGCCTTCTTCAGCTCCAGGATCAACTGGTCGATCCCCGCTGCAATAATCGGATCCAGTCCCGCCGATGGCTCGTCGAAAAATAAAATTTCCGGGTCCATCGCCAGCGCTCTTGCCACCGCCGCGCGCTTTTTCATGCCGCCGCTCAACTGCGAGGGCAGAAAATCCTCGAAGCCAGACAAGCCCACCTGGTCCAGTTTCAATCGCACCATGATCTCGACGGTCGATTCTTCCAGCTTCGTGTGTTCCTTCAGCGGCAGCGCCACGTTTTCGCCCACGGTCATCGAACCGAACAACGCTCCGCCTTGAAACGACATCCCCAGCCGCTTGCGGATTTCATCCCGCTCCGCCTCGGAAATCGCCGCGAAATTCTTGCCGCGAATCCACACTTCACCCGAAGTCGGCCGTTCCAGCCCCACCAGCGTCCGCAGCAGCGTGCTCTTCCCGGATCCTGACCCGCCCAGGATCACCAGCGTTTCCCCGCGTTGCACGTCGAACGTGATTCCGTGCAAGATCTCCCGTCCCGTATAGCTCACGCGCAGATTCCGCAGCGAGATCATCGGCCCATCGAAGGGCTCCGGCGTCTCCAGCGTGTCCAGAAACTCGCTCATGCCTTTAGTGTTCCCCCAGGAAGTAGAAAAGCATGGTGAACACCAGGTCCACCAGAATCACCAGGAAAATCGACATCACCACGGCGCGCGTCGTCGAGCGCCCCACCTGTTCCGCGCCGCCCGTGGTGCGCAACCCTTCCAGGCAGCCCACGGCGGTAATTGTCGCGCCGAACATCACGCTCTTGATCAGGCCGGTTACGATGTCGCGCAGAAACAAAGCATCCACCGATTCCTGGATATACCGCCAGAACGTGAAATCCGCCTGCGCTACCCCAAACACCGAACCGCCCAGAACGCCCATGAAATTCGCCCAGATCGTCAGGCATGGCAGCATCAGCAGCATAGCCACGAATTTCGGCGCCACCAGGAATCCCACCGGATTGATGGCCATCGTTTCCAGCGCGTCAATCTCCTCGGAAACTTTCATCGTCCCGAGTTCCGCCGCAAACGCCGACCCCGACCGCCCAATCACGATCACCGCCGTAATCAACGGGCCCAATTCGCGCGTCATCGAAAGCGCCACGGCGTTGGCCACGAAGCTGATCGCCCCAAAGCGCCGCAATTCGTACGCCGCCTGCAACGCCAAAATCAACCCGATAAAAAATGTAATCAGCGAAAGGATCGGCAGCGCGCGCACCCCCGCTTCCATGGCCTGCGAGACCGCGCGCTGAAACCTAACCGGTTTCCCGCGGAACGGCCCAATAAAGGTAAAATACGCCGCGCGCCCGGCCAGCGTCGTCAACTCGCCTACATAGGCGAGTCCGCCTTCGACAGAACCGCCGATTTTCCCTAAGAATTCCACGTCCTTTTGCTACCTTTGCGGGGGAGGAGCGATCGCTCAGGCCTCAGGATCCGAGCGCCTGCGCTTCACTTTCGTGAATCTCGAATATCTTCTGCAAGCGGGAGAGTTCCATCACTTCGCGAACCGATTTGCTCAGTCCATAGAGAATGAGGCGGGTGCCCTGATCGCGCGATGCCTTGAGCCCTTCCACCAGCGAGGCGATTCCAGAGCTGTCAATGTAGCGGACCTTTTCCAGATTCAAAAAGACTTTAGGGGTCTTCTTTTCCCTGATTTCCTGAAGCAGCGCCTTGCGCACCGTCGGGGAATGCGCCAGATCAATATCGCCTGTGATATCCAGGATGGTGCCACCGGTTGCCGGGCGAGCCGCGATCTGCACTTTCTATTCTCCTTGTGAACCAGTCTGCTGCTTGATGGGGGGCAAATATTTCACCAAGCGTAGCAGATTCTTGCTTTTCTTACGGCGAAATTCAACCACGTCCATGCTCTCCCGGATGAAATGAAGCCCTAATCCTCCGGGCCGAATCTCGTGCAGCGGGCGGCTCTTGAATTTCGCGGGGTCAGGCGCCGTACCCTCATCCTCCAGTACGATTTCCAGCCCGCCGCCCTGCTTTGCCGAACCGTTGGCAGGCAATTTCTTGCAAAGCACCGCGATGGGAAGCCCCGCTCGTCCGTGATACGCATGCCGCATCACGTTGGCCAGCGCCTCGTCCACGGATCGCACAATCGCCCGCGCATCTTCTTCGCGAAATTGCATCACTTCTGCGGCGCGCTCCACAGCTGCGCGAACCACGCACAGCGCTTCCGGATTGCTTTGGAGCTCCAGTTTCAACAGGAACTCAGGCTCCCCAGTCCGCTTGCCGTTTCCCTTGCCGGGTTTCCCGGCTCCTTGTCCGCCGTGCACTCGTCCACCCTTGTTTGCTTGGATGACTCGGAACTCCGTTTTGTCCCGGTTGCCCGGCGGGGAGACAATGCCACGTTCCCGCCCAACTGACAACCGAAAAATTTGTAACCCTCCGCGCCCAAATCTCCCGCTAACGTGTAGAATCTCTGGCGGCTAGCGACTTTCCCGCGCTCCGTTTGCCCTTACCCGCCGGTAAGGTCCGTGGTCCGCGCGGCCAGCTCCGGGGGACCAATGAAACGCTTCTTCGCCGTAGTTGCTTGGGCAATGCTGTCTTTCGCACCGCTACCACCTGTGCAGGCTCAAGCTCCGCCGAATCCCTACCAGGCGCTCCTGGACCGCCTCGATTCCTGCGTCACCCTCCCCCTGGACAAGTGGAAATTTCACGAGGATATCCCTCACCCCGAAGATCTCGCCCTCGACGACGCCTCTTGGCCCTCGCTCAAAACCGGCGAAACCTGGAACACCGGCCCGCGCGTTCTGCGCCGTTGGATACAGATTCCCGAAACCCTGGGCGGCTATAGCCTCCAGGGTTCCCGCGTCCGCCTGGCCCTTTCCATCGACAGCGGCGATTTCCTCACCATCGCCGTCTTCTCGAACGGCTCCTTGGTCTCGCGTACGGATGAGGACACCCTGCAGCCGATCGTGCTGACTGAAAGCGCCCAGCCCGGCGAAAAATTCCTGATCGCTATCCGCATTCAAGCCGCCGCAACAAACACCGTCATCCGTTCCAGCGCTCTCTGGATCACCCCGCCGGCCAGCCGCCCCGACCCCGGTATTTTCCGCGATGAAATTCTTGCCGCGCAGCCCATCGTCGCGGCCTTTCCCGATGGCAAGCCCGGGCACGAAGCAATTCTGAATGCCGCCGCCAAGTCCGTGGACCTAGCCGCGCTCGACCACTCCGATCAAGCCGCATTCGATGCTTCTCTCCGCCAGGCCCAATCGAAGCTCGATGCCCTCCGACCATGGCTCCAGCAATTCACCATTCGCGCCGTCGGCAACTCGCACATCGACATGGCTTGGCTCTGGCCGTGGACGGAAACCGTCGAAGTTGTGCGCAACACCTTCCGCAGCGCCCTCGATCTGATGCGCGAATATCCCGACTTTAAATTCACTATGTCCTCCGCGCGCGCCTACGCCTGGATGGAAGAAAAATATCCGGACCTGTTCAATGAAATTCGAGAGCGTGTGAAGGAAGGCCGCTGGGAAATCGTCGGCGGCATGTGGGTCGAGCCCGACCTCAACATGCCCGGCGGTGAATCGCTGGTGCGCCAGATTCTGGTCGGAAAGCGTTACTTTCAGCGGAAATTCGGCGTGGACGTGAACATCGGCTGGAACCCCGACTCCTTTGGCTACAACTGGCAGTTGCCGCAAATCTACAAAAAATCCGGCATCGACATGTTCGTGACGCAGAAACTTATGTGGGCCCACGAATTTACCGTTTTCCCCTACAAGATGTTCTGGTGGGAAGCGCCCGACGGCAGCCGCCTGCTCACCTATTTCCCGCACGACTACGCCATGGGCATCGACCCCGTGCAGCTTGGCAAAGACGCCTCCGTCTGGCTGCCCGCGCTCTACGGCGCAAATCCTCCCCCCAAGGCCGAAATGATGCACCTCTATGGCGTCGGCGACCACGGCGGCGGCCCCACGCGCACCATGCTTGACAATGCCGAGCGATGGATGAAGCCCGACGTCGCCTTCCCCAATCTGCAACTCAGCACCGCCAGCGCATTTTTCGCCGAATTACGGCCCCAAATCCCCCAAATGGATGTCCCCGTCTGGCGCAACGAGCTTTACTTCGAATACCACCGCGGCGTCTTCACCACCCAGGCGGAAACGAAAAAACGCATCCGCACCACCGAAGAACTCCTGTTAAACGCCGAGAAATTCTCCGCCTTCGCTACTCTCTTCGGCCAGCCTTACCCTTCCGCCGATTTCGATCGCGGCTGGAAAGACCTGCTCTTCGACGATTTCCACGACATCCTCCCCGGCTCCGGTATCGCCGTGAACTATCTCGACGCAAAACGCAATCTCGAGGACGTGCAGCGCGTCGGCCGCGGCATCCTCGACGGTTCGCTCGGCGACATCGCCGCCAACATCGATCTGAAGGGCGCCGGGGTTCCCCTCGTCGTCTTCAATTCCCTTTCCTGGCAACGCGAAGAATTGGTCGAAGCGCAGGTGCACCTGCCTGAACCCGCCGGCTTCGTCGAAGTACTGGACGCTTCAGGAAAGCCCGTGCCTTCGCAATTGCTTTCCGCCGATCGCTCCACGCGCACAGTGCGCGTGCTGCTGAAAGTCAGCGTTCCACCCATGGGCTATGCGGCCTATTACATCGTTCCACGCCCCAAATCCTCCGCAACCTCTGCCGTCCTCAAAGCCTCCGGCGACACGCTCGAAAACGAATTCGTGCGCGTCAAAATCGATCCGCAATCCGGCTGCATGACCAGTCTGTTTGACAAGAAATCCAACACGGAATCCCTGGCGCCCGCCGAAACCGACACCGGTGGCCCCAAAGACTCCGTCTGCGGCAATCTGCTGCAAACCTTCGTCGACAAGCCCAAGCAGTGGGACGCCTGGAACATCGACGCCGACTTCGAAAAACAGCATTGGGACCTGACGCAAGCCGACGAAGTGAAGCTCGTCGAAAGCGGGCCGCTCCGCGCCGTTCTTCGCGTCAAGAATCATTTCCAGAATTCCACCTTCGTCCGCGACATCATCCTCAACGCCGGCTCCCCTCGCGTCGACGTGAAAATGACCGCCGACTGGCACGAGAAGCACATCTTGTTGAAAGTGGCCATACCCGTCAGCGTCCACAACAACATGGCCACGTTCGAAATTCCCTACGGGACCATCGAGCGCCCCACCACCCGCAACACGCCCGCCGAAAAAGGCAAGTTCGAAGTCCCCGCGCTTCATTGGGCCGATCTCTCCGACCCCAGGCATGGCCTCAGCCTGCTCAACGGTTGCAAATACGGCTACGATGCTAAGGGCAACGTCCTGCGCCTCTCGCTTCTCCGTTCACCTGCCTGGCCCGATCCGCACGCCGACGAGGGCGTTCACGAATTCACGTATTCCCTCTATCCGCACGCTGGCGATTGGAAAGAAGCGCTCACCGTCCGCCGCGGCTATGACCTGAACTACCCTCTTCTCACTTACCAGGCGGAAAAGCACGCCGGCACTCTACCCGGACGGTTTTCCTTCCTCAACATCCAAGGCGATAACGTCGTGCTCACCGCGGTGAAAAAGGCCGAAGACGATGAGGAAATTGTTTTGCGCTTTTACGAATGGGCCGGAAAGGAAAGCGATATCATGGTCAACCCTTTCACTCGTTTTGAAAATGGGGCGGAGACCGACCTGATGGAACACCCTTTTCATTCCATTTCGCCCGCAGGCGGCCCGCTGGTCGTGCATACCAAGCCCTATGAAATCAAGACCGTGAAGTTTCAGCTTCACAAATACCAGGCATTTCCCGTCATCGGAAAGGGCAAGCAATGAACTTCAATCTCGCAAAAGCCGCCGCCGTTGGCGCGCTCGGCGGACTTCTTTTCGGATTCGACACCGCCGTCATCTCCGGCACCACGCAGGCGCTCACCAACGTCTACTCCCTGAATCCCGAGCAGCTCGGCATCACCGTTTCGATGGCCCTGATCGGCACCATTCTCAGCGCCATGTTTTCCGGCGCTCCCGGGCAAAAATACGGCGGCCGCGAAACGCTGCGATTCCTCGCCGTTTGTTACGTGATCTCCGCGCTGGGTTGCGCGTTCGCCTGGAGTTGGTATGTCCTGCTCGCCGCGCGCTTCATCGGCGGCATTGGCATTGGCGGTTCCTCGGTATTGGGTCCCGTTTACATCGCCGAACTCGCCCCTGCAAAAATGCGCGGCCGCCTGGTGGGTCTCTTTCAGATCAACATCGTCGTTGGAATTCTGCTCGCCTATCTCTCGAACTACCTCATTGATTCCCTCAACCTTGGCGCAACGGAATGGCGCTGGCAGCTCGGCGTCGCCGCCGTCCCTGCATTTCTCTTTCTGGTTCTCCTCTTCGGCATTCCGCCAAGTTCCCGCTGGCTTGTCACACAGAAACGCGTCGAGGAAGCCCGCGGCGTCCTGCAGCTTATGGGCGCCGAAGATCCCGAAGGTGAGCTCCGCGAAATCGTCTCAGCCATCCATCTGGATCAGCTTTCCACTTCCGAGCATCTTTTCCGCTGGAAGTATCGCCTGCCGATCTTCCTCGCCATCACCATCGGCATGTTCAATCAGCTTTCCGGGATCAACGCCATTCTTTACTATTTGAACGACATTTTTAACGCGGCCGGCTACAGCAAAATGACTTCCAGCCTTCAGGCCGTCGCCATCGGTGGGATGAATCTCCTCGCCACTCTCCTGGCAATGACGGTGATCGACAAGCTTGGCCGCAAAACGCTTTTGCTGATTGGTTCGGTCGGCATGTCGATTTGCTTGTTCGGCGTCGCTAGAGTTTTTTATGCCAACACCCATCATGAATTGCTTCTCTGGCTGCTGGTCGGCTACATCGCGTTCTTCGCGATTTCGCAGGGCGCGGTGATCTGGGTCTATCTGAGCGAGGTTTTTCCCACCCGTGTGCGCGCCAAAGGACAGGGCCTGGGCAGTTCTTCGCACTGGATCATGAACGCGCTGATCGCCTTTATCTTCCCGCAGGTTGCCAAGACCTCCGGCGGCGCTCCTTTCGTTCTCTTCGGCGCCATGATGGTGCTGCAATTCTTCGTGGTCTTGTTTGTCTATCCGGAAACCAAGGGCGTCACTCTCGAGCAGCTTCAGCACAACCTCGGTATCGACTAATCCGCGGCCTTCACCGCGCTTCTATGCGCATCCGGATGCCATACTTCGGCCGCAGCGTCACCAGCGGTTCCGGCACCACGGAATGCCCCGGCTCCAGCCGGAACTGGAACCTCTGCGCCAGCGCCGCCACCACCAGCGCCGTTTCCAGCAACGCGAACCCCTGCCCGATGCACCGCCGCGGCCCGTCGCCAAACGGAAAATACGCCCCGGCCGGCAGCCGGTCCATCAATCCGTCCAGCCAGCGCTCCGGCCGGAATTTTTCAGGCTCCGCAAAATATCTCGCGTCGCGGTGCATGACCCATTGTGAGGAGAGAATCGTTCTTCCCGGCGGAATTTCATACTCGTCAAATTGCGCCGGCTCCAGGTTCGTCCGCGCCATGATGAACGCCGGCGGATAGAGCCGCAGCACTTCGTTCACCACCGCGTGCAGATACGGCAGCTTCTCCAGATCGGCGGGCTCCGCCGCGCGTCCCCCAAGCACATTTTGCAATTCCGCGTGCAGGCTCTTCTCGGCGCCAGGATTCTCGCTCAACAAATACCATGTCCAGGAAAGCGACAACGCCGTCGTCTCGTGCCCGGCCACGAACAGCGTCATTGTCTCGTCGCGCAGTTGCTGCTCCGTCATCTGCGTGCCGTCTTCATGCATCGCCGCCATCAACAGCGTCAGCAGGTCGTTCCGAGGCTGCGTCCCATTCTTCCGTTCCGAAATAATGCGGTAGACCATCGCGTCCATGAATTCGCGCTCGCGCGCCGCCCGGCGATTCGCCGGCGTCGGCCAGGAAGCCGGCACGCGCCACGGACTTCGCGCCCGCCACAGGTAATACCGCATCAAAAACGTCATCGCGCGGCCGATGCCATCCGAATCCGAAGCCAGGCTGGTGCCAAACAGCGTCCGCACCGCCACCTCCAGCGTCAGCTTCATCATCTCTGCTGCGATGTCGCGCATCTCGCCGCCGCGCCACTGCTTCGCGTGCTCCAGCGCGCATTCCACCATCACCGGGGCGTATTCGTTTGTGCGCGTGCGATGAAACGCGGGCTGCATCAGCCGCCGCTGCCTTCGCCAGAAATCTCCCTCGCTGATCAGCAGTCCCTGCCCTAGCAGCGGCCCCACCACCTGCTTGGTCAGCGGACTTTTGTTCAGCTTCGCGTGTTGCAGCACCAGTAACTGCTGCACGTACTCCGGCCGGCTCAGCAGCACGCGCTGCATCCCCAGCGCCGAAAACCCCACGATGTCGCCGTACTCGCGCGCCATCCCCGCCAGCGTGCCCAGCGGGTCGTTGCGCAGCGCCAGCGCCAGGCCCAGTAACGGCAGCCCTCTCGGCCCCGGTGGATAGCGTTTTCCGTTTGGGGTCATGGATTCACGGAATCTTGCAGCGTCCGCGATTTCACGGAAGTGGGGTTTTCCAGGAATCCAGCCACGATCGGGCCAATCGAAATGCACGACGGGCTCAGATGTCCGCACGCGGAACTCATCTGAATCAGCGGAAACCCGCCGGCATTCGCAAACTGCATCGAGGGAATGGGATTCACCATGTGATCCTCCGGGGACGCCAGCACCAGCATCTTGCATTTCGTTTGCTTGGCCATCTGCTCCAGCGAAACCCCACTCTTGCCCGGCAAGTCCAGCGCGATAATCGCCTGCCTCTGCCGGATCTGGTCCCAGGCGGATCCGCCGTCTCCTCGTGATTCCTGTTTCAGTTTCAAGAGGTATTCGTCAAACGCTCGCGGCTCCGTGTGCCCCACCCTGTAAGAGGGTGTCGTGAGATTCATGGAATCGATCTCTTCTTTCAGCGCGAAGCCGGCCGTGAGTGGCTGCGTCGGCTTGCCGCCATTCCACGCCGGATCCGATTCGATGGCGTCGATCTCCGACTCCCAAAGCAATTTGTCATAAGCGGTCGATTGCGGCGAGCCCACAATGGGAATCGCAAGTTCCATGAACTCCGGATACCTCTGCGTCCAGGCATAGGTCTGCATCCCGCCCATCGAGATGCCCATGACGGCACGCAGGTGCTGCAGGCGCAAAACTTCCGTAACCAGCCGGTGCTCTGACTCGGCCATATCCTCGATCGAAAATTCCGGAAAACTTCCCAGCGGCTGCCGTTTGCTGTTCGATGGCGAGGTTGTCACCCCATTTCCAATCGCATCCACCAGAATCACAAAATACTTGCCGGAATCCACCACCTTCCCCGGCCCGATGTATGGCAGCAAATCCTGCGTCGTCCCGCCCAGCCACGTCGGCCAAAGAATGGCGTTTGATTTATCGTCGTTCAGCTTCCCGAATGTGCGATACCCCAGCCGAAAGTCTTGAATCACCTTCCCGTTTACTAACTTGAAATCCCCCAGCTCCGCGAAATGCTCCACCCCTTCGGGCGTTTGCCCGCGCGCCCGCAAAGCCGGCATGCAAGCCAGCACGAATAGCAGCGTGCGTGCCAACGCTCTGAAACTCCTCCGCGTATGCTTGCTCATAGGCCTCTCCTGCCTACCGCTGCTTTTGGAAAAAGGTTTTTTCATTGGATGCCGGGCGTAGATAGTCTACCCGAGGGAAACACCGATTTGCGCGCAAAGCCGTCCCCGGCCGGGCAGGCGGGTACTTGGTTCCGATTTTCGATAGAGCTACCTGCCGCGCAAGAGAAGAAGAACATCCAGCAGGCAAAGTACCGTGATGGCGGCTTCCAGAAGGAACAACCGGGTCTCGTTGAATTGCGCCATCATGAAATCGTAAAGCTCACGCGCGGTGTTCAGTTTCTTTTCCACCAGATCGCGGTATTCCGTCACCCCCGCGCGCGACGCAGCCAGCCGGTAGGCCAGCGCGTAAAAACTGTCGCTGACGAATTTCACCGCGTTGTCGATGCGCTCGGTCAGGTCCATCACGTCCAGCCGGATGGTGTTCAGGCGGTCCGCTTCGCGCGGCAGCGCCCAACGCGAAAGCAGCACGTTGTGTTTGCGGTCCAGGCTCGTGTACACATCCGCCAGCACCCGGGTCATGAAATTGTCGTAATAGCGGAACTCCAGCAGTTGCATCCGCGCATATTCCAGGATCTGAATCGTCTTCGCGGACTCTTCCGGCCGGTCATAGACCAGTGCGGCGTGGAAGCCCACCACCAGCAAATCCGTCGAATAATACGAGAGGCTGCCCTGCAGCAATCGCTCGTTCGTCGATCGCGCCAGCATGGCCTGCTCCCCGCGCAGCGATTGCCCGATCTGCTCGCCGTAGCTTGAGAGAATCTGCTCCGCCGTCAGCGGCGCACCCGCGTAACTCTTCGCCGGAAGCAGGTCCACCACCAGGTACGTCTCCTGCAGCCAGTCCTCTCGCGGTTTCAGGATCGCCGCCGCCGTCCGCTGCAAATGCCGCGTCACCACCGCCCGGCTCTCGCGTTCCACGTCGGGCGCGTCCATCCATCGCGCCCCGTGGCTCACCAGCTTTTCCCACGAGCCTTCGAACGGAATCTCCACTTGCACCTCGACGATCGCGTATTCGTAGTATTTGATGGAGCAGACCACCGTCTCTCCGCTGGGTAGCGTCAGCGGTTCGCTGGGCTCGGTAATCGGCGGGTTTTCAAACCGTACGTACTCCGGCGTGCGCCGGGAGAAATCGGTCTGCGCCGGGCCGCCGCGCGGATCGATCAGCGACCTCAGCTTTTCCAAATTGCATGCTTCTCCCACGTCGTAAAAGCTGAAAATCCGGATGTGCCCGCGAAGAATCATTGGGAGGGAAACAACTTATGGCGAGCAAATGGAGCCGAGGGAGAGATTTGAACTCTCGACCTGCCGATTACGAATCGGCTGCTCTACCCCTGAGCTACCTCGGCTTACCTTTTGACGATAGCATCCGCCGAAAATCACTGTCAATTCAAGCCCCAAATCACGGTGCCCCGCCCTGCTCGTGTAGAGGCGGTTTTACGCCGCCTTCTGCCCTCACCGCGAAAACGGAAACATCGCCCAGCCGATGCCAATGCCCACCACGAGGAAGAGAAACAGCGACCACAAAATGTACTTGATGCGGTCTTTCGGACGGCGGCGCCCCAGGAATCCGAACGCCACCGAAATCACCACCGCGAACAGCAAAAACGCTTGAAAGTGCGTCAATTGCAGCGACGGCCAACCGCTCACGCTTTGCGTCCTCGCGCCGCCTCAAACGCGTGCAGCGCCGCCAGCAGGTTCAGCACGCCCGCCGTGGCCAGCAGCCGCGTCCCGTAATCGCCGCCCGCGTGCGACACGTCCGATCCTTCCGGTTCCATCGACTTCGCCATCATGTAAAACGATCCCGTTCCCAAATCCGCAGCATACCCCAGTGTGTCGAACGCGTCGCTGCCGTCTCGCGTAAACACATTTCCCTTCATCGAAGCGCCCGCTCCTGCCAGCACTCCCACCGTCAGGAACACCACCAGCGCGCGCCCCCACATCCGCTGCAACGCATGACCCAGCCCCGGCACGATCCACCCAGCAATCCCGAATATCCACGCGCGCGTCTCGCGAGACATTCCTTGCTCCGAGTTGGCTTCCGGAACCCCCAGCGGCGCGTTTCCGCCCGCTGCGGTCAGATTGGCTTGCTCGTCCATCTCTTTCCAGAATAATGGAACCTAGGCTAGGAGGGGAAGAATTTCGTTTTGGATTGCTCCCGTAACGCGGGCCTCGTTTTCGTCGATGTAAACGTCCACTTCGCTGCGAATCCCGAAATCCGGAAGATAAATACCCGGCTCCACGGAATTGCAGGTCCCGGGAATCAGGTGCCGCGCGTCGTGCGTCTCCAGGCCGTCCATGTTCACGCCGTTGCCGTGCACCGTCTGCCCGATATTGTGGCCCGTGCGGTGAAAGAAATATTTGCCGTAGCCGGCTTTTTCGATCACCCGTCGCGCTGCCTGGTCCACCTGCCAGCCTTGCAGCGGCTTGCCCGCCTTCACGCTTTTCTGGATCAGCGCCACAGCAGCGTCTCGCGCCTCGCGTACAATCTTGAAAATCTTCGCGTACTTCTCCGGTACCTCTGCGCCCAGATAGCCCACCCAGGTGATGTCGTAGTAGACGCTTCCCGCGATCTTCTGCTTGCCCCACACATCCAGCAGCAGCAGGTCGCCCTCCTTGATCGGCGCCGCGGACTCGCGCGTCGGGGCATAGTGCGGGTCGCTGGCGTTTCGATTCACCGCCACATCCGGCCCTTCTTCGGTCGTAATGCCCTCTTCGGCGAAGCGATCCAGGATCCACTGCTTGACATCGTATTCCGTCAAGGCCTTCTTCTCGCGCACCGACCGAGCCGCCAGCGCAAACGCCCCTGGCACGATTTTGTCGATGGCGCGCCCCGTCGCCAGGTGCCCTTCGAGCTGCTCCTTGCTCCAGCACGCTTCGAATTTCTGCACCAGATCCGCCGAACTCTTCACCTTCACGCCCGTGCTCTTCACCAGTTCAATGGTTCCGGCATCTACCATCGCCACGTAGGGAATCTCGTTTTTCGGCGAGTATTGCATCGCCGCTTTCTTCGCGCGCCCCAGCATCTTTTTCAGGTTGCCGCGCAACTCCAGCTGCGCGGAATAATAAAGCGTGTCGCCAGGCACGCCCGCCAGCGCCTGCGTCTCGATTTTGTGTACCAGCTTTTTCGGCGAGCCCTTCGCCGGCACGAAGTAAAACCATCGCCGCGTGCGCATCCCCTCCGGCAATTGCAGGATGCGAAGTGCGATCGGATCCCGCCCGCGAAAATCACAGAACAGCCAGCCGTCCAGCTTCGCCGCTTTCAGTTCCTTCTGAATCGCCTCAATATTTACGCCCATGTTGTGATCGTCCGCCTGTTCCTGCCGAAAATCTTGCCCGCGGGTAAGGATGCCGGAGCTTCAGCTCCGGCATTAGCCGCTTCAATCGCGGCTTTAGCCACTGAGGAAATGCTCTCCCCCTCTCTCAATCTGAACGCGAGATTCTCTACGCTTCCTCCCGCAACAATCCAAGCACCTGCTGCCGCGTGACGCCGCGAATCTCGATGCGCTTGTTTCGCCCGCGCTCGCCGCTCTGGATTCTAACAGCCGATTTCGGCGTTTTCAAAAGATCGGAAAGAAACTCCACCAGCGCCTCATTCGCCCGGTTTTCCAGGGCCGGCGCGCGTAACCGTACTTTCAATGCGCCGTCCATCACTCCGGCAAGTTCATCTTTGCTGGCGCGCGGCTGCACGCGCACGGGAAACGTCACCGTGCCCCGCGCCGCATCCTCAAAGATTTCCAGAAAGCTCATCGCTTACCACGCGCGCTCGTATTGCACCGGAGCCTTGATTTTCACTCCCAACTCCTGCGCCGCGCGCCTCGGCCAGTAAGGATCGCGCAATAGCTCGCGCGCCAGGAACACCATGTCCGCCTGCTCCGTCGCCAGCACCGTCTCCGCTTGCGCGGGATCCGTCAGCAATCCTACGGCGCCGGTCGCAATCCCCGCCCCGCGACGGATCGCCTCCGCAAATTTCACCTGGTATCCCGGCCCCAGCGGGATTTTCACTCCCGGCAGCAACCCGCCGCTCGAAACGTCAATCAAGTCGATGCCCAGTGCCTTCAATCGCTTGCAAAGCTCGATGCTCTGCGGCAGATCCCAGCCGCCTTCTTTCCAGTCCGTCGCCGAAATGCGCACGAACACCGGCCATTCTTCCGGCCAGGTTTCACGGACAGCCTTCGCCACGCGCAGCGGGAACCGCATGCGATTCTCCAGGCTCCCCCCATATTCGTCCGTGCGCAGATTCGAGAGGGGCGACAAAAATTCATGCGCCAGGTATCCGTGCGCCGCGTGTACCTCCACCACTTGAAATCCCGCCGCCAGCGCCCGCCGCGCCGCAGCCCGAAAGTCCTCTACGATCTGATCGATCTCTGCGATTGTCAGCGCTCTCGGCTGCGCGTAGGTCGTATCGAACGCCACCGCGCTCGGCGCCACCGGTTCCCACCCTCCTTCGCCGGGAGCCACTTTCAAACCTCCCTGCCAAGGCGCAGCCGTGCTCGCCTTTCTCCCCGCGTGCGCTAGTTGCATGCCCGGCACCGCGCCCTGTTCGCGGACAAAATCCACGATCGGCCTCCACGATTCCACGTGGCTGTCGAGGTACATCCCCGTGTCTGCCGGAGAAATTCTTCCACTCGCCTGCACCGCCGTCGCCTCCGTCATCACCAGCGCCGCACCGCCCACGGCTCGGCTACCCAAATGCACCAAATGCCAGGAAGTCGGATGCCCGTCCTTCGCCGAGTACTCGCACATCGGCGAGACGCCAATTCGATTCTTCAATTCCAATTCCCGCAATCGCAACGCCGCAAACAGTGTCATGTCGCTCCTCGGTTCCGTAATCGTGCCCGTCACTTCCTGCGCCAATCTAGCCGTTCCCTCTGCTTTCCTCTGTCCACTCGGTGGCTCTTCTCACTCTTCTCTTCATCCTCACCACGCGCACCACGAACCACGCGCCATTCGATTCACTCCCCCCTCTCACGGGTACCAAAAATCGCCGTGCCCACGCGAATCTCCGTCGCGCCTTCCTGAATCGCCGCCCCGAAATCATGCGACATTCCCATCGACAGCACCGGCAGTTTTCTTCCCACCCGCACTTCCAACCCCTCCCTCAGCTTCCGCAGCGTCGCAAAATACGGCCGGACTTCCTCGGGTTCCTCTCGAAACGGCGGAATGCACATCAGTCCCGCCAAGTCCAGATGCTCGCAGCGCGCGATTTGCTCCGCCAACTCCGGCAGCACCGCTTCGCTCACACCGCTCTTCGACTCTTCCCCGCCCAGGTGTACTTCAATCAACACGCGCAATTTCTCCGTCGGGTGCTTCCCTGCCTGCGCACGATCCAGACGTTGCGCCAGCGGCCAATCGTCTACGGAATCCACCGAATGAAACGCCTTCGCCGCCCGCGCCGCCTTGTTGCTCTGCAAATTTCCAATCAAGTGCCATGTGCCGTGCAAGTCGGCAAGCGCCGGCAACTTCCCTTCCCATTCCTGCACACGATTTTCCCCGAAATGCCTCAGGCCTGCTTCGTACGCCTCACGAATCGCTTCCGCCGGGTGCGTCTTCGAAACGCCAATCAATAAAATCTCTTCCGGCTTGCGGTTCGCGCGCCGCGCCGCATCCGCAATTGCTTCGCGCACGCGCTGCACGTTCGCCTGAATGTTCGGACTCGCGATCATGGGAGTTCCCTCAAAATGCTAACACGTCACCCGCAGCCCCACGCGAACCACCGTACCACTCCCCGCAAACCATCCTCCCATTGCGGGGATTTCCTTCCCTCGCTACACTGGTGGCGCTGATAGTCGGCCCACGCTCCCCCAGGACGCAATGACAACGCACGGTTTGCTGATCGCCATTGAAGGCATTGACGGTAGCGGAAAAAACACTCAGGCCAAACTCCTCGAACAGTCGCTCCAGAGCCTCGGCCACACCGTCTATTCCACCGCTTTTCCCCAATACGAGTCGTGGTTCGGCTCGATGGTCGGAAAGTTTCTCAACGGAGATTTTGGCCCGCTCGAAAGTGTTGACCCGCACTTCACCGCACTTCTCTATGCCGGCGACCGCTTCGAAGCAAAGGCGCGCCTGGAATCCGCGCTCAACGCCGGAAAAATCGTTCTCGTCGACCGCTACATCGGCTCCAACCTCGCCCATCAGGTCGCGCGCTCGGCTCCGGAAAAGCGCGCCGAATTCCTTCGCTGGATCGAGCACCTCGAGTACAACATCTATGGCCTGCCGCGCGAAAACCTCATCCTCTACCTCCGCGTTCCTCCCAGCCAGGCGCAAAAACTCGTCGCTCTGAAAAGCGAACGCAGTTACACCGCGGCCAAACACGATATCCTCGAGAAAAGCCTCCGCCATCTCGAGGACGCCGCCGAAATGTACGACATGCTCTCCCGCAGTCGTCCCTGGGCCACCATTCAGTGTTACGATGCCCAGACCACCAGCCTCCGCCTTCCGGAAGACATCGCGGCCGAATGCCTGCAAGCCGTGAAATCGCTCCTGGGCACCTGGCAGAAGAGCTGACGCATGGGTTTTTCCGATTTTCTGGGCAACGAAGCAATGGTGGCAGCGCTCCGCGGCGCAATGCGCGCCGGCCGCGTCCCGCATGCAATGCTGTTCACCGGCCCGCGCGGCGTCGGCAAATTCACCCTCGCGCGCATGCTTGCGCAAGCCGCCAATTGCGAGCGCCTGAACGACGATTTTTGCGGCGAATGTTCGCCCTGCCGGCAGATCGGCAAGCTGGCGAACCTCCAGGATCTGATCGCGCAAGGTCTTGCCGAGCGCGGCGAAAGCGCCGACGCCGCCGCCGTCGAGCGCACGCCTTTAATTCTGCAAACGCATCCCGACGTATGGGTCCTCGTCCCCGATCCCGTCCGCCTGAAAAGCCCCGTCGCCCGCCCGGTGCTTCGCATCGGCCAGCTCCGTGCCGTGCAGCGCGCCGCCTACTTCCAGCCCATGAGCAAGCGCCGCGTATTTATCCTCGATGGTGCCGAAACCATGCGCACCGACGTTTCCAACGTTTTCCTGAAAATCCTGGAAGAGCCTCCCGGCTCCGCCACGCTGATTCTCACCGCGCCTTCCCCCTTCAACTTACTCCCTACCATCGTCTCGCGCTGCATGCAGTTCCATTTCGCTCCACTGCCACAGACCGAAGTCGAACGCATTCTCAAATCCCAAGGCACTCGGAAGCCCACCGAAATCAAGCTGGCCGCACAACTTTCCGAAGGCAGCCCGGGCCTCGCCTCGGAAATGAACGTGGACGCCGTCATCGAACGCCGCCGCGCCCTTTTGCGCATCCTGGATCGCGCCGCCCGCGGCCAAGGCTTCTCCCAGCTCTTTGCGGACACCAGCCAACTCGCGAAAGATCGCGAAGCCTCCTTCCAGGATTTGCTCGCGGATTTCTATGGCTTGCTCTCCGATCTTCTGGAGCTTACCGCCGGCTTGAAATCGCCACAATTGCGAAATGCGAATCTCGCGAAGGAACTCGAGGCGCTCGCCCGCACCGTCGGTTCGGAATGGGTGATGCGCGCGATCTCTGGTATCGACGAACTGGCCGCGGGCGCGCGCCGGAACCTCAACCGCCAACTTGGCCTAGACGCCCTGGCCGCCTCGCTAACCCCTCCTGCCGCCTCGCCAACCCTTCGCCGCTAGTCCTTCTATCTTTTTTGCTCGCCGCGCGTCATAATTAACGAAACCCAAACTCCTTTCCTTGCATCACAAGATTAGGATTATCCCCAATTTATTGAAGGAGCAGTCATGGTGAATCGCCGCATGTACCGTCCCGGCTTTGCGGAACTGAAAGAAGCCCCGCCGCCCCGCCCACCTCACGGCAACAACGGGCCCGTGCCGAGCAAGAAACCCGCCCCACCGGAAGTGACCCACGCGGAAAACTTCTATTGGGTCAAGCAAATGCAAGGCCGCACCCCGATGGTCGTGGTGCTTTCCAATGGTGAGGAACTTCACGGCGCGGTCGAATGGTACGATCGCGATTGCATCAAGCTGACTCGCACCGGCGCGCCCAACCTGATGATCTTCAAGCGTTACATCAAGTACGTATATAAGGACGGCGAAGAGTCCGCCCTCGGCGGCGACGAGTAAATTTCACTATTCCACAAGGACGTTGGAGCCCTTTGCACACTCTGTGTCTCTGCGTTTGAGTTTCTTGGTTCTTCGGGGCACGGAACACGGGTCACGGATCACGGGCTGTTTTACGTCCTGCGTCAGCGTGTGCCCTCTCGCCGCCGAAAACGTCAACAGCGCCTTCGCCGCCATTGTTCCGTCTTCGTTGAAAATCTCGCACTCGGTCACGATAAAATTGCGGCCCTTGCGCAGCACCTTCGCGTCCGCCTTCACGCGGCCTCCGGGCACCGGCTCCATGTAATTGATCTTCAATTCCAGCGTGGCGATTTCCACCCCGCGTGGAATCACCGTGTACGCCGCGATCGCGGCCGCCGTATCCGCCAGCGCCGCCAGGATGCCGCCGTGCACCATGCCGTGTATCTGCTTGTGCCGCGGCCGCACGTCCAGCCGGAAAATCGCACGGCCATCGTGCACGCTTTCCACGTCAAACCCGAGCAGCTCCGACGATTTGCTCTCCTTCATTCGCTGCCGCACCATCTCGGTGACTTTTTTCTCTTCCGCCGTCATTTTTCGCGACATTCGCCTCGCCTCTTTCACGCGGCCGTTACCCCGCCATCCACCGGGATCACCGTTCCGGTCATCCACGACGATTCCTCTGAAGCCAGGAAGACCGCGATCCCCGCGAGATCATTGGGTTTGCCAAACCTGCCCAAGGGAATCGTGCTCAGCCGGTTTTCGCGAGTCCTGCGCGCGGCTTCGGTTTCCAAAAAAAACGCTTCGGTCATCGCCGTTTCCACAATCGAGGGACAAATGCAGTTCACGCGAATCTTGTCCTTCGCATGGTCCAGCGCCATCGCTTTCGTCAACATCCCCACGCCGCCCTTGGACGCGCAATACGCCGCGCGATTCTGGATCGCCGCCATTCCCAGCACCGAGCCAATATTCACAATCGACCCGCCGCCCGCCCGCCGCATCGCCGGCAGCGCCGCGCGCGACATCAGGAATGGCCCTTTCACATTCACCGCCATCACGCGGTCCCAATCTTCTTCAGAAATGGTCTCGACCGTCGAAACGCTCAGCGCCCCGGCGTTATTCACCAAAACGTTCACCTTGCCGAAACGCTCCTCCGCCGTTTTCACCAGCCGCTCCGTATCCGCCGCCTTCGTAACGTCACATTCCAGCGCCAGCCCCTCGCTCCCCGCTTGTTTCAAAAGGGAAATCGTCTCCTCCAACTTGTCCTTCCGGCGTCCCGCCACGGCCACCTGGGCCCCCTCTCTTGCGTACGTCAAGGCAATGGCTTGCCCGATGCCGGTACCACCTCCCGTGATGACAGCCACTTTCCCAGACAGCCGTGTCACGATATCTATCTCCCCTGCGTCTAATCGGTGTACCATGCCGCTAGGACCATGGTACGCCACTTCGGCGGAGTCCTAGTCAAACAGGTCGCGAATGCGCATCGGCATTACAGGGTATCCCACTTACGGCGGCTCCGGAGTCGTGGCCACGGAATTGGGCCAGGAATTGGCTGCTCGCGGCCACGACGTCCATTTCATCACCTACGCCCCGCCGATCCGCATGAACCCCAACGATCCGCGCATCCATTTCCACCAGGCCGAGGTGGTCCAATACCCGCTCTTTGACCACTCCCCTTATACTCTTTCGCTCGCCGTGAAAATGCTCGAGGTTTTCGAAAAAGAATCCCTCGACATCCTCCACGTCCATTACGCGATTCCCCACTCCGTCAGCGCCCTGCTCGCCCGCCAGATGTTTGCCCCGCGCCGCCTGCCGTTCATCACCACGCTGCACGGCACGGACATCACCCTCGTCGGCAATAATCCGAACTTCTTGCCCATGACGCGCTATTCCATCGAACAAAGCGACGGCGTTACCTGCATCTCGCGCTACCTGCTGCGCCGCACCGTCGAAGAGTTCGCCATCAAGCGGCCCATCGAAGTGATTCCCAATTTCGTGAATTGCGACCTCTACACCCGCAATCCCAATCCCGAATTACTCGCCGCATGGGCCCCCAATGGCGAACCCATCCTGATGCATCTCTCCAATTTCCGTCCGGTGAAACGCATCCTCGACGCAATTGAGATTTTTGCTTTGGTGCGCGAGAGGATGCCTGCGAAGCTGGTGATGATCGGTGACGGTCCCGACCGCGCTCCTGCCGAGGCGCTGGCGCAAAAGCGCGGCATCGCCAACGATGTGCTCTTCCTCGGCAAGCAAAACGGCATCAAGGAAAAGCTCGGGCAAGCCGATCTGTTCCTGCTTCCTTCTCAGTTGGAATCCTTCGGCCTTGCCGCTCTCGAGGCCATGGCCTGCGAGGTCCCGGTGATCGCCACCAACGCCGGGGGCGTGCCCGAAGTGATCGAAACCGGCGTCGACGGCTATCTTGTCGAACCCGGCGACGTGAAAACCGCCGCGAAATACGCAATCGACCTGCTCTCTCGCCACGACCGCGGCCGCGAAATGGGGCAACTTGCCCGCATCCACGCCCGCAAAAAATTCTGCGCCAACGACGTCATCCCCATGTACGAACGATATTACGAGCAAGTCCTCGAATCCGCCTACTCCGCCCGCGCCGCCCGCTAATGTAGCGCCATGGTGGCCGCGGGCTTTAGCCAGCCGGTCTTTGGAGCGGACACCGTCGGCTAGCTCAGCACGCACATCCTACAATTCCAAGCTGCACCACTTTGGATTTACGCGGGGCCGGCTTCCGAACTGGGTACCATAGGGGGCCACAAGTTCCTACCGCTACACCACCATCCGTAACCCTCTTGGCGCCTCATGCTTCTGGCCTTCCACACCTCGCCCCAGTTCCCCGACATAGCGCATCAGCCGTAACAACCCGTACAACGTCGCGCCCGCCGCGCAAGCCACCGACGCTCCGATGAGGAAGAACACGGCGGGAGAGAACGCAAGGTAGAGCGACCAAAAATGAGAAAAAGCAGCAAGTACAGAAACACCGGCCCGAAAAATATCAAAAGGCATAGTTAGATGCAGACCATCGCGCCGAGCAGCTTATAGGTATTGACCGCCGCCACTGCCGCCCGCCACGCCTCCATCGACTCAAGAAAACTATGCCAACGATGAAAGTTCTGCGCTCCTGCGGCCACGCATTCGAGTGCGGTCGGAAATAACGCATAGACCAATAAGATAAGACGCCCCTGAGCCCGCCGGCCGCACTTCCCACCCACAAGCCCGCTGACGCCAAAATCGCGCAGACACCCGCGTAAATCCACCCTACACGCCGCGCCTCCTCCGTGAACCTTCGCTTCCTGGTGGATCGCATCGACACACCTCCCGTTTTCTCCGCGGAACGTGAATCAGTTTTGCCGGCGATCATCTAGGAGGAGAAACCTCAACCGAACATTGAGCCGCAGTGCAACTTCGCCGCGCCGCCACCCAGCAATATCCGGCGTGCAGCATAGGCATCGCGCCGGGAAGTTTCGAGAACCACACCAGCGGCCGGCCCCACCAGATTTCGCGCGCCACCGCAACCACGGCGTCCGCGCCTCCGGACTGGGTGCCGTCCGACCACAAGAACCGCAATTCCCTCAAAAGTTCTTTCTGGCCGAGGCCCAGAAGCGCGCCCACGCGGGGATCCTGCAGCGGTGCCGTCGCCACGCCGCGCCGCGCCAGGATCGGGGCGATCCACCGCGCCAGTCGCGTGCAAAACCTGCACTCCGCGTCGAAAAACAGCCAGCCCCGGGTGTGCCGCCCCTTGCCGTCTGTGTAATCATCTGCTAGCGAATTCATCGGGCGCTCCATTCAGCCATTCGTCCTAAGCTATGAGCCATAAGCTATGGGTCGTAAGCCTGCGTTAGAAGCGGCAACCATTAGCCATTAGCCGTCAGCTAGAAGCGAAATCCGAAATTTCCTAAATTCGCCTTCCGATGCCGCTCTTTCCTACTTGCTGCGTGCTACTTGCTGCTTGCTGCTCTCTCCCGTCCACTACCGGTTACCAAGCCGCCTCCCAGTAGGCCTCTTCTATTCCACTCGCCAATTCCTCCTCACACCGCCTTCTTCATCTCTCCCAAAAGCGTGATCACCTTCCCGCGCAATTTCCCAACTCCCTTCAATGTTCCCGCCGGCATCCGAACGATCTCCTCGAACAGCCCGCTCATCGTGCTCAAAAATTCCAGCATGCTCTCCAGCCGCTCGCGTGTATGCACATCTCCTGCCGGTGTGCCCGTCAACTCCTGCACGCACTCCGCCAGTACGCGCAACGTCGGATCGATCTCCCGCCGCTTCCTCTCTTCGGAAACGGTGCGAAAAATCTCCCAAACGTCTTTCGTCGTCTCAAAGTGGTCCCGCCGGTCGCCCAGCACATGCACCAGCCGCACAATGCCCCAGCCTTGCAGTTCGCCCAGGCTGGTGCTCACGTTGGAGCGCGCCACGGAAAGCGTGTCGGAAATTTCATGGGCGGGAAGTGGTTTCGGCGAAAGAAACAGCAGCGCATGGACCTGCGCCACGGTGCGGTTGATGCCCCACTTGGTGCCCATTTCGCCCCAGTGGAGAATGAATTTCTGTGCTACAGGAGTGAGTGACGGTTTAGGCGTATCAGTGATTTCTGTCATGTCAGAAATTACCGCATATGCGAGCGGTACCGTTAAGGGCCTTCCTCGCCCTTCCACAACTTCCTCTTTTGCAAGTACTTACGAGCTCGTAAGCCGTACCATCCCGCCCGGTTGTCATGAATAAAGGGTTTGTTTCAACTCTGCGAAAACCAACTACCCCCAATCTCCGCCAACAAATTGCTCCTGACTCTGACCCAAAACTAAAACTTAAAACTGCCTGCCTTGTCCTTACTTCCTTGCTTCCTTACTTGTTTCCTTCCCCTAAAACACGCTCACTTCCGGTATCGCCGGCGCCAGTTCCGGCACCTCGATGCGGATCGTCGTTCCCTGCCCCTCGCGGCTTTCGATCTCCAGGTGAAAATCCTCGCCATAAAGCACGCGCAAACGCTCGCGCACGTTGCTCAGCCCGATGCCCTCCACGTACACGTGCGGCATCTTCTCTTCTGAAATGCCAACGCCGTTGTCCGCAATCTCAATAATCAGCCGTCCCTTGCTGCTCCGCGTGCGCAAAAGGATCCGCCCGCCTTCCAGCTTTGGCGCCAGCCCGTGTTTCAGGCTGTTTTCCACCATCGGCTGCAGCAGCATGCTTGGGATGAACGTCTCCAGCGTGCTCTCGTCAATCTCCTTCACAATGTCCAGGTTGTCTTCGCCGAAGCGCGCCACTTCGATGTCCAGGTAATCGTCGATAAACGACAACTCCTCGCGCAACGGCACAAAAGTCTCATGCTTCCGCAACAATCGCCGCAGGATATTGCTGAGTTTCAGCACCACGGTGCGCGCCGTGTCCGGATCGATGCGGATCAGAGCGGAAACCGTGTTCAGCGTGTTGAACAAAAAGTGCGGATTGATCTGGCTGGAAAGCGCGTCCATCCTGGCCCGCAGCAGCAACTGCTGGTGTCGTTCCAGGTTCATCTCGATGCGCGTGTTGTTCCAGATTTTCAGCGGCGCCGCCACGGACATCAGCGTGGCGATCACCACCAGACACAACTGCCAGTTCCACTGCGGGTCGATCGCAAACAGCCACTTCGGCTTCGTCGCCAGCACCAGCGCCACCCGGGCCATCTCCAGCCCGACGCACGTCAGCAGCGGCAGCATCTCCCACATAATCTCCGCGTTGCTGATCATGCGCATCAGCGCCTTGGGAATATTCAAGAACGTGAACGGCCCGAAGTTCCACAGCGTCTCCTTGTCTGGAATCACCTGGCGAATCAACCCGCCCAGCAGCCCCGCCGTCGAAGCCGCCGGCATTCCCAGCCACTCATGTGCCATCAGCGCAGGTATCGTGATGATCGCGCCGCCAATCGGCCCCACCACGCGCCCGCCAAGCAGCCCCATCAGGAACGCGCCCTCAATGGCCAAATCCGCGAAGCGGTATGCCGGGCTCACCAGGCGCAGCGTCACGCCCACAATCAGCGGCGGCGTCATGAACAGCATCAACTTCAACTTCTGGTCGGCGTCGCGTTCCTCGGTGAAGAGCACTCGCCGGAACGTGTTCCACCGCGCCAGCAGCGCGGCAATCGACGACGCCACGCCCACCTTCAACAACAGCGTGAAGAGCAGTTCCCGAATGGAAAGCGTCGTATCCATCTTCCTCTATGCACCGATTTCCAGAGTGCCCCTTCTACGCCCCGGTTCTTCGCGCCGGTTCTTCGCGCCGGTTGCAGGTGCCGCGCTTTAGCCCGCCAAGGCATATTGCCGTTTGCACTAAACGGTCTTCAGACCGGCGCATCCCCAAGTTTATCTCATGCTCTACTCGATCGAGCACAGTCGTTCCTCCCCGCGCTCTGCCGAATGCGCACAATCCTTAGCTCACTAGTGGCGACGCCTGCGCCTCCTCTTCGTACCTCGCTTCCCCTCCCTGCTATACTGAACTTTTCCCATGACTCCAAAATCCCGCACTACCAAACCGAACCCCGCTAAAGGTGGCGCAGTCCGCCGCGTAGCCAAAGCCGCCCTCCCGACCCGCTTCGGCCGCTTCACAGTCTATGGCTTCCAGGGCCACGGCCCGCGGGAAGAGGCCGTCGCCCTGGTCCGCGGCAATCTCAGGAGCCGTGTCGCGCCGCTCGTCCGCCTACACTCGCAGTGCCTCACCGGCGACGTCCTCAACTCCTTGCGCTGCGACTGCCGTGCGCAACTCGAGCTTTCGCTCAGGAAAATTGCCGAAGCCCCCTCCGGCATCCTTTTGTATCTTCCGCAAGAAGGCCGCGGCATCGGCTTGATGAACAAGCTCCGCGCCTACGAACTGCAGGATGGCGGCATGGACACGGTCGAAGCCAACGAATCTCTGGGCTTCGCCGCGGACACTCGCGAATACGACTTTCCCGCGAAAATCCTGAAAGCCCTCGGCGCCACGCGCATTCGCCTGCTCTCCAACAATCCCGACAAAATTCGCCAGCTGCAATCCGCGGGCATTCGTGTCGTTGCGCGCGTCGCCTGCCAACCGCGCCTTTCGAAAACCTCCCGCGCCTACCTGCAAACCAAAAAGCGCAAGATGGGCCACCTGCTCGAAGGCGTCTAGCCTCTCTTCAACTCTTCTCGACTCGTGCGTGGCTTGGATTCTCGGCTGTGTAGTGGCCGGACTCTAGACCGGCAGTTCAAGAAGTAACCAGGTAATCAGGCGGCGTAACGATCGCCTTTTCCCAAAAAACGAATACGTGTCCCTAGAAAAAAATGCGGCCCACTGGCCGCACGCTTCTCGCCTTTCTTTACTTCGTTAGTTCGTTAGTTCCTTCCGCTCATCCTCCTCCCACGAACTGCACAATCTCAAACCGGTCTCCGCCCACAACTTTTGTCTCTTCCCACTTCGCCTTCGGCAAAATTTCCAGGTTGAGCTCGATGGCCACGCGCCCAGCATGCAATCCCAAATGATCCAGCAATTCGCGCACGGTCATTCCCGCGCGCAATTCCTTCCGCTCTCCATTCACCTGCACCTGGATCGATTGCCCCGGATTCATCGTCACACCGCCGGAACGCGAGGCTTCGCCCGCAAAGCATACCGCAACGGAGGGCAAACTCCTCCGCCGTCCATGCGAATCACCAGCGCCACGTCGCCGCCGGCCAATTTCGGCATGTCGAAGGAAATGGTCGCGCGCCCCATGCTGCCCGTCCGGCTGGAATGAACGGCGGGCGTGGCGCTTCCCTCAATCTCCGCGCAGACCTTCACGCCTTCCGCCGGCTTCCCGCCCGCTTCCTGCACGGCAACGTGCAGCGTCGCCTGCTTGCCCACCAGCCAATTGCGAGCGTTCAATAGCTCCAGCGAAAATTTGCGTTCCTTCGCCTCGGGCCCGGCGGCGGAATCGGCCTTGGCAGGCGCGGTCACCGGTTTTTCAACTCGCTCGGCGGGCTTTGGTTCAGCGGCGGCGGGAACGGCCAGCGCCAACTCGCCGTTGCGGATCTCTTCCAGCACCGTGCGGTGCTGTTCATCCACGCGCATTTTCAGGGCCTGCTGCGAATCTTCGTTGAGTGGAAGCAGATCAAGATAGTTGTTCGTCCGCCGGTGCAGCACGCGGCCCTGGTAATACACGGTCGTATCAATCAGCGCGTGGGACTCACCACGGTCCTCGGTCTGCACGTGAAACGTGTGCGCGCCGAACTTGATATTGCTGTTGTGCCCGAAAACCATTCTCTTCACCTGTCTGGTCCCGATCGAGTTCCATCGACCAGCTCCGCGCGGCGCAAATAATTTTTCGCAGAAGATTTGACCGCATGGCGTCCCACTCGTTATTATAGCCCCTTACACATGAGTCCCACTGGCCTACAAGCCTACGTTCCCCTAGTAATACACCTGCTGGTGGCGGCGTTCCTCGCCGGAGTGCTCATCACCCTTTCGACCTTGGTGGGATGGAAGCGTCCCAACAAGGCGAAACAACAGCCGTACGAGTGTGGAATCACGCCCACCGGAGATGCCCGCGAACCCTTCTCCGTCAAATTCTACCTCGTGGCCATGGTGTTTATCCTGTTCGACGTCGAAGCCATCTTCCTTTACCCCTGGGCATTCATTTTCAAGGACTTGGTTCGCAATGTCGCAACGCGGTGGTTTGGCTTCATAGAAATGATGATCTATGTCGCCATCCTCCTGGTCGGTTATTTCTATCTCTTGAAGAAGGGCGCGCTCGATTGGAATAAGCCAACGAAGTAGACCAGCGCCCTTTTGAGGATCTCGAAAACGTGTCGGAACTCGCCAACGCAAACGCTCCTGTTGTGGTTGACCGCCTCCGTGCATGGAATTCCGAAGCCATTGCCGGCGTAATTGAGCATCGCGGCGAAATCACCCTTGTCGTCCCGCACAAGCTCCTCCGTGCCGTCGCCCGCCAGTGCAAGGAAGACCCGGAGCTCGCCTTCAACCAGTTGAGCGACGCCACCTGCGTCGATCGCTTCCCCGCCGAGCCGCGCTTCGAAATGAACTATCAGCTCCTTTCCATGTCCCGTTCCCAGCGGATCCGTCTGCGCACCACCATCGGCGGCCAGCAGCCCGTCGTCGATTCGCTCGAACCCGTTTGGCCTGGCGCCAATTGGATGGAACGCGAGATTTTCGACCTCTTCGGCATCCGTTTTGAGGGCCACACCGATCTTCGCCGCATCCTCTTACCCGAAGGCTTTGAAGGCGCTCCGCTCCGCCGCGACTATCCCGTGGAGGGCCCGCGCTAGATTCCGCCCAGCGGACTGAAACCCATGACAACGGTTGAAACAGCAATCGGCACTGCAAAAACGATGGTCCTCAACATGGGACCTCAGCACCCCTCCACTCACGGCGTGCTCCGCGTCCTGCTGGAACTCGACGGCGAAAACGTCGTCAACGCCGTCCCCGATCTCGGCTACCTGCACACCGGCATCGAAAAAAGCTGCGAAGACAAGACCTATTCCCAGGCCATCACTCTCACCGACCGCATGGATTACCTCAATCCTCTCGGCAACAACCTCGTCTACTGCCTGGCCGTCGAGAAGCTCCTTGGCCTGGAGATTCCCAAGCGCGCCCAATATATCCGCGTGATGATGGTCGAGTTGCAGCGCATCTCTTCCCATCTCGTTTGGCTTGGCACGCACGCGCTCGATATGGGAGCCATGTCGGTGATGCTCTATTGCTTCCGCGAGCGCGAAGAGATCCTCAAGATCTTCGAGCGCTTCGCCGGCCAGCGCATGATGACCAGCTACATTCGCATCGGCGGGCTGGCGCTGGAGCCTCCCGCGGGCTGGCGCGAGCAGGTCAAGCGCTTCATCGACATGATGCCCTCTCGCGTCGATGAATACGAAGAACTACTCACCAACAACCGCATTTGGATGGCGCGCCTGAAAGGCGTCGGCTATTTGCCCCCCGAAACGCTCATCGCCCTCAGTACCACCGGCCCCGGCCTGCGCGCCGCTGGAATCCCCTTCGACAACCGCAAGGCATTCCCCTATTGCTCCTACGAAGAATTTGAGTTCAACATCCCAACGCGCACCGAATCCGATTCCTTCGCTCGCTACTTGATCCGCGTCCAGGAGATCCGCGAGAGCCTCAAAATCATCCGCCAGGCCATGGACAAGATCACCGATCAGGGCCCCATCAAGGCGGAAGCTCCCGGCGTGATTCCCCCGCAGCGCGAAAAAATGAAGACGGAAATGGAAGCTCTCATCTACCATTTCAAGATTTTCACCGAGGGCTTTTCGCCGCCGGTGGGCGAAGTCTACCAGGCCGTGGAATCGCCGCGCGGCGAACTCGGCTGCTTCATCGCCAGTGACGGTTCCCCCAAACCGCTGCGCGTCCATTTCCGCAGCCCGTCCTTCGTGAACTTGCAGGCCCTGCCCTCCATGGTCAAGGGCCAGTTGATCGCCGATACCGTGGCTTCCATTGGCACCATCGATATCGTGCTTGGAGAAGTGGACAGGTAGACATGGAACTCAGCCCGAAACTCGCCGCAAAGTTTGACCAGCTTCAGACCGCCTACCCGGTGAAGCGCAGCGCGCTAATCCCCATGCTCATGTTCGGCCAGGATGAACTCGGCTGCGTCACCGACGAACTCATCGCCGAAATAGGCCGCCGCCTCGAGCTCAACAATGTTCAGATCGAGGAGACGCTAGCGTACTACTCGATGCTGCACCGCAAGCCCATCGGCAAGCACCACGTGCAGGTCTGCACCAACATCGCCTGCAAACTGCGCGGTGGCGAGGAACTCCTCGAACACGCCAAAAAGCGCCTAGAAATCGGTCACAAGCAAGTCACTCAAGATGGCGTCTTTTCGCTCGAGGAAGTCGAATGCATGGGCGCCTGCACTGGCGCGCCGGCCGTGCAGGTCAACTACGACTTCTACGAAAACGTCACGCCTTTGAAGTTCGACCGCCTGATCGAAGACCTCGATAAAGGCAAAAAGCCCGAACCCCAAGGCGTCATCAGCGGCGCTCTCCACGAGCGCAACAAGCTGGAAACCCCGCTCATCAGCAAAAAGTGGGGCGTCAAGGATTCCCACAAGATCGACGTCGCCCTGCAACTCGGCGCCTACCAGGCCCTCGATAAGGCCCTCAAGCAGTTGACTCCGGACCAGATCATCGACGAGGTCAAAAAATCCAGCCTCCGCGGCCGCGGCGGCGCAGGCTTCCCCACCGGCATGAAATGGTCTTTCGTGCCCAAGGATTCACAGAAACCCAAGTACGTCATCTGCAACGCCGACGAATCCGAACCCGGCACCTGCAAGGATCGCCCGCTGATGGAGATGGATCCCCACCAGCTCATCGAAGGCATCATCATCGCCGGCCGCGCCATCGGCGCCCATCGCGGCTTCATCTATATCCGCGGCGAATATCGCTACGTGCTCGACGTCGTCGAAGCCGCCATCGCCGAAGCCTACCAGCGCGGTTACCTCGGCCAGAATATTCTCGGCTCTGGCTTCGATTTCGACCTGCTGATCCACACCGGTGCGGGCGCCTACGAATGCGGTGAAGAGTCCGCGCTGATGGAGTCGCTTGAGGGAAAACGCGGCAACCCCCGCATCAAGCCACCCTTCCCCGCCGTTGTCGGCCTCTATGGCTGCCCGACGATCATCAACAACGTGGAAACTCTCAGTGCTGTCCCCTCCATCATCCTCGAGGGCGGCGAAGCCTATGCAAGCCGCGGCACTCCGAAAAACGGCGGCACGCGCCTCCTTTGCGTTTCCGGCCACGTCAACAAACCCGGCATCTATGAAATTCCTCTCGGCATGAACATGAAAAAGTTCATCGAGGAAGTCGCCGGCGGCATGCGTGGCGGCAAAAAGCTCAAGGCCGTGATCCCCGGCGGCAGCTCCTGCCCTGTGTTCAAAGCCGAAGAAATCGATATCGCCATGGACTATGACACCATCGCTAAGGCCGGCTCCATGCTCGGCTCCGGCGGCATGGTGGTCATCGACGAAGACACCTGCATGGTGGACATGGCCCGCCGCATCATGCACTTCTACGCGCACGAATCCTGCGGCTGGTGCATCCCCTGCCGCGAAGGCACCAACTGGCTAAAGAAAATGCTTGAGCGCTTCCACGCCGGCCTCGGCCGTCCCGAAGACATCGACCTCATCGGCGAGCTTTCCAAAAACATGCTCGGCCGCACCTTCTGCCCGCTTGGCGACGCCGCCGCGATGCCCACCATCAGCATCGTGCAGAAGTTCCGTAACGAATTCGAAGATCATCTGCAAGGACGCTGCGCGCACAACAAGGCCGCGGAAGTTTTGCTCGGCACGCGATAGGAACCCATGGCTGAAACGAAACTTGTAAAGCTGAAAATCGACGACCGCGAGGTGGAAGTTCCCGCCGGAACGCTGGTGATTGAAGCCACTCGCCGCCTCGGCATCGAAGTTCCCTCGTTCTGTTATTACCCCGGCCTCACCCTTCAGGCCGCTTGCCGCATGTGCCTCGTCGAAGTTGAAAAAGCCCCCAAGCAGCAGACCGCCTGCACCCTGGTCGCCACCGAAGGCATGGTCGTCCGCACCAACACCGACGCCGTGCGCGCCTCCCGCAAAATGATGCTGGAATTCCTCCTCAGCAATCACCCGCTCGATTGTCCCGTCTGCGACAAGGGCGGCGAGTGCGAATTGCAGGACATGACCTTCCGCTACGGCGCGGACGCCAGCCGCTTCGTCGAGGAAAAGATTCACCGGCCGGAAGAAAAGTGGTCGGACGTTGTCTATTACGACGCTCCGCGCTGCATCCTCTGCTACCGCTGCGTGCGCGTCTGCGACGAAGGCATGGACGTGAAGGCTCTCGGCGTAGGCATGCGCGGCGCGCACTCCATCATCATCCCCAACCGCGAAGACCATCTCGAGTGCGAGGAATGCGGCATGTGCATCGACATCTGCCCCGTCGGCGCGCTCACCAGCGGCACCTACCGCTACAAAACCCGCCCGTGGGAAATGACTTACGTCTCCACCATCTGCACCCACTGCTCCAACGGCTGCAAAACCACCCTCAGCGTCCGCAACCACGAAATCCTGCGCGCCAACAATCGCGATCTTTCCGGCATCAACAAGGATTTCCTCTGCGTGAAGGGTCGTTTCGGTTTCGATTTCACCCGGCACCCCGGCCGCATCAAGCAGCCCCTGCTGCGCAAGGGCGACAAGCTCTATCCTGTTTCCTGGGAAGAAGCCGCGCAAGCCGCCGCTGCCAAGCTCAACGAATTGCATACCGCCTACGGCGGCGAAGCCATCGGCTTCATCGGCTCCAACCGCACCTCCAACGAAGAAAATTATCTGCTCCAGCGCCTCGCCCGCGGCACCTTCGGCTCCAACAACATCGATCACCACCGCACCGCCGATTACACTGGTCTGGTCACCGCGCTGGGCGAAAATGCGGCTGCTGCTTCCTTAACCATGGAGCAGCTCTATCAGAGCAAAACCGTCCTGATCGTCGGCAACGATCCCACGAATCAGAATCCGCTCGTCGCCTGGCAGATTCGCGCCGGCATTCGCCATTTCGGCACGAAGCTATTCCTCCTCAACTCGCGGGACATCAAACTCAAGCGCAAGGCCGCGCAGTTCGTTCACGTCGCTCGCGGCCAGGAAGCTGCCGCCGTTCGTTGGCTGGCCACTGGCGAAGGCCAGTTCGCCTCCGGCGTCGCCGAGCAGCTCTCCGCGCTGAAAACCGCTCTCGAAGCCGAGCCCGAACTCGCCATCGTCTTCGGCTCCGAACTCACCGGCGCGGCAATCCACGACCTCGTTGCGTTCGGCTCTAAGCTCCAGGGCAAAGTCCGCTACATGGCTCTCGGTGATTACGTCAACTCGCGCGGCGCCGCCGACATGGGCCTCCTCCCCGACCGTCTGCCCGGCTACGCCCGGCTCGACGACAAATCCGCCGCCGAAACTTTCACCAAATTCTGGGGCGCTCCCGTCCCAGCCAAGCCCGGCCTCACGGCGCCGCAGATGATCGACTCCGCGCAGTCCGGCAAGCTCAAGGCCCTCTACGTCATCGGCGCCAATCCCTTCCGGCACTTCGGAAAATCCGGCGCGGGACGCGGCCAGCTTGGCTTCCTGGTTGTCCACGAAATGTTCATGACCGAAACCGCGCAGCTCGCCGACGTCGTCTTCCCCGCTGCCTCGGCCTACGAGAAAGACGGCAGCGTCACCAATACCGCCGGCGAAATCCAGTTGCTCCACAAGGCCGCCGAAGTCATGGGCGCGCGCAGCGATTTCGACCTGCTGCGCATCCTCTCGCATCAACTCGAAAAGCTCGGCCTCGGCAAAGCCTTCCAGTTCAAAACCCCCGCCGCCGTCTTCGAGGAAATGCGCAAGACCGTGCCCAGCTACAACGTGCATCCCGCCGGTCTGCTTACCGGAGGCGCTGAGCCCTCTAAAACACAGTTTACTCGCAACGGCCACGCCCCCTACGATGTTCCCGTCGAGCTGATTCGCTCCGCGAACGACAATCTCTTTACCAGCGGCACCCTGGGCCGCTTCTGCACCACAGTGCAATCCTTGCCGGAGGCGGAAGCAAAACCGTGAGCGCCCTCGCCCCATATCTGTTCCTCATCGTTCCGCTCGTCAAGATCGCGCTGCTGGTCTTCATCGTCCTCACGCTCGACGCCTATCTCACCTGGCTCGAGCGCAAAGTGATCGCCCACATCCAGGCCCGCTGGGGACCCTATCGCGTCGGCCCGCACGGCTTGCTGCAGCCGCTCGCCGACGGCATCAAGTTCATCCTGAAAGAAGATCCGCTGCCCGAAGGCGTCGACAAAAAGGCCTATTTCTTCGCGCCTTTCCTCACGCTGATGCTCGCGCTCACTTCCCTGGCCGTGATTCCCTTCGGACCGGACATCACCATCCTTGGCTATAAGACCAACTTCGGCATCGCCGATGTTAATATCAGCCTGCTCGCGCTTTTTGCCATCACCGCCCTCAGCGTCTACGGCATCGCCCTTGCCGGTTGGAGCTCCAACAGCAAATACTCCCTCCTCGGCGGACTGCGCAGCTCCGCGCAGATGATCAGCTACGAACTTTCCCTCACGCTTTCCGTCGTCGGCGTTCTGCTCATGGCCGGCACCTTGAGCCTCAAGGAAATCGTGGAAATGCAGAACAACGGCAACCTCGGCTTCTTCGGCTGGAACATCATCGGCATCAGCAAGGACGGCTTCGGCTTCACGCAAATCATCGGCTGCATCTGCTTCTTCATCTCCGCCGTTGCCGAAACCAACCGCGTCCCCTTCGACTTGCCCGAAGCCGAATCCGAGCTCGTCGCCGGCTTCCACACCGAATACGCCTCCATGAAGTTCGCCATGTTCTTCATCGGCGAATATACGGCCATGATCGCCGTCTCTTCCCTTTCCACGATCCTTTTCTTCGGCGGCTGGCTCTCGCCCTTTCCCGCTTCCTGGACCATCACGCACTATTTGCCATCGGTCATTTTGGTTCCTTTCGGCCTGTGGGTCTTCTTCGACGGCATCCGCTACGAAACCATCTTCGGCCGCATCGTTCTGCCGGGCATTGGCACCGTGCTCACCGTTGTTGGCGCCGCGCTCTTCCTCTTCCCCGCCGTCAACGAACTGATTCAGGGCCCCTTCTGGTTTTTCATCAAAGTCTTCGCGGCGCTGTTCTTCTATATCTGGATGCGCGCCACGCTGCCGCGTTTCCGGTATGACCAGTTGATGGAATTCGGCTGGAAATTCCTTTTGCCCGTTTCCATCGCCAACGTGGTGCTGACCAGCGCGGTTCTTCTTTGGAGAATGCACGGATGAGCGCCGTCCTCGTAATTTTCTTCATTCTCGCGGGGCTTGCGGTTTTCGGGGCCGTGGCCCTGATTGTGCAAAGCCACCCGATTCACAGCGCATTGTCGCTGATCCTCGTCATGCTCTGCCTCGCCGGCCTCTACCTCCTCATGGGTGCGGAGTTCGTCGCCGCGGTGCAGATCATCGTCTATGGCGGCGCGGTCATGGTGCTCTTCGTCTTTGTGATCATGCTGCTCAATGCCGGTGAGGAAGAGCGCACGAACTTCTCGAAGCTGGCGAGTTTCGCGGGTGTTCCCCTGGCGCTTGCCCTCGCAGGCCTCATCGCTGCCGCCATCGCGCGTTCCACCGTCCACATGCCCGCCGCCACCACCGGCGAGCTCACTTCCACGCGCGAGCTCTCGAAGCTCCTTTTCTCCCAATTCGTCTATCCCTTCGAGCTCACTTCGTTCCTGATCCTCGTCGCCATCCTGGGCGCCATCGTTCTGGCCCAGCGGGAGCGCCACTGATATGGTTCCCACTTCCTACTACCTGATCCTCAGCGCCGTCCTGTTTGGTCTCGGCGTGCTGGCTTTCGTCTTCAAGCGCAACATCATCACCATCTTTATGGCCATCGAACTGATGCTCAACGCCGTGAACCTGGCCTTCGTCGCCTTCAGCCAGGCGCTGCACAAATCCGATGGTGAAGTTTTCGTTCTGTTCGTAATCGTGGTCGCGGCCGCGGAAGCGGCCGTGGGCCTGGGCATCATCATCCTGACGGCGCGCAACCGGCGTTCCCTGAACGTCGAGCGCGTGGACCTGCTGAAACTCTAATGCCGAATCCGATACTCAATTCTCTTTGGATTATTCCGCTGCTGCCGCTGCTTGGCTCAGCTATCAACGGCCTGTTTGGGAAAGCCTGGCCCAACAAGATCGTCAGCAGCATCGCCCTCGGCTCGACGGGCATCTCCTTCCTCTGCGCCCTCGAAGCCGTCCGCGAATTCCTCGCCGGCGGCAGCCTGCCGTTCCGCAAGGAATTTTTCGATTGGATCGTCGCCGGCAATTTCCGCGCGGGCTTCGACCTGCAACTCGACCAGCTCACCGTCGTCATGCTGCTGGTAGTCACCGGCGTCGGATTCCTCATCCACATCTATTCCACCGGCTACATGGCGCATGAAGGCGGCTACTACCGATTCTTCTCTTACCTGAACCTCTTCATGTTCTTCATGCTCATCCTGGTCCTCGCCGCCAACTACGTGCTGCTCTTTGTCGGATGGGAAGGCGTGGGCCTATGCAGCTACCTGCTGATCGGCTTTTACTTCCTTAAAAAATCCGCCGCGGACGCCGGCAAAAAGGCCTTCATCGTCAACCGCATTGGCGACTTCGGCTTCATGCTCGGCATGTTCCTGCTCTTCCGTTCCTTCCACTCGCTCGATTTCAAGACCGTGTTCGATGCCGCCGCCACCTGGCAGCCCGATGCCATGGGCCAGTTCGGCACCATGACCGTCGCCTGCCTGCTGCTTTTTGTCGGCGCAACCGGCAAATCCGCGCAGCTTCCCTTGTACGTTTGGCTGCCCGACGCCATGGAAGGCCCCACGCCCGTCAGCGCCTTGATTCACGCCGCCACCATGGTTACTGCCGGCGTGTACGTCGTCGCTCGTTCACACGTTCTTTTCACGCACGCGCCCACCGCCATGTACGTCGTCGCCATCGTCGGCTGCGCCACCGCTTTCTTCGCCGCCACCATCGGCCTCGTCCAGTCGGACATCAAGAAAGTTCTCGCTTACTCCACCGTCAGTCAGCTTGGCTACATGTTCCTCGGTTGCGGCGTCGGCGCCTTCAGCGCAGGCATCTTCCACCTGATGACTCACGCCTTCTTCAAGGCCCTGCTCTTCCTCGCAGCCGGCAGCGTCATCCACGCCATGGGCGGCGAGCAGGACATGTGGCACATGGGCGGCCTGAGCAAGAAAATCAAAATCACCTTCTGGACCATGCTCGTCGCCACCATCGCCATCGCGGGCTTTCCGCCCTTTGCCGCATTCTTCTCCAAAGATGCGATTCTCTTCTCCGCCTATAACTCCCAGGCGGGTGGCAAAGCGCTCTACACCGTCGGCCTGCTCGCTGCGGTTCTCACCTCCTTCTACATGTTCCGCCTGATCTGGCTGACCTTCTTCGGGGAGCAGCGCTACGACGAGCATCACGTTCATGTGCACGAATCGCCGCTAAGCATGACTGTCCCGTTGATGATCCTCGCCCTCCTCTCGTTCACCGGCGGCTGGTTCGCCGCCCCCCCTCTCTGGGGCGGCAAGGACTACTTCTCTGAATTCCTCTCGCCCGTGTTCGGCGCGGCTGCCGAAACCGGCGAAGCCGCTCATTCCCTCGAACTCGCGCTTTCTGGCGTGGCCGTTGTCGCGGCCCTGGCCGGCCTGATCGTCGCCTGGCGCATGTATTCGAAAAAAGTCGAACGCGGCACTTCCACCGGCCTCCACAAACTGCTCTACGATAAGTATTACGTGGACGAACTCTATCTCGCCGCCGTCGTTCGCCCGCTCGTCTGGCTCTCCACTAGCGTGCTTTGGAAGGTCATCGATGCCGGCGCCATTGACGGCACCGTCAACGGCCTCGCGCACGGCGCGCAAGCCATCGGTGACACCGTCCGTCACACACAGTCCGGCAACACGCGCAGCTACGCCGTATGGGTCGTGGTCGGCGCCATTGTCGTCTTCGCCATCATCTTCTGGCCGGTCTTGCATCCGGCCCTCTTCGGAGGGGTGCGCTAATGGCAATGAGCGGACATCTCCTCTCCATCCTGATCTTCTTCCCCGCCTTCGGCGCGCTTGCCCTGCTCTTCCTCCGCGCCGACGACCAACTCTGGATCCGCCGCCTGACCTTCGTGGTCTCGGTCGTCGAGTTCCTCTTCTCGCTGATCCTCTTGAAACCCGTCACTATCGGCGCTCCTGGCTACTCGCTCGTCGAATACAAACCCTGGATCACCGCCCCGCCGATCAACTATCACCTCGGCGTCGACGGCATCAGCCTCTTCCTCGTCATCCTCACCACCTTCCTCACGCCGCTCTGCGTCATGGCTTCCTGGAATGGCGTGCACCACCGCATCAAGGAATTCCACGTGATGCTCCTTCTGCTCGAAGTCGGCATCATCGGGGTCTTTCTCGCCCTCGATCTCTTCCTCTTCTTCCTCTTCTGGGAAGTCATGCTGATCCCCATGGCCTTCCTCATCGGCATCTGGGGCCACGACCGCCGCATCTACGACGCTGTAAAATTCTTCATCTACACCATGTTCGGCTCCGCGTTCATGCTGGTCGGCATCCTGTGGCTCTATAACCTCACTGGCTCGCTCGACTTGCCGGCGATTCAGTCGCTGCTGCAAACCGGCGTGTACCATCTTTCTCCGCGCGCGGAAATGCTCCTCTTCCTCTCCTTTTTCCTGGCCTTCGCCATCAAGGTGCCGCTCTTCCCGCTGCATACCTGGCTCCCTGACGCGCACGTCGAGGCGCCCACCGCCGGCTCCATCATTCTGGCCGGCGTGCTCCTGAAAATGGGCACCTACGGCATGATGCGCTTCTGCCTCCCGCTCTTCCCCGAGGCTTCGCATCGCGCGGCCCCCTGGGTCGCCATTCTGGCCATCATCGGCATCATCTATGGCGCGCTCGTCGCGCTTGTGCAGCCGAACCTGAAAAAACTCGTCGCCTACTCCTCCGTCAGCCACTTGGGATTCGTCGTCCTCGGCATCTTCACCTTCCATGCGATTTCCATGCAGGGCGCGGTTTATCAGATGCTCGCCCACGGCATCTCCACCGGCGCGCTTTTCTTCCTCGTCGGTATGCTTTACGATCGCCGCCATACCTTCGAAATCAGCGAGTACGGCGGCCTCTGTGCGCCCATGCCGAAGTTTGCCGCCTTCTTCTGCTTCGTCGCGCTCAGTTCCATGGGCTTGCCGATGCTCAACGGCTTCGTGGGAGAGTTCCTGATCCTCCTCGGCACCTACCAGGTGCACTGGACCTGGGCCAGTTGGGCGGCGACGGGCGTGATTCTCTCCGCCTGCTACCTGCTTTGGGCCTATCAGCGCGTCTTCTTCGGCGAAATCACCCGCCAGAAAAACCGCGAACTCCCTGACGCCGATTCTCGCGAATATTGGGGCTTGATGGCGTTTGCAGTCGTCATCCTCTGGATGGGCATCGGCTCGCCGTATTTCACGCGCCGCATCGCCGCTCCCGTCGACGCCCTGATCCAGCAGACCAGATCGCACTTCGCCGAAGAAGCGGGGAGGCGGGGGCTTCAGCCGCCGCATCATGGCACCGAGCAACACGGGGGTTTAGCCCCTGAATTCCGCGCTGCGAGCCTCGCCGCCGGATTTCGAGATCTTCACGGAAGGGTGGTTTCCCGATAGATGGTTCCTCAAGTCCCCCAATCCGCCGATATCGTCCGCGTACTGCCGGAAATCCTCTGGTGTGGTTTCGGCGTGCTTTTGATGCTGTTCCAGCCCTATCAGAAGAACCGCCAGGCGCTGACCCTGCTCGCCATGCTCGGCACGGCGCTTGGCACGCTCAGCACCTTCTTCGGCAAGGGCGGCAGCGGCTTCTTCGGCCTCATCCAATTCGACACGTTCAGCCTCTTCTTCCATTGGCTGCTTGGCCTGGTGGCGTTCCTCGTGATTCTCGCCGCGGATTCCTATCTCGAGCGGGAAAATCTCGATCCCGCCGAATTCTACGCCCTGATCCTCTTCGCCACCGCTGGCATGGGTGTTCTCGCCTCCGCGCAGGAACTCCTCACCGCGTTCATCGGACTGGAAATGTCCTCCATTTCCAGCTATATCCTGGCCGGTTACCGCAGGGATTCCGTGAAATCCAGCGAATCCGCCGTGAAATACTTCCTCCTCGGTTCCTTCGCCACCGCCTTTTTCCTCTATGGCATCGCGCTGGTTTATGGCGTCACGGGTTCCACGAATCTTGCGGAGATCGCCAACGCCGATCCAACGAGCAATCTGTTGCGCCTCGGCCTGGCCCTGATGCTCGTCGGCCTCGGTTTCAAGGTCGCCGCCGCTCCTTTCCAGATCTGGACGCCGGATGTCTACGAAGGCGCGCCAACTCCCGTCACGGCGCTCTTCGCCGCCGGCCCCAAGGCCGCCACCTTTGCGCTGCTCCTGCGCATCTTTACCACCATTCATGCCGCCACCGATTTCTGGTTCTGGGCCTTCTGGATTCTCGCCGTCGTCACCATGTTCGTCGGCAACTTGGGTGCCATCGTCCAGACCAATGTGAAGCGCATGCTGGCCTATAGCTCCATCGCGCACGCCGGCTACACGCTGGTTGCCTTCGCGGCCGTCACCTTCCTGAAAGGCGACCCCGAAAATGGCCCCTGGCCCGCCTATGCGGCGATTCTCTTCTATCTTCTTGGCTACGCGCTCGTGAAGGTCGGCGCGTTCACCATCGTCTCCGAAATCGGCGGCACGGGTGAACGCCACCTCACCCTCGACGACTTCGCCGGCCTGGGCACCCGCCAGCCCTTTGCCGCCGCCGCGATGAGCGTTTTCCTGCTCTCGCTGCTCGGCCTGCCCATCACCGCCGGCTTCTTCGGCAAGTTTTATGTCTTCAAGGCCGCCATCAATTCGAAGCTCATCTGGCTGGCCGTGCTGATGGCCGTCAATAGCGTCATCGGGGCTTACTATTACCTGCGCGTCATCGTCGTGATGTACATGCGCGAGCACAAGGGTGAGCTTCCCGCAGACATCGCAGGATCGCTTAGCCCCACCGCCTCCATGGTCGTAGCCGTCGCTGTCGCCGCCACCATCTACCTGGGGCTCTTCCCCAACCACATCCTGGGCATCGTCCTCTCCCAGAACCTCTTCGCCTCCCGCTAACTCCGCCAGTGCAGCTGCCGCCCGCGGAAAGGTGCGCTTCCGGGCACCTGCACCAGAATTATTGCTTGGCAATAATTTACTTCTAGCGTAAATAGACTTCGGGAGAATGTGTGCCCGCCCTCCCAAATCGGCACTCAATTCCTTGCGTGCCATTTCGGCATACCGCCCATAACTCCTTTCCTTGCCACACATACCAGAATTCGCACCTTTCAACGTAAGGTGTCCCCCCTAGATGCCCAGCGACATATTTCGCGCTAGTCCGCGCGGGGGCATGGTAAGGTTTGCTCGCTCGCGCCGCCAGAACCCGATGGAATGCGGATCTCAAGGAGGAAAACCTCATGACTGCTTTCACCCAGCGAATTATGGCCCTCTACTCCGTCCTGTGTTCCCTGCTCCTGGTGACCGTGATTGCCACGGGGTTTGCGCGCCCCCGCCAACAGACCTTCGAGGAAATCACCGTACATCGCATCAACATCGTCGAGCCTGACGGAACGCTGCGCATGGTGATCTCCAATCATGCACGGCTCCCGGGAGTGATCGTGCGAGGCAAGGAACAGCCGGCGGATCGCCCGCAAGCGGGGATGATTTTTTACAACGACGAGGGCTCAGAAAACGGCGGCCTGATTTTTGGCGGAAGGAAAAACTCCAAAGGGGAAGTCGTTGATTCCGGCGGGAGCCTCTCGTTCGACAGGTACGATGCGAGCCAGATCGTGCAGCTTGCGGGAGTGAACGACAAGGCAGACCGATTCGCCGGTCTGATGGTTGCCGACAGCTCCCCGGGCGGCAACTCGCACCGGCGCATTTGGGTTGGCCGAAGCGAAGACGGTGCGGCGGTGATCGAATTGAGAGATGCCGCGGGACGAAAGCGAATGGCAATGGAGGTGCCATCGGCAGGGGATCCGAGAATTGTGCTAATGGATAAAGACGGAAAAGAGGTGAGGCAGATCGGAATCAATGGGAGCCAGTAGCTGTCACTCGGAAGCGCCGCCCAAAAACAAAACCGCCCCGGCTCAACCGGGGCGGTTCGTGAAAATCCGATGATTTGACGATCGCTCCGCCGCTTACACCTTGGCGAAGATGATCGCCAGGGTGAACAGCGCGAGGGTCTCAATGAACACCAGGCCCAAAATCATGGCCGTGCGGATTGCGCCGCTGGCTCCCGGATTCCGGGCCATGCCTTCGCACGCGGCCGAGGCCACGCGACCCTGCCCCAATGCGCCGCCGAACGCCGCCAGGGCCATGCCAAAGCCCGCGGCCAATGCGGCGAGTCCTTTTCCCGACGAGGCTGCCGCACCCGCTTCCTGAGCGAAGGCGGCCGGCGCCACCAGCAATACTGCGGTAAGTGCACTCAACAACCAGACTGCTTTCTTCATGACTTCCTCCTTGGAATGCCGCCAGTGGGTGGTTCCCGGCTAAGCGCCCTGCAACCGGTCTCACGCTAAACGGCAAAAACGAAGCTCAGTGCTCTTCGGCCACGGCCTGTCCCAGATAGATGGACGGCAGCACGGTAAACACGTAGGCCTGAATGATCGAAACAAAAATGTGCAGGCCGACGAACAAAAACGGAATGGCCAGCGGAAAAATTCCCAGAAACGCGCCGAGCGCCGGATTCTTGGACCAGCCCCACTGCGCCGGGGCAATCAGCAGCCCCAGGAAGATCACATAGATCAGGTCGCTGGCAAAAATGTTGGCCCAAAGACGGACGGTGAGGGAGAGGATACGCGCCGTGGCGCTGATCATTTCCACCGGACCAATCAGCCAAGCCAGCCACCAGACCGGCCCCGTGAACGTCTTCACGTATCCGACCGGGCCGTGATGCCGGATGCCCTGCCAGTTGAAATAGAGAAACGTAAGAATGGCGCAGCCCAGAGGGACGATGGGCATAGCGCCGCCCGTCGGCGAGCTGAACGCCGGAATCACGCCCAGGAGGTTCGAAAACAGGATGAAAACGGAAATCGCGCCGACAAACGGAATGAATTTCTCCCCACCGTGACCCACGTTCTCCTCCAGCAGGTCCTTGATGCCGAAGCCCAGCGGATTCGTCAGCAGCATCTCCGCCACCTGCTGCATCCCGCCAGGGCGCTCCACGGACAAACGCGAGCGCAATATCAGCGCCAGGACCGTGCAGAGCGCGAACACGATCAACGACATCACGATGTACTCAGGAATGGGATTTTCGTAATCGGCGGGCTGCACGTGCACGGCATGGAACAGCCGCAGGGCCAGCGGCCCGAACAGGTGATTGAACCACAGTGTGACTTGGCTGATGTGTTCTTCCATCGGCGATTCCTATCGATTATTCCTGGGAGCGCAGGATTCCGTACACACTAACCGCAATTGTGGCCGCTCCCAGCGCGCACAAACCCAAAATCATGCTTAAGACGGGAACGTTCAGATACTTAAAAATAACATAGACGGCCAGCCCTATCAACACGTAGCGAAACGCGGCAGTGAAGTACGTCGTGAGCGGCACTTGCGGTTTCCGCTGCCCGGCCTGAGCAGTGGCGGATTCGGTCAGCGCGTCCATCCCCTGCCGCAGCCACCGGAAATTCAGCCAAGCCAGCACCGCGCCAATCAGGATGCCAATGCCCCAGAGCCTTTGGTACAACCCCGCCGCTGCGGCGGCCGCCAAAACGCCAAGCACCAGCGTCAGGCGCGCAATCCACTGCTCCGAATTCTCAAATCCCGATCCGTTGCCGGACTTGTCCGTCAATCTCGCATCCCATCCATGAAACCAAAGTGCTGATATACCCCGTCGGAGTTTTCCTGCGCGCCTCTGGCACCCCGAATCGTATTCCTCGGCGAGCCGCTTATTCCGCCGGCCCTTTTTGCTTCTTTACTTCATTCCTTCATTGCTTCTTTCTCTCAGTCCTTCGGCAGTCTCCTCAGCACGTCTCTCACTCCCCCGGCAAAGCCGATGGCTCCAAAGATCAGCATCATCACCGGCTTGGTGTGCAGCCAACGGTCCAGCAGATATCCGATCCCGCCGCCCACCAGGATCGCCGCCACCAGAACGAACGGCAACTCCATCGCCATGGCGA
>JAJPIE010000074.1 GCA_021324935.1 Acidobacteriota bacterium
AACGTTACAATCTGCTCCGGCTTGTACCTCTTCATCGGCATGTCCAGCTCCTTTGCTGAGTGATTCTCTCTCACTCCTGCTGGACTTGTTTAGGCCGGTCACGTCAGCCCTCGCACTAGCAACTTGCTTTCTAGCGGCTATCAAGTGCCCGGTTGGAGTCTGCCAGACCACAGTCCCCAATTCCCCCCAGCGCGATCCCCAGGGAATTTCACTCATTCAGACAGTGCTCGCTACTGCGGGAGGGGCCAGCACATTGAGCAATTTGGGGGAAATCTCTGCCAGCGGAAACATTACGTTTCATTGGACCGATGAAGATGTCATTGGTACGGCCACAGTCAAAGCGAGTGGAGCGAGGCAATTGAGGCTTGAAGCAGCTGTTCCCAATGGGCATCCGATCTGGATTGCCCATGCAGGAGGCGGAAAATTTGTGGACTTGGGTGGAACGAGCCACACAATGCCGGTGCGGGACGCTTGGAGCTTTGCATCATTACTGTCGCCCTTCAGCTATCTGTTGGAGGCCGCTGCTGACAATCGGCTGGGAATCAAATACGACGGTTTGGTAGATCACGCAGGGAAGCAGCTACTGGAGATAGAAATTCAGGGGTTCTCGACAAGCGCGGGAGCCGGACTTGTTCTCGATTTCAGAAGATGTGTGTTTGTTGACCCTTCAACCAATGTAGTTCTAAGCGTAGCAGATGAGACTTGGCCGCAGGGCGTCGGAACAAAGAAGATTTTGCACGAGATAATTTATTCGAATTATCAGACTGTCCAGGGAGTGACCCTTCCAAGTTCAATTTCGGACTACGTGGCAGGCCAAAATACTTTCGACCTTCAGTTGACTCAAATATCTGCAACTTCCACCGTTACCGATTCAGATTTTAGTGTGGATTAGTCTTTCCAACAAGGGAATGGCCTTGAGAGAGCGATTCGGAAGGAGAACCGTGTGACGGACCGTATTTTGGGGGAGTTTTATCTGGGTACTGCGAAAATCACCAGTGATTTCTTTGGATTGCTCCGCTGGACCATTTGCCTGACTATGCTAACCCTGAGTGGCTCTAGTGCCAGCGGGCAAAATTATCTGTCGAGCGCTGGGGAGCCAAATTACTCCACACCCGAACCTACCGAATTGGGATTTGTGGATGCAGCGACAGGGAATCTTCATATTGACATCCCTCTCGGGAGTTTTTCACAACGCGCAAGCAAAAACGCCCTGGCGCTTCACCTGCAATATGACAGTAACATCTGGGCGACATCCGGCTCATCCCCTGCATGGTTTCCTGGACAAGGGGGATGGACCCTTTTCCCCCTCGACGATGTCATTATCTATGCAAGGATAATGGCTTGGTCCACAAGCAAGTGCCAAGCTGATTACGAATGGTTCGCTGGGATCGCTGGCACCACTAAATACTTTCCTAATATTCCCGTCAACCCCAATGTGAGTGGTTGCCCCACTACGGGAAATGCATTTGCCGCAGATTCAAGTGGATATCGCCTATATGTCACCCAAAGCGGTAGCAATTTAACGATAAAAGTGTATGCGCCCGACGGCACTTTGGTTAATCAGACGCCTGCAATCCCTGACCCAAACAATGTCATTGCTGGGACTTTCGTATACACCGAAGATTCGAATGGAAATTATATGTTGACCGCCGGTGACAATGAGAATCTCTTTGACACTTTGGGTCGGAGTCTCACGCCGAATGGCAACACGATCCTCGTTCCCATCTCACAAAGTACTGGATCGACTAGTAATTTCTTTCTTAGCAGTGAGGGCCAATTCGTTCGAACGACGACAAACATACCCCTCAAAACGCACTTTGGGCAGTCAGGGGTAACTGAGTGCTCCGGTTCAACGTGTATGGTCTCTGTGCTTCAGAGCCTTCTCCTGCCGGATAACACGAGCTATACGTTCAAGTACGATTGCGATTCCAGCACCGGGAATCCCGCCTGTGGTTCTCCGTCAGGCCAAAGTGCATATTACGGAGCTTTGATAAGCATGACCCTTCCCACCGGAGCCACGATTAATTACACGTATTCGATGTTCAAGAATCCGTATGGAAATAACCAGCGATGGCTTTCCTCAAAATCTGAGCCGGTGGGAACAACCTCTTATACTCCAGCGACCTTGACAACCTGTTCCTCTGGGCAAGTTGGTTGCCAGTCACAGACGACTGTGAAAAGGCCCGATGGCAGCTATAAGGTCTATACCTTCACCATTAACAATGGGGTTTGGCCGACAACAACAAAATTCTACGACGCAAGCGGAAACCTTTTCCAGACCATAACGGACGGATATGATTTCAGTAATGCATGCCAATTGCTTGGATGTTTTGGCGCATCGTATATCAGGAGAACTTCTGAACTGTCGACGCTACCCACGACTTCTGGCGCTTATTTAACTAAACAGACTACCTACTCATATGACAGCCCCCAGACGGGAAATGCGACCGCGGTTAAGGAATGGAAATACTATCCAGGGGCTTCACCCAGTTTTCCCGCGACCCCTGATCGCGCTACGTACATTTCTTATTTGTCCACGGGCGTCAACAACATCAATCGCCCGCTGAGCGCCACAATTTGTAATAACTCGGGTTCCGACGCAACGAACTGCCCTGGCGGCGGGAGCAGAATTTCACAGACGCTTTACGCATACGATTCTTATGGCAGCGGGTTGGCAGCCGCAGCGAGCGTATTTAATCATGACCACACGAATTTCGGACCGACGGTCACTGCGCGTGGCAACCCGACGTCCATTAAGAGGTGGGTGAGTGGGTCTACTTATCTAGTCACAAATTTGACCTACGATGAAACCGGGAATGTTTTGTCGGCTACCGATCCCAATAACAACACGATTTCCTACGCCTATGGGGACAATTTTTATTCCGACGCCTCATCGCCAGTAAGATTTAGCTCTGCACTCTACTTGTATTCCTCCGGCACGAATGCCTATGTGACGAGCGCGACGTATCCCGTAGTTGGGACTGAGAACTACGGCTATTATTTCGGCGATGGAAGAATCGCGTATAAAACTAATCAGAACGCGGAGACAGTGACGACGCATTATTTGGACTTGTTTGACAGAAAGACGGAAACAGACTTTCCAGTCGGTTGGGAGCTCGCAACTTATGTTGGTCAGACCCAAGCGGACATTTACAAAGCGGTAGCCGACACCTCTCCGGGCTCAGGCTGTTCGAGCTGCGTTCACCAGCGGTTGACAATTGACTCTTGGGGGAGAGAAAATGCCCGTTTTCTTGTGAATGATCCAAAGGGTCAGGTTGAAGTTGATACGAATTATGATATGGACGGCCGGATCGCAAGCGTCAGCCACCCTCACATAGGGTCTTCTGATCCGAACAATGTCCTCGAGGCTTATAGCTATGATGCCTTAAATCGTAGGACATCAGTTACGCACCCGGACAATCAGAAATCTCAAACGACATACGGGCCGTCGGTTGGTAGTCCGAATCCTGGGGCCAGCTCTCAGCAGGGGGCTCCCACAACTTATGGCTACGGGTATCCTGTTCTGGCAACTGACGAAGCTGGAATAATGAGAGAAATTTGGCTCGACGGTTTCGGTCAGACAATTGAAGTGGATGAGCCTGGCACGATCCCGACTCCAGGCACAGGAAGTGTTACCATTAGCGGCTCTGAACGAACCACATTGGTTAACACATGCCCGCCAAAATTGTGTAAGACCTTCATCGGTGATACAGGCACCGTTTCAATCACGATAAATGGAGTCGCTTCGTCAGTTGAGTACGGCTATGGGAATAACGCTTCAGCTGCAATCGCATCAGCATTGGCGACGGCTATAAACGGAAACACAGGTATTAACACGCTGGTCTCAGCCACCGCCTCAAGTTCGACGGTGCTGATAACCGCGAGCCACAATGGGTCCCAGACCAATTACGCGTTGACAGCCTCCTCGGCGACGGATGACACACAATATTTTACGGGCACTTCGTTTCCTGTGAGTACATCAGGGAGTACGCTTACGGGGGGAAGCGACGCCTCGGCAACGTTTACGACCCCCGTGCCTACTCTGTATGCGTATGACGCTGCGGGCAACCTAACCCAGGTCATTCAGGGACAGCAAACGCGCTCGTTTGCCTACGATGGCCTCGGTCGTTTGACACAAGAGACCACGCCCGAAGGAGGCACGATAACTTATTCGTACACGAACGGCGTGACTCCGTGTAGCGGGGACCCCAAGAATATCTGCTCGCGGACCGCGCCTGCACCGAACCAAACAAGTTCGTCGGTAACGGTCACGACGACCTACTGCTACGATGCTCTCAATCGCTTGGTAGCTAAAGGTTACGGCAGCCAGCAATTGTCCTGTCCGATTTCGAGCCCGGCTGTTTCTTATCAATACGACCAAGGCGGCGCGAGCGGCCATGCTCTTGGCCGGCTCACGCAGGTTGCCGATTCCACGGGCACGGAGCAATATTTGTATGACTCTGCTGGGCGTCGCAGTCAGGTGGCGAAAACGATTGGAGGGACAGCCTATACGACCTCGTACCAATACAATCCAGGGAATCAGATCACGCAGGTCACATATCCGTCCGGCCGTATCGTGGTACAAGGCTACGACGCGATTGGCCAGTTGAATAGCGTGGTGAGTGGCGGAACCAACTACGCTAGCAATCTTTCTTGGGACGCGGCCGGAAACCTGCTTGGCTTTGCTTACGGCAACGGTGTGAATGCGAGCTATACGTACTCACCCGCTAGATTGCAACTAACCAATCTGGGTTACACAAAAGGAACCCAAACCCTGCTCAGCCTGGCTTATTACTACAAGCAGGACAGTACGTACTGCTCGGCAGGATCTTTGGGAGACGATGGGCAGATTGATTGCATTCAGGATCTGACTGGTACGAGCCAGGCCGGAAGAAGTGTGGCTTATTCTTACGATGTTCTGAAAAGGCTCTCGACCGCAGTAACCGCTGGTTCTATTGGCACGAACGGATATGCGAAATGGGGCTTGTCCTGGAGTTACGACCGATACGGCAATCGCCTAGCGCAAACTCAGACCGCAGGCAGCCCGCCCATGAATTCACTTTCTTTTTCTTCTACCTCGGGCGCATTGACCAATCGCCCTGATGGATATTCGTTCGATGCCGCGGGGAATATGCTCAATGATGGGCAGAATTCTCTAACGTATGATAACGAAAATCGAGTAATTACAAGTAGCAATTCGACATACGGCACAAGCAGTTATTATTATGATGATAGTGGAGTACGTGTCCAAAAGACGGCGAATGGGACTACCAGCAATTACATTTTCGCCGGTAGAAAGGACATCGCAGAATACACCTCTGGGTCATCGCCTACATCCCCCGTACACGAATACATCTATGCTGGCCGTACGCTCCTTGCCACTCTCACGGGCAGCACGGTCGTTTATCATCATGCTGACCATCTTTCGGTTCGAGTCACGACCGACGCTAACGGAAACCTTTTGGGTGAGCAGGGGCACTATCCTTTCGGCGAGCAATGGTATGCGTCTAACACGACTACTAAATTCATCTTTACAAGCTATGAGCGCGACCAGGAGTCCGGCAATGATTATGCTCTCGCTCGGCTTTACGTAAACCGGTTTGGAAGATTTTGTTCAGTTGATCCATTGCAAGGTAATCCGTCTGATCCGCAGTCATGGAACCGCTATGCCTATGTGGAGAATAACCCTACGGAGTTCACCGACCCATCTGGAAAAGGATTTTGGCAGAATTTACTGAATGCCATTGTGCTTTTTCTTACGGGTGGTCTGTTTCAACTCCCGGGAAACGTGACTCTTGGAACCCCTCCTATATTCGACAACCGAATCTGGTCCGGACTTCCAGGCTTGTATACGCCTGGAGGACTTTTGGGTGCAAACACAGGAAGTTTGGTGATCGACGAATCGGGTGGGTTTGGCGGCACATCGGCTGACAGCGGTGCGGGCCAAGGCGACGGGGCTGGTGATCCCAGCGACCCCTCGAGTGACCCCGAGAAGCTCTTTCTAAAGGCTGAATCAGATTGCCACGCAGGTATCGGGCGCGAAATAACATATGAACTCAAATCCGTAGATGCCCTTGGGAGAATCACGGACGCAAAGAATTACACTGTCCAGGAGCACAACATAATTCTGAAAGGCGCGCCGCTGCTCAGTGCCAATACAAAGCAGGAACCAAATCAGTATGGGTACAGTGGGTTCTTGGACACCATCGGCGGAAGCGAATTTAGGGACACCCTACAAACGTTCACTGCTTGGCAGCAAGGTGGCCCGGAGACCTCTGTTTTTGTGAGAGATGTGTTCGGCAACGACTATGGTACAAACGGTATTTGGATGAACAAGGGAAAAGTGTTCGTCAATGGAGTACCTACACCCGAGGGAGGGGGCACCTGTAGATTTCCACAGTAAATCTCTCGGTGTTTTTCATCGAGTGGGTGATGTCAGATACGGTTTCCCATGCGGGCGATAGACCTCGCGTGAGGCTATGTTGTGGGGACGCTGAAATGTCATTCGTCCAAAAAATGTCAGTTGGGGTAGCTAGTTTGGCGATCGCGTGCCTGTTTGCTGTGAGCATCCTATGGTCCCTGACGGTTCGCCAAAAGATTCGTGCAGAAGCATTCGTTGAAGATCTTATTAAGCTGGTTCCGGGTAATTCTTCCTTTGCGCAAGCTCAGCAGCTTGCGCAAAAGTACGGCGGAATCCCGTGGTACACGGCGCCAAATGATATGCGGTGCACATTTCAACGCTGCACTTTTCGCTTCCTTTTCGAGAACAAACCACTCACTTCCGTCCGTTTGGCGCGCTACGTAGAATTGCTTGGTTTGGTCTATATAAGGGATGGGATCGTCGTTGGCCGAGAGATTCATTACGCACGCGATAGCGGAGGATATTCTCTTCTCCAATACGACGTCATCGAAGCGCCGATGTGGAATGAAGAAGGAACCGTACAACGTCAACGCGAGATAGGCTTGTGGAGGCTCAAGGTGGACGGAAATGGGATTCCATCGATTTTGAGAGTGACGCTAGATCCCGCTTCGAGTGAAGTCCAGCGAAAGCGCGCTTACGCGCTCGACCTCTCCTGTTTGGCTAGGCTATTCGGTTGCAATAGTCCCTCCGATATTTTCCCCCCTGGCCTCCCCTATCGCGGGCCAGCTGCGCAGACCCATTCCGACGTGTGGTGATCTGAAACTGGGGCAGCGGCAGTAGCCGTCAGCGCCAACGTCAGCCAGAGCGCGGTGGAAGAATCTACAATCCTTTGGACTTCGTTGAGTGAGTCGAAAAGGAGAACGAGTGAGTCAAAAAGATCGGTCCAACCGAAGGAGGATTGCACGGGAAAGCAAATGGCGATTAGCTCGATTTATTTGGGCCGGAATGGTTTGCAGCTTAGTGCTTGGAACTGTAATTTTCGCGGTAATTATTTTCAGAATACCACCAGTTCCTGTAGTTCGAGTTGATTCCCTCTCGGCTCAAAGGCTTGACGAGGCATTTCGCCGGGCGACTGCTGCAGCCGAGACAGGAACGCCGTCAGAAGTAAGAGCAGACGAGCCCCAGATTAACTCCAAGCTACAGCAGCTATTGCGGCCCTACCGTGGTCAGGTAAAGAATGGGCATACTGCACTGAAGGATGTGAAGATAAAAGTGTTTGCGGACAGCCTGGCTGCGTATGTCTTGCTCGATTATTATGGGCGAGACTTGATATTTCAGGTTACAGGAAAACTTCACAGTAAGAATGGTTATGTGCAATTTGAGCCAGAAAGCGCCGCAATCGGTGCGCTTTCATTTCCTAAGTCGAGAGTCGAAGCGGCCACGAAACAAATCTTGGCTGCGCCAGAAAACCCCCTCCGATATCGCCTGCCCTCTAACATGAGCGACATTCGCGTCGAGGACAGCCACATAGTATTTGTTGTCAAGTAATAACTGGAACGGGTTAAACAACTCTTTGTGACGGAAGATGACCAAGAGAATTCTAAAAGAAGCTGGCATGACTCTTTTGGAGCTCATCATTGCCAGTGCCATACTTCTTATTTTGTCCAGCATGGCTTTGCCGATGGTTCGGTTGGTAGTAGTTCGGCAGCGTGAACAAGAACTGAGACAAGATTTGCGTGATATGAGGAACGCAATTGACAAATACAAAGACAAAGCCGATCAGAATCTGATTCGTGTGGAACTCGGGAGCGAAGGATACCCGCCAGATCTCGAAACCCTCGTGAAAGGGGTATCTGTGGGAGGAGCGGGGGCCACTGGCCACAACATACGTTTCCTCCGTCGCATCCCGGTAGATCCCATGACGGGTCGTAGAGAATGGGGCATGAGATCCGTCCAAGACGATCCAGACTCCACGAGTTGGGGAGGAAACAACGTCTTCGATGTTTATTCCAAGTCGGCCGGCACTGCCTTGGACGGAACAAAATACTCGGATTGGTAGTAGTCACTGTAGACGAATTTGTGGCGGCAGGAGCCTCTAGTCTCAACAAATTGCAATAGCAATCAAATAGCGCTGCCGAGCCATTCCATCAAATACAGTTATACTCGACAAAATTCCATAGATTTCAATAGGCGTTGGAATCTGGTTCGGGACCAGGAGGTCGGTGGTTCAAATCCACTCGCCCCGACCACTTCTCCCAAATATAGTTTCTCCCTTGTTCCTCAATCCGCTGCGGTTGTTCGGGTTTTCCCAAACCCTCCCTTAACGATGGGTCAGCGGCCGTAGACCAGAAGCCGGAAAGTGCCGGAAATGGGCACGGGCTGCGGGTTCGGCTGGTCTGGTGTGGGTTGTGCCGCCGGCGTGAAGTCGGCGCTGCTCAAGAAGATTCGCTGCGTTTTGGCGTCGTAAGCGGCATTCCGGGCGCCGAATTCCGTCTTCACTTCTTCCACGGCGAGGAAATGATCGGGACTCTCCTCGTGGAAGATGTGCAAGATCCCCTCGCGAACCGACACAAACAGGTTTCCCGATTTCGGATCGAAAATATTTGCGTCCACCCCGGCGCCAATCGGAAACGTCTGGACGACTTTTCCCGAATCCGTGTTCAGGATCGCCAGCACTTTGTTGCGGCCACCGGCAAACAACCGGTGATGTTTCACATCAAGCGCGATCGAGGTCGCCTCTGCCGCGGGAGCAATTGGCCAATGCGTCTTCACCGAGTTTGTGCGCGTGTCCAGAACCGCGATCTCGTTTTTATCCTCAATGTTGTCGTAGATGGTGCCTCGTCCGTCGGCTACGGCGTATTCAGGCCGGCCCCCCATGGCGATTGTTGCCACCACCGTCTCGGTCCGCGGATCGATCACCGATGCGTCGTTGGTTCTGCCATTGAAAGTAAAAATGTGCTTTGAGACGGGGTCGTAAATTATGCAATCCGGGTTGCCGCCGGTCTTGATATGTCCTATGACTTTCAGCGTCTGCAAATCGAACACCACAACTTCGTCCGCACCGCCGTCGCTCAGGAAGCCGCGCCCCAGTTCGCTTACCAGCGCGGTGCCATGGACTCGTTTCAAGTCCGCGATGCTGCCCACGATCGCGCCAGTATCCGCATTCACCACTTTTACCTCGGAATTGTGAGACACGAAGAGTCGCCGCGTGGCCTCGTCGAACGTGATGTAGTCCCAATACTCCTGTCCGCCCGGCGCAGCGCCCAGCTCATATTTTTTCAATAGGTGATAGCCGCCTTCGGCAGGGCGCGCAACCGCCAGCGCCGAACAACAAAGGATCGTGCCCCAAAAACCAACTTGCAACCGGCTCATTGTCATGAATGCCCCCATGAAGTAAAACATCATAACCCCTGCCCAGTGCCAGGGACACGGTTCCTTTAAAACGTCCGCGATGTCTTCAGGTTCCCGGCCAAGTCTCCGGTTGAATTCGAAATACCCGGGGCTGCCAATCCTGTGCCCGTCATGTCCGGTGCCATCAAAAAAAACCGCTCGTGTAGCTTCTGTGCGACACTAGCACGCGGCGACTTCCCGAAAATTTTCACAGTCTCTCTCACTCCAGTCGGAAAGGAAACCTCTTCCAGATGGTATGCTCAATTCAAGCTGATTCGGGACCTCGCCAATATCTTGAAACGCCACTCCTCGTTGGTGAATCTGAAGAGTGGAACATTTGGCCTGGCTACCAGACTCGCTGAAACCCGAAAGGAACCCGGTCATACGAATCGTCACATCTATGGCGCCTTTGCCTTTCAAAACTGGAATTATTACCGCGGACCGCTTGCGCCTCTGGCCAAACGCGATTCTGCCTTGCCTGGCGGCCAAAGGAAGCGCAGTTCGCAAGCGCAGAGCCTTTTTACACCTGGCCTTCCTCCTTGTGAGCCTCGCCGCGATGCCTGCTGCACTCTTGGCGCAAACCGACGAAATCCAGGTTTACGACGCGGAGATCGCCGAGCCGGGCGTGTTCAACCTGATGCTCCACACGAACTTTACGCCTATTGGCCGGACGGTGCCGGCTTTCCCCAACGCGATCATTGCAAACAACTCCGTGAACGGAACTGCCGAATGGGCTTATGGAGTGACACCTTGGTTTGAACAAGGTTTGTATCTTCCGGTCTACAGCTTTTATTCCAGTAACCAGGGCGCAACTCTGAACGGCTTCAAGATTCGAGAGCTTTTTGTGCGGCCCCACGCAGCCGAACACAAATTCTTCTATGGATTGAATTTTGAGTTCAGCGTGAATGCCCTTTACTGGGAGTCGAGGCGCATCACCTCCGAATTGCGGCCAATTGCCGGTGTCCATCTAGGCCGTTGGGATCTCATCTACAACCCGATTCTGGACACGGATTACACCGGCGGTTTCAAGGGGCTCGAATTTAACCCCGGCGGCCGCGTGGCGTACAATTTCAATGACAAATGGGCAGTGGCCGTGGAGGAATACGATGGTTTTGGTCCGCTGGACTCGTTTGTGCCGCACAACCAGCAATTTCACGAAACTTGGGCGGTGGTGGACCGCAAGCACGGGTTCGTGGATGTGGAAGCGGGGGTCGGAGTAGGCTGGACCGGCGGCGCGGACCGGTTGACCTTGAAGCTCATGTTGTCCCGCGACCTGAATGCTCCCCGTGTGCACTAGCTCTGTGCAAGGGCTCCCTGCTCGGCGGGCTGCTGGTTGGCGCACTCCCGGGTTATTTCGACGGATTGCGACTTCCCTTGAGACTTCTGCCCGGAGATAATCGAAATCACGACGGAAGAATCGGACCAAGCGCTCATGGATCTGAGTATTTTCGATATTTTCAAGATAGGAATTGGACCCTCGAGTTCTCACACCGTCGGTCCGATGAAAGCCGCTTACGACTTTGTGTCGCGTGTGGATCGAATCTCGCGAATTGAAAATGTCGCCAGAGTGGAAGTGGACCTTTACGGTTCGCTGGCACTCACCGGCCGGGGCCACGGAACGGATCGCGCGGTGCTCCTGGGACTAAGCGGGGAGAACCCGGAAGAGATCGTCGCTGAATCCATCGACGCCAAAGTCGGGCAAATCCGTGCAGACAAGAAACTCGCGCTGCTCGGCAGGCACAACATTACGTTTGAGGAACCAACCCACCTGAGGTTTAACGATAAAATCTCCCTGCCATTCCATCCGAACGGCATGCGATTTGCGGCATTTTCTTCCGATGGCAATCAGATTTTGCAGCAGGCCTACTATTCGATCGGCGGCGGATTCATTCAGAGGGAGAACGAGACGCGCGGGCAAGATTCACAGGCTAATCGCAAATCGGGGCCCTACGTGTTTCGCAGCGCGGCGGAACTTCTGAGTATAGCCGCGAAACAGAACCTCCCCATCTGGCGGATTGTCCTCGAAAACGAACATGCATGGCGAACCCCCCAGGAAGTGCAATCGGGTCTCGATCGTATCTGGAATACGATGAACGCTTGCATTGATCGCGGCCTGCGCACCGAGGGGATTCTCCCGGGTGGCTTGGGCGTGCGTCGGCGTGCGGCTAAACTTGCGCGCAAGCTCCGCCAAGAAAGCGGCAAGGATCCTCTCATCGCAATGGATTGGGTGAATGCTTATGCGATGGCCGTAAATGAGGAAAATGCCAGCGGAGGGCGCGTTGTGACCGCGCCCACAAATGGCGCTGCAGGCGTGGTGCCTGCGGTGGGCCGCCATTATGAGAGTTTTGTAGAAAGGGCGAACCACGAGGGAATCTATCGGTATCTCCTGACCGCGGGCGCGATTGGGATGCTCTACAAAAGAAACGCTTCCATTTCGGGAGCGGAAGTGGGCTGCCAGGGAGAAGTGGGTGTTGCCTGCTCGATGGCCGCCGGCGGACTTGTCGCCGCGCACGGTGGCACAAATGATCAGGTGGAATACGCCGCCGAAATTGGCATGGAGCACAACCTGGGCATGACCTGCGATCCCATCGGCGGCTTGGTCCAGATCCCCTGCATCGAACGTAACGCCATGGGCGCCGTGAAAGCAATCAACGCCTGCCGCGTGGCCATGCGCGAAGGTGGCGATCATAAGGTAAGTCTCGATCAAGTGATCGAGACCATGTACCGAACCGGCCTCGACATGCAGAGCGGGTATAAAGAAACGTCTCTCCGCGGACTGGCGCTCCATACGATTGAGTGTTAGTTCGCTGGACCTTAAATCGTTCCACCAAAACAGGCCGCTAAACCACGTTCCTGCTGCTGTCCCGCGTCAAACCTCCCCCTTGTTGGCTTCGCAAGAGCCAGAGTGGACATCCTGCGGAAAGTCTGAGAAAGTCAAAAGGAAACAATTCGAAACCTGCCTGCGCGGAGCCTTTGCATGCTCAATGAAGAACGGCGCCGGGAAATCCTGGAGATCTTGCGGAACGACGGCCGCCTCTTGGTGCGCGACCTCGCCAGAAAATTCCACACTTCCCTCATCACCATTCGCAAAGATCTCGAATCGCTGCACTGTCAGGGATTGCTCGAACGCACCCACGGCGGCGCCTTGCCGATCCGCACGGGAGCGCTTCAGGACCAGACCCTGCACGAAAAAGAAAGGTTGCATCGCCACGAGAAACTGCGAATTGCCGCTGCCGCGCTGCGCATGATCCGGCCCGGCCAAGTGATCATCCTCGATTCCGGAACCACCACCACCGCGATCTCGCGCGGTTGCCGCCAGATGCGCAATCTTACGGTGATTACCAATGCCACCAACATCGCTGCGGAACTCGCTGATACCGCGGTAGAGGTCGTTTTGACGGGGGGATCCCTGCGGAAAAACTCCTTCTCTCTCGTCGGCCCGCTGGCCGAGGAATCGCTTCGGAAATTGAGCGCGGACATGCTGTTTCTGGCGGTTGACGGCTTCGACGTCCACTACGGCCTGACCACCCCAAACCAATTGGAGGCGCGCGTGAACCGCGCCATGTCGGAATCGGCGCGGCGCACGATTGTGGTTTGCGATTCCTCGAAGTTCGGCCGGCGCAGCCTTTCGCTGATTATGGGCGTTTCCGCCGTGCATGAAACAATCACGGACCGCGGCATCCCCAGGCGCGATCTGAAGGCCCTCCGCGATATGGAAGTGGAAGTGAAGTTGGTCTAGGCGGCGAAGTCCCCCGGCCGCCGCGGTACATTCTCCAATCTCCTTCCTTGACTTAAACACCAATAGAAAGTAAAAGAAGGAAAGCGAAAGAAAGCGAAAGTCTGCTTTCAGGGGTGGGATTTTCGGGTTGTCTTCGGAGGTAAGCATGACCTTGGCGTTTCGCAGGTTGGTCTTCGTTCTTTGCGGCATTTTCTGTCTTTGTTTCTGCGCCGGCCAAAGCGCGGCGCAATCCACCTATACGGCGCAGTTGAGCGGTGTGGTGAAGGATTCGTCGGGAGCCGTCGTTCCCGGCGCGAAAGTGATTCTTACGGATCAGGCCACAAACGTTCCCACGGCCACGCAAACCGACGACCGTGGAATCTACGTCCTCACCGGCATTCGCCCCGCCACCTACACCATCCGCGTCGAAGCTCCGAATTTCGCCGCACAGGAGCGGAAGGACGTCGTCCTTGCCGTCAACCAGCAGGCCTCGATCGATTTCACGGTCTCACCCGGCGCTGTGTCCGAGGTGGTCACAGTGACCGAGCAGGCCCCCTTGCTCGACACTGGCAACGCCACTCTTGGAACCGACATTACCAACGAATACGTCCGCGACATCCCTCTCCCCGACCGCAATTTCTTTGGCTTGGTGTTTCTTTCCGCTGGCGTGACCGAAACCGCAGGCTCCGGCATTCAGGATTCCTATCCCGCCGGTACGAACTTCGTCTCCAACGGCCAGCGCAATGCCACCGCCGAAGTGCGCATGGACGGCGCGCTCACCAGCGCTCCGGAGCAAGGCGAAGGCGGCACCACAAACGTGTATTACGAACCATCGGTCGAAATCGTCCAGGAGTTCAAGGTCGAAAACAACAGCTTCTCGGCCGAATATGGCAACAATGGCGGCACAGTCGTGAATCTTGTCCTAAAGGAGGGCGGAAACCAGTTTCACGGCAGCGGCTGGTGGTATGGGCAGCGCTCCGCGCTCGACGCGAACGACTTTTTCAATAACGCTGCAGGCATTCCCAAGCCTGATCACTTGCGCGATCAATATGGATTTTCGCTTGGTGGGCCGATTCGTAAGGAAAAGACCTTTTTTTTTGTTGATTTCGAAAAGGTGCGGGACAACTCCGCGGTCGACTTCTCCGGAAACGTGCCTACCCCCGATGAGCGTCTGGGAAATTTCTCCGCTGACACCACGAATATTTTCAACCCCACTGTGTGCCTCGTTCCACCGGCCACTCCGGGCGGGCCTTGCCAGCAGAGGCAGCAGTTTGTCGGCGACGCCACGAACTTCGATTCCCATGGAAACTCATTGGCAGGTGTGCCGAACGTCATTCCTACTTCGATGATCGACCCCATCGGACAAAAGATCATCAACCTGTATCCGCAGCCCAACGTGCAAGGCAATCCCAATTTCAATTATCGGCAGTCAACCGTAGCCGCCAGCTCCGGCTATCAGTTTGACGTCAAGATTGACCATCACTTCAACGATCGCATGCATCTCTCCGCCCGCTACAGCCACCTGTACTCGGACTTCTCTACGCCATTCTTCCTCGGAGACGGAACCGACGCCGTCGGCAACACCATTAACGACGGTTTGGCGGGAAACACTGTCGTGCACAACGCAGGTTTGGAGTTCAACTACACCTTGACGCCGACCACGATCTGGACTAGCCGGTTTGCACTTGACCGCGCAAGCTCGCCGGGTCACACTGTCGGACCCACGTTGTCCTCCGTTGGCCTGCCTTCGATTTTGCAGCAGGCCAACGGCCTCGATCGCATGCCCACCATCCAGATGGACTTCGGCGCTCCATTCAACCAGCTATCGCTTTTCAATCAGTGCTGCACTGACGTCACTTTTGGGCACACCCTCTTTTCCTATTCCTCTTCGATTTCTATGGTGCGCGGACGCCACACCATCAAGACAGGCTTCGAGCAGCGCCAATTCCTGAACAATTTCGGACAACCTAACTATCCGACCGGTTTCTTCTATTTTCCCCAGAACATTACGGCCATCTCGCCGACCGACACCACTCAGGGAAATCCATTCGCAGCCTTATTGCTCGGCTACGGCGATCCAGGAAATAGTTTCATCAACATCCAGCCGAGCGTCGCCGATAAATCCTGGGAGACCGGTTTCTACCTCCAGGATGACTTCAAGGTAAGCGCCAAGCTGACCCTGAACCTCGGGCTGCGGTATGAGTGGAGCACTCCCTACACGGAACGCTTCAACCACCAGCAGTACAGCGACTTTACGGGCAACACTGGCATCACCGTTCCGCTTCCCTCGCCGCTCGACCCAAACACGGTGACGCCGACCCAGTTGACCGGCACAACGCTTTTCGTCGGCCAGGGCGGACTGGGACGTCACCTGCCCGTCGATCGCAACAATATTGCGCCGCGCTTTGGCTTTGCCTATTCTCCCGATCAAAAATCCGTCATTCGAGGCGGCGCTTGCATCTATTACGGCCTCAATCCCGCCACCAACTTCCAATATACGGGAACGGCCTTCAGCTCCACGGGCAACGTATTTTTCACTCAAGACAATTTCAATTCCCGATTTGCGACTCTCGAAAATCCGTTTCCGAACGGATTGCCTTTTCCCCAGGGCACCACCTATGGTCCAAACCCAGACTGGGGGTTCTCCAACAGCAACAATCTCGGCACCGAGACCGCTCGCAACGCCGAAATCTACCAGTGGAACCTGGGCATCCAGCGCTTGCTCCCCTGGGAAGTCACTCTCGGCATCGACTATTCCGCCAGCCGCAGCAACCACCTGCCTTGGGGCGGCGATAACGTGACCACCACGCGTAATCGCAATTTCCTCTCTTCCGATGTGCGCGCGGCCATCTCCGCTCAGCAACACGCCCTGGATCCCAATTGCGACCTGGACGGCTGTGTCACAGCTTATCTGAGTCAATTGGTGAACAATCCGTTCCAGCCCTTGTTCACCCAGGTTTCCGGACAGCCGGCGCCCATCTTCAACTCCCCCTCTTCGCTTTACAATCAGCCTCAGATTCCACTTGTGAATTTGTTGCGGCCCTATCCTCAATTCGACGGTTCGTTTACTGGTTTGCCCAATCTGGGAGCCAACGCGTTCTACAACGCCATGGAAATTCGCTTTCAGAAACGCGCCAACCACTACATCAGCTTTGAGGGCAATTACACGCTTTCCAAGGCCACCGATGACTCTTCCGCAGGTTTCAATGCCTTCGTCGGTTCCCTGAATGCCGGCAACGTGCAGCAGCTCGACCGTTTGAAGCTCGAACATGCCATCAGCGCCAACGATGCCACCAACCGTTTCGTTCTCGCCGCCATCGTCGACCTTCCCCTCGGGCGCGGACGCTGGATCGGCAAGGACATGAACCGTGTCCTCGATGGCGTTATCGGTGGTTGGGAGATCTCCACGTTGATTACTCGCCAGACAGGGCAACCCCTCGCCTTCAGTACCGCCCAAGGCGCCAACGGCTTCTTCATCGACGGAAACCAGCGCCCCAATATCCTCTGCAATCCGTACCAACTGGGGAGTGGCATCAGCTATCACCAGGCTGCATCCAACGGCCTGAGCGGCACAGGGAATCCATCCGTGTTCAACGCATCCTGCTTTCAGTACCCCGGAGATGAAACCCCTGGAAACGCCGCCCGCTATATCTCGACGCTGCGCACTGACGGTGTGCACAACATGGACCTCTCTTTCTCCAAGGAATTCACGATCCGCGAAGGAATGACCCTGCAGCTTCGCGGTGAATTCTTCAACTTCACGAACACTCCGCGGTTTGCCGCGCCCAATACCAGCGTGGACAGCGCGGGTTTTGGCTCAGTGACCGGCACGGCCAACTTGCCACGCTATACGCAATTTGGCCTCCGCTTCCAGTTCTAAAGGAGAACCATGCTTCATCGGCTCAGCGCGGCTTTGTGTCTGTGCGCGATTGCGGTCTGCGGTGGTCCCGCTCGCGCCTCGGCACAGCAACAAAACTGGACAAATTACGTGCGCATTGGCGCGTACGGCTTGACGCCTGAAAATGCAGCCGAAATCGTCCGCGAGGCCGAAAAGGATGGCGTATTCGGCATCGAGGTCGACAACGACATTCCTGGCCGCTACGAAAGCTTCCTGGACCCAACGGATAAGCTGAAGGCGATTCGCGCCATCGCCGAAGCGGCTCACCGGGCGAAAAACCATGCGTTCGTGTATATCGCAGGCACCGAATGCATCACCGCGAATGCCGATCATTCGCCGCACTCCGTGATGAAGGATCATCCCGACTGGGTGCAGCGGAAAATTACTGGAGAACCTGCGGTATTCACTGGCGGCGCGGCCTTCTGGATCAAGCCCGGCGACGAAGACGTGTGGATTTCTCCTTATTCGAAGGAGTGGCGCAAGATCTACATGGCGCGCGTGCGCCAGATCGCCGCCACGGGAATCGATGGCATTTACGTCGACATCCCCTATTGGATGACGCATTTCGAAGGCTGGGAAAATACCTGGGCGAGCTTCGACGACGCGACCTTGGCTGCCTTCCGTGAAAAGACCGGACTCGACGCGAAGAAGGATTTGAAGCTGGGAGACTTCACGGATCCGAATTTCCGGAAATGGATCGATTTCCGCATTGCCACCATGACCGACTTTGTGCGCGAAATTCGCGACCAGGCGCGCAGTGTGAATCCCGGCATCGTCGTGATTCCCGAAATCTACCCGGGTATCGAACGCGAAGCCGTTGTGGTGGGCGCTGACGTCTACCAGATGTACGGTGTGGTCGACGCGATTGCCCATGAATACGAGTTCGGTGGCGGCGAGCACATGGCCGCTTCGCGCACGCAACTCGACTGGTTCTTGTATCAGGCCGGGATGTTGACGTTTCGCGCGTTCGCACAAGGCAAAGCCACCTGGATTCTGAATTATTCTTGGGATGGCAACAAAGATGTGGATAAGCGGGACGCCATGAAGAATCTCGCCATGTCCGAAGTCATTGCGGGCGCGAATTTCTGGGACGCCCCGGGCCACGAAATGGCCGGAAGCAATGATCGCCCTGCGCGCCGGGAAATCTTCGACTGGATTCGGCAGAACGAAAAGATTCTGTACAGCCCCAGGAACCCGATTCATCCAGTAGGGGTCTACTTTTCGCCGGAAGGCCGCGATTACGACGCGGACGAATTTCTCCCCGCCTATCGCGGCACGCTTGTGCTGCTCCTGCAAGCGCACCGCGAATTCGTAGTGGTCACGCCGCGTACGCTGGCGGACTTTCATGGAGATAAGCTGATTCTGCCGGGCGCCAGCCAACTGACGGACGCGGAGCAACGCGCCCTCAAGGAGTATGTCCGCCAGGGCGGAAAATTGGTCGTCACCGGACGCAACGCCTCGGGGCTGGGACTCTCCGAAAATGTCAAAGTGTTTGATGCTGATCCGGCGAAGAGATATTTTGACGCACTCGAAAAATCGTTTCCCGCAGCGGCAGAAAAAATGCCCGCGGATTTTCTGGACGCCATTCGCGTGAAAACCGATTTCGAAATCCACGCGCCACCGACCCTGGCGGCCAATTGGGCCGAAGTGGAGGGCCGGCCGCATATTTTTCTGGCGAATTTCGCCGGGCTCGAGCCAAACAAGGTGGCGCAGCCGGCGCCCGCGGCGAATATTCTTGTCTCGATCCCCGCGGCAATGGGAAATTCCCTGGCGTTTCTCCCGTTTCTCGGCGAGCAGCAAGTTCTCAAAGGAAAGCAAGCTGGGGATCTCATGGAATTTGCGTTGCCCACGGTGGAGCGCGGCGCAATCGTTTGGGTCCCTTGATGATTGGCATGAACCCGTGGCAGGGAAGATGACCGAGGGAAAGACAAAGGGCTTGCAGGCCCTCGCGGACAAACGCGGTGTGATTGCCGCGCTGGCGATTGATCAGCGGAGCGCGCTGCGAAAGCTTTTCGCCCAAGCAAGCGGCCGCCCCGCGGAGGCCATTCCCGGGGATTGGCTTGTGGAATTCAAGGAAAGGGTCAGCGCCATTTTGACTCCACACGCAAGCGCGATCCTCCTGGACCCCGAATACGGCTTTCGGGCCGCGCGCGCTCGCGATTCCCATACCGGGTTGCTGCTTGCCTATGAAGTGAGCGGCTACGACAAATCGGCTCCCGGACGATTGCCGCGAACGCTGCCTGGCATTTCTGTTGAGAAGCTGAAGGCGTATGGAGCGGACGCGGTGAAGGTTCTCCTCTATTATTCCACGCGCGACGCTTCCGCGATTAATGCGCTGAAACACGATTGGGTGGCCCGCATCGGCGAGGAATGCCAGGTGGCCGATATTCCTTTTTTCCTGGAAATCGTCGCCTACCAGGAGGGGATGGGCGAAAAGGGCATAGAATTCGCGCGTATCAAGCCGGAGGTCGTAACGCGATCCGTCGAGGAGTTCTGCAACTCGCGTTATGCGGTGGACGTCCTCAAAGTGGGTGTTCCTGTCAGCATGGAGTTCGTGGAGTCATCCGCTGTGCCGCCTTCCCGGGCTCTCTACACGCGCGCCGAAGCCATCGCACACTTTCGCCGCGCTTCCCATGCTGCCACCCTGCCGTTCATCTATCTTTCCGAAGGCGTGAGTAACGACTTGTTTGTCGAGGCTTTGAAGCTCGCCGCCGAAGCAAATTCCGATTTTTCCGGTGTGCTCTGCGGCCGCGCCACCTGGCAAAACGGTGTGTCAATTTTCGTTCAGCGTGGGCCGGCGGCTTTGGAGGAGTGGCTGGCCGACGAAGGCGTGCGCAATATTGAAAACGTCAATGCGCATCTGGCCGCTGCCCGGCCATGGCACGACCGTACGAATGGCTTCACAAGGAGCAAAGGATAACCGCGGACCGATCCATGTTTCTCTGCGTCAGCCCCAATCCGGCGATTGACAAGCGCCTTCGCGTCGAATCATTGCAGCGTGCTAGGGTGAACCGCGCCAATGCCGCTCAGTCCTTTGCTGGCGGCAAAGCCGCGCATGTTGCCATGGTCCTGCGCACTCTGGGTGAATCCCCCAAGTGGATCGGACCTTGCGGCGGCGCCAACGGCCGAGAACTGCTGGCGGGTCTGGCTGCTTTGGGAATCGAGGCCATCGGCATTCCGGCCCAACAGCCAACCCGCACGAACCTCGAGATTCTGGAAGACGATGGCACCGTCACGGAAATTCTGGAGCCCGGAGCCCGGCTCACCGATATCGAGTGGGCTGCCTTTGATAAACGGTACAGCGATCTATTAGCGGGGGGAGCAGGCACGCCTTCTGTGGTCCTTTCCGGAAGCCTTCCTCAAGGCGCTGCCGTTGATTTCTATGCGCGCTGCATCTCCGCGGCACACGAACATTCCTGCCGGACGTTTTTGGACACCAGTGGCGAAGCGCTGCGAAGGAGTTTCCCGGCAAAACCCGAGTTCGTTAAGCCGAATCGCCAAGAAGCATCGCGGCTTCTCGAAAGGGAATTGGATTCTCTCCAGGCTGCCGCGGGCGCCGTGCGCAAACTCCTGGAACTCGGTGCGAAACGTGCGGCCCTCAGCATGGGAAAGGACGGCCTATTGTATTGTGCGGGTTTGCAGCATCCGGTGCTCTACGCGCCCGCATTGCCTGTCCAGGCGTGCTCCCCGGTTGGCTGCGGCGATTCCGCCCTCGCAGGATTTGTTCTTGGTCTCTCCTCGGATTATTCCCCGGAGGAGTCGCTGCGTCTTGCGGCTGCGTGCGCAACTTCCAATTGCCTGGCTGAGTCCCCCGGTGCGGCGCGGCTGGAAGATATCCGCCGGTTTCAAAGGCAAGTCACGGTGCAGCAGCTTGAAACGCATGTCTGAACCACCGAGTATGAGGAAAAATTGAGGCAGAGTTACATGGTTGTTCATCGAGCGTAAATCCCGCGTGCTGGGGATTCGCTTTCTCGAGGAAGCAAGAATGCCGGCATCTACTTCACCAATTCCCGGATCGCATACGCTTGAGGAAATATTGTCGCAGCCCGAAATCTGGCGCGCCTGCGTGCGCCGCCTTGGCAACGATGCGGGCTTTGCCGCCAGCATCGCAAAAGCCCGAACCGCTCGCACCTGGCTCTTCACCGGTTGCGGAACGAGTTTTTATCTCGCCGAAGCCGCGGCAGCCTGCTGGACGCTCCTTACCGGACAATCGGCGCGTGCCCTCCCGTGTTCGGAAATCATGCTGTTCCACCATCTGGCGCGGCTGGCCGACCCGAATTTCCAGGCGGTCGTAATCTCTCGTTCGGGCACCACCTCGGAAGCCGTGCGCGCCGCCGAAATTTTGAAGCAAACTCACAAGGTGAGCACTCTCGGCATCACCTGCGCTCCGCATTCGCCGCTCGCGAAGTCTTGCGATGCGACCATCGCTTTGCCGGACGCGGACGAGAGAAGTATGGTTATGACGCGGTCATTCACTTCCATGCTTCTGGCGCTGATTGCGCTGGCGGCGCAAATCGCGGACAGGAACGCCGTAACTCGCGCGATGGAAAGTGTCGCGGGCGGATTAGGCGGCACCATTCACGCGTGGAACGGCCACATTGAAAAATTCGTGTTATCGCGGACGTTTGACGATTACATTTATCTGGCGCAAGGCCCGTTTTTCCCGATTGCCAGGGAGGCTGCGTTGAAAGTGACCGAAATGTCTCACTCCTACGCGCAGGCCTATCATGCTTTGGAGTTCCGGCACGGTCCAAAATCCATTGTGGCCCCGGAAACTTGCATCGTCTTTCTGTTGAGCGAAACCGGAATGGCGGCCGAGAGCGAAGTACTTCTGGAAATGAAGGAACTTGGGGGAACCATTGTCGCGGTCTGCAACCACGCCACGCATCCCCTGCGACATGCGTCAGACTTGCTTCTGGAGTTGAACTGCCCTGCCCCGGAGGTCGCGTTGCTCGCGCCGTTTGTGGTTCCGGCACAACTCCTCGGCTATCACACGGGAGTCAAAAAGGGATTCAATCCCGACGAACCCAAGAACCTGACCCGGGTGGTCATCCTCGACTAATCGCGACGTGGAGTGGCGGAAATGCCCAGCCAGAAAAAATTCGACGTCAGCGTGGTTGGCGAGCTGAATGTGGACCTCGTGCTTTACGATCTTCCCGGCCAATTCGAGTTGGATCGCGAGTATCTGGCCTCCAATATGAGCGTCACACTGGGAAGTTCCTCGGCGATTTTTGCACACAACCTCTCGCGAATGGGCAACCGCGTCGGCTTTCATTCGGCGATCGGCGACGACGCCTTCGGGCAGATGTGCCTGGATCGGCTTGTGGAAGCTGGAGTGGACGTGAGCGCGATCAAGCGATTCTCCGGCAAGCAAACGGGAATCACCGTGGTCCTGCCGCAACCCGAGAAGCGCTTCATCCTGACCTATCCCGGCGTCATGGACGAGATGCGTTTCGAGGACCTTGATCTGCATCGGCTTACCCAAGCCGGGCACCTGCACCTCTCCTCCTACTTCCTTCAAAAAGCATTGCGTCCGCGCGTTGCGGAATTATTTCGCTACGCGAAACAAGCGGGGCTTTCGACTTCTTTGGACACCAACGACGATCCTCAGGACCATTGGGAACCCGATTTTCTTGAAGTCTTCCCATCGGTGGACGTGCTGCTGCCAAACGAGCGCGAAGCGATGCGTCTTGCGGGAATAGCAGATCCGATCCGCTCGCTCGATTTTCTCGCCGCACGCGTTCCGTTAGTCGTGATGAAGCGGGGCGAACAAGGAGCGGTCGCACAGCGGGGAAATGATCGCTTGGATGCGATGCCCCCCAAGGTAGCCACGGTAGACACCATCGGTGCGGGCGACAGTTTTGATGCCGGATTCTTGCACCAGTTCATCCGAGGCGCAAAAATCGAAGAGTGTCTCCGTTTTGGAAACCTGGCCGGTGCCCTTTCAACCACGCGCACTGGCGGCACAGAAGCGTTCCGCGACGCGGCCTATCGAAACGCTTTTCTTGCGGAAGGAAAATCGGCAGTTCTTCCCCGCGTTGGGTAGGTCTTCACAAACGCGGCGACGCACCGATCTGACGGTTCGAAGCCATCTCAAAAGGGGGCTACAGGAGTCGGAGCCTCATCTCCGGCACTTGACAGTCCTGAAAATCGGGCTTTAGCCCCGTGGATTTGCCTTTAGTCGCTATCACTCCATTTATGAAACGCACTCTTGTTTAATTGCGGTACGAGACGAGGCTCAGTGACTCACCTCCTCCGGCGTAGCCTGCAATAAGAGGTTGCCCGTAAATTCCACGGCAAGTTTCGCAGTCGGGCCCGTGACGCTCCCATAATTCTTTCCATTCGCGTAATCCACCACATGAAAGATCTTAGTGTCGAGGCCACGCAATTCCACGTCGCCGCTCCATTTCTGCAAACCGCTGGTCTTCTCTCCATACGAAGGAGCGTAGAACGCGTAGTAGATCGAGCCGTCTTTTTCGATGGCGTATGCCTCCGGCACGTCGTAGCCGTAAACGTAGAGATTCAGGAAAGTTCCTTTCGACAGCATTTTTTCGTTGTAGAGGGCGATCCACTTTTTCCAGTGCGCTTCTTTTTCGGGATTGAGATACACGTTCTTCCATTTTGGCCCGTAATCGGGCCAGGTGAATTTCGTCCCAAGCACTCCCCCGGCTCCTAGCGTCGAGGCGAAATCGTCGCCGATGTCCTGCTCGTTTCCCGTGTTCGCTCCGCTGATGCGCGTGAGTTCGACGTGATCCCCATACACCGCGGCATGCGGGCCGAGCAGCGCCTTGTACATCTTGATCCGTCGGCGCACCTGCACGGAGCCGACGGGATCTGCCGTCACCCCCTGATCCATGTACCGAAGCCATGCGAGGCTCGGAGGCGTGCCGCACGGGCAGCTTTGCGTGATGCTGTCCGGCTTGAGTGCCCGCGTCGTCTCGAAAATCGTTTTATAAACGTCGCCCATCGCATAAACCGAATCAAGCGGAGATTTGTGATGGTGCTTCGGGTTGTAGCAGCGCGGTGTCGCGTAAATGTTGTCCAGTTTATGGCCGTCAAAATCCCATTCGCGGATGAAACGCTCGGTGAGTTGCTTGTAATATTCCCGCACTTCCGGCACCGCCGGGCACAACGCCGCCAGATTCCGCGTCATCCGCGCTGGCTGTCCTTTTTCATTCAGAATCAGCCAGTCCGGATGTTCCTTCACAACATCCGATACGACATACTTGTGATCCCCATAGCCGAATTTCCCGTCTTCCACCGCCAGCGGCAGCCACCAGAGCTGCACCTTGATCCCTTGCCGGTGGAACTCTCTCACCATGTCTTGAATCGCATTTCCGCCGAACGTATCCTCGCGTGGTTGCCAATCCCCGTAGTTGTTGAACCACCGGTCGTCCAGTGTCGCCCAGTGAATGCCCAATTCCTTCAACTTGGGAATTGTGTCGATCATCTGCCTCGGCGTCACATTTGATTCATAACCCCAGCCGCACCAGCTCACGGCGTAATTTTCATCGTTGTTCTTCGGGCGCCCCAATCCTTCGCGTTCGATCGCTCTGGACCACGTGCTTAGCGGCTCGTAGTAATCCCCGCGATACACGGTGACGAAAGTGCGTGGTGTGGAGTAGTTCTCGCCGGGCTTTAGCATGACATTCGCCGGAATTTCCACGCCCGCTTCCACTTTTCCGTCGGCAGTAGTCTCCGTGGGAATGGAAAGCGCAAGCGGCAGCGTCTCCAGATGGCCGATCGCCAGTCCTGCATTACTCGTCCAGAGCGCGACCACCGGAATCCCGCCGCCCACCCGGCCAAGATCGTCGCGGGTTTCCACCGGCGTGCCAAAGGGATTTTCTTGCCAAAACTTGGCTGGAATGGGTAAAACATCGTCTTTGCCCCATTTCAGGCTGGAGCCGAAAAATGCCCACATTTCGTGCGGTTGCGCTTTATTATCGGCCAGAGAGGCATTCAGTGAATGCCTCTGCAAAGTTACAGTGTCTAGGGCAACCTCTTTATCACCGGGATTTTTGTAGTCCGCCGAAAGCAGTGCTAGGCAAGGAAAATCGTCATACGCCTCCACTCTGACAGTTTCCTCAATTCCGGTCGAAGCGCTGCGGCCTGTAACTTCAACTCGTTTTCCAAGCCTTCCCAATTTTCCATTTGCCGGCTCTATCCGGGCATGGGCAAGATCCAGCGCGAAATCTCCGATCGTCAGTTTCCCACTAACGACCAGAATCCCCGTATTGGCGGACGGCTCATCGAGCGAAAGCCAATCCGCACCGTTTTTTAGATGAGCTGTCAGCGCTCCATTTGGCAGCAGCGTAAAATCCGCCTGTGAAGTCTTCACATGAATGCCATCAGGCTGCGTTTCGATCGTAATCGCGGACACCGGCTCGGTGGGTTTCTCTTCGTTTGTGCGGCAACCGCACAGCGTCGCGACACCTATGGCCACACTCAGCGAAACAATCGCCGTTTGCCGGAAGATGCTTTCCCTGCTCATCGCTTCGCCCCCTTGGACCCCGCAAAAATCTTCTCGGCGTTTCCGTGGTACACCTTTGCCAGTATGGAATCCGGCAAGCCCATGCCATAAATCATCCAGCGGCCCTGCCCAGGATAGCCCCAGTAGGGGAAATACTCGTCCGTCGTCTCCAGCCAGCGAAAATAATTGGCATACATCGCCGGCACCGGCTCAGAATCCGTGCCAAAGAGTATGCGGTCCTGAAATTCGGTGAAGAATTCCCTCGCCCGCCTCGGCTGCCGGCCAAGTTCCGCTTCACGCGCCCCAAATTCGACGTACATGTTCGGATATGTGCGCAGCCATTCGGAAACGGCATCCAGGTTTTCCGGCCAATTCGCCACATGCAAGGCGATAAACGTCGTACGAGGGTGTTTTGCCACAATGTGATTGCGTTCCTCGAGCAGCGTCTGCTTGTCGGGAAATCCGTGGTCGTAGAAACTCCACGTCGGATTGTGCATCAGCTCCTCGTACCGTTCATTCTTCGCGTCCGTCGGAGTGAAGAACGCCTCCGGATCGGTGGAATGAATAGCCACGGGAATCCCCAACCGGCCGCACTCCTCCCACACCGGATCCATCCGCGGATCGTCGATGGGAACCAGCTTTCCATTCTTGTCGCGGACTCCGAGCCCCCAATCCTTCAGGATTTTCAGCCCGCGGGCGCCCCGCTCCACCGCATCGTCCAGCTGTGCCACCATCTCCTGGCTGAAATTCGGATCGTCGATCTTGCTCCAATCCATCTGCGCGAAAACCATGAAGCGCCCCGGATACGGCTTCACCATCTTGTCCACCACGCGCTGCAGCTTGTCGCCCCACATTCCCGTCAGTATGACGATCGTTTTGACGTTAGCCTCGTCCATGCCCTTCACCACTTCCGCGGGCGGAACTTCTTCCCCGTTGACCCCCTGCGCGTCGTCAACGTGGTTGTGTACGTCAATCACGTAAAACTTTGCGCGGGATACTTCATGAACGGGCAGATGCACTCTTGGCACGGGATCCCAATCTTTCAGCCGCAACGTCATGCGTTTGTCGGCGTTCGGATCCTCCTTGTACTGGATCTCTTGGGCGCAAGCCGACGGCAGAAAGTTAGCCACGGCAATACACATCGCGGCGAAATGCAAAAGGCGAAACTGCCGGGTCTGTTTGTGGGTCATGGCGCGGGTCTCCGTCCGGGCCCTCGGGGCCTCGATTCGATGGGATTCTGCGTCCGCAAGTGTAAAACGAATCGTAGAGAAACGAAAGCATAAGAAGCAAAACGAAAGTAGCCAGTAAGTCTGCCTTCAGGCTCAGCTTCGGGCCCCTGCAGGAATTTCAGTCGGCTTCGTCGGCATAGTGCAGCGGCAGCGCTGTCGTGTATTTGATCGTCTCCATCGCAAAGCTGGAGGTCACGTCGTAAAGGTCCGCGGCCTTGATCAACCGGCGATATACGTCGTCGTACGCGGCAATGTTGGGAACCACCACCCGCAGCAGGTAATCGACTCGGCCGCTCATGCGGTAGAACTCCACCACTTCCGGAATTTGCGCCGCCGCCCGGCAAAACTTGCTGGCCCATTCCAGCGAATGCTGATTCGTGCGGATGCTGACGAATACGTTCACCGGAACATTGATTTTCGCCGGGTCCAGCAATGCGACGCGGCTGCGAATTACGCCGTCGGCGATCAACTTTTGAATGCGCCTCCAGCATGGGGATGGGGAGATGCCGGCGCGGTCGGCGACCTCGGCCACGGGCATCATCGCGTCCTCCTGCAGGCACTTCACGATCTTCAGGTCTATTTTGTCCACGGACTCTCCTTTTCGTGCCGCGCGTGGATGGGCTGATGCGCCGGGGCCCGGCGCATCACCAGCACTCTCTTCGTCAGCCACTTCCGGAGCGGCAGCCGTTTCTGACCGCGTGAAAACATGCACTGTTTTTCAGCATGCCAGAAATGTGCGCAGAAGTGGAATAATATACCGAATAGTGAGCATAGTTGGAATAAAAAACCAATAAATACAGGACAGACGCCAATCATTGCAATTTTATTTGTTGCCGTCTGTGTTAGCGTGCTCACCACTTTGCAGGTGGAGGGAAGGCTCCCATGGAGCGATGGTCGTTCACGGCGCATCCTGCGTCTGTGGGTGAAACCTATGCGCAGCATTTTTGGTCCGCATGCAAGTTTTCGGCCAGCATGATTTCTGCCGGATTTGCTTGCTTCGTGCATGGGCTCTTCCCGTTCGTGTTCGTCACCACGGGCTCTTCCACCGTCAAGAAGCTCTACGACCGCATGGTGACCCATCGTCTGCGGGAACCACCCGCGGGCTCGAAGGGAGGCGGAGCTCCGGCATAAGGCTCATAGAAGAAAATGAAGAAAATTCGAATGCAACTATCCAAGGTTTCGATACCTGATAACCAAAGTTTGATTGACGGATCAAGTTTTGGCATGGCTAGGCTAGATTCCCGGAGTTGATTTTATTCGGAGAGGCACGCGGCGAAAATCCGGGGCCTCTTTCTCCAGGACAGTTCTCTTTCCTTCGAAGAAGCCGGGGGTAAGTCCTTCTCGAAGGGCGGGGCAGGGGTATCCATCTCAGGTGCCAGTGAATTTTGATCTCGTGTTAAGGGGGAGAACATGAGTTCTACTTACGTCACTCGAAGCATTTCTTATCTCTTAATCGCACTTATCGCGGGGCTGTTTTGCGGCTCGACGCCAATCCACGCACAAGTTGCCGGTGGCACCATTCTCGGCACGGTCACCGATCCCAGCGGCGCGGTGATTGCCAACGCCCAAATCATCATCACGGATCGCGCCACGGGTGTGGTGCGCACCGTCACCAGCAACACCGCGGGATTTTACACCGCGCCCAACCTGACTCCCGGAGAATATGACATCCGGATCACCGCGGCTGGTTTTTCCGTGGGCACGGTTTCCGACGTGACGCTGACCGTCGGCGCAATCCAAACCGTGAACGTAGCGCTGAAGCTCGGCTCCGCAAGTTCGACGGTGGAAGTTTCAGAGATCGCGCCCGGGGTCGACCTGGCCACTTCCAGCCTGAGCGGCGAAGTTGACGGCCTCACGGTGCGGGAACTCCCGCTCAACGGCCGCGACTGGTCGCAGTTGGCTACCTTGCAGCCAGGTGTCGCGCAGGTGCGCAACCAGTCCGGCATCGGCGCCGTCGGTTCGGCCGACGTGGTGCGCGGCGCGCGCGGATTTGGTAACCAGCTCAGCGTCTCCGGAACGCGCCCGACGCAGAACAACTACCGCCTGGACGGCATCAGCATCAACGACTACACCAACGGCGCCCCCGGTGGAGTATTGGGCACGCTGGCTGGCGTGGACGCGATTCAGGAGTTCTCTGTTCTCACCACCAACTATTCCGCGGAGTACGGCAAAACTTCCGGCGGCGTCATCAATGCGATTACGCGTTCGGGAACCAACCAGTTCCACGGCGATCTATTCGAGTTTTTGCGCAACAGCGCGCTGGACGCGAAGAATTTCTTCGACCTCCCCGGCCCCATCCCGCCGTTTCGGCGCAACCAATTTGGCGGTGCGGTTGGCGGACCGATTGTGAAGGACAAAACCTTCTTTTTCTTCAACTATGAGGGGCTGCGGCAGTCGCTCAGCAGCACGCAGACGAATTTTGTCCCGTCCGATAACGCCCGCCAGGGAATCCTGAGCACCGGCAATGTCACTGTGGACCCGCTGGTTGCACCGTTCCTCCAGTTCTGGCACCCGGCGAATGGTCCTGTCGTTGGCAACGGAGATGTCGCCGAGTACAAGGTGGTGACCAAACAAGTCGGAAGCGGGAATTTCTATACCGCGCGTGTCGACCATCAGTTTTCCACCAGCGACAGCATTTCCGGAAGCTTCTTCTATGACAAGACCCAACTCACAAACCCGGATCCGCTGAACAACGAGACCTTTTTCAATAGCAACTCGCGGCCGTTCGGGAGCCTCGAATGGACGCACGTTTTCAGTCCCGCTTTTACGAATTCCGCACGCTTCGGTTTTAGCCGTAACAGCGCCGACATTCTGACGGGACCCGGGGCAAATCCCCTGGTGACCGATACCACACTGGGTTCCATTCCAGGGAAGCCGGCTCCGTTTATCGTCGTCCCGGGCCTGAGCACATTCTTTGGTGGAGTCGACGGCTTTCCGAACTTCACCTTCGGTTGGAATTCCTTCCAGGGCTACGACGATGCCTTCTTGACTCGTGGCCGGCATTCGATCAAGTTCGGTTTCGCCGTGGAGCGCATGCAATCCAACAACCTGTTCCACTTCTTCGACAATGGCAACTTCGTGTTTCCCTCACTCTCCGCTTTTCTCACGAATCAGCCAGTTGTTTTCCAGGCCACAATTCCTTCGTCCGCAACTCCCCGCGGAATTCGCGAGACGCTCTACGGTGCCTATGTTCAGGACGACTGGCGCTTCCGCTCCAATCTGACTCTGAACATTGGCCTGCGTTATGAAATGACCACCATCCCGACCGAAGTCAACGGCAAGCAGGCCTCGCTGAAGAGCATGACGGATTCGACCATCACACCGGGGCAGCCGTACTTCAGTAACAACCCCACCGTTTGGGACTTCGAACCGCGCATCGGTTTTGCCTGGGATCCGTTCCGCGATGGGAAAACCTCCGTTCGCGGTGGCTTTGGCTTGTATGACGTGTTGCCGCTGCCCTACGAGTTCCTCATCATCTCTTCGGCTTCCGCGCCGGTCGCGCAGAATCTTTCCATCACCACGCTCGGGCAGGGTGATTTTCCTGCCAATGCATACAACACGGCGATTCAATCGTGCGTGCTCCCGAATCTTTCCTGCTATCGAACCGCCTATATCGATCCGAACCCGCATCGCAGCTACGTGACCCAATGGAACCTCAACGTCCAGCGCGAAATTGCTCCTCAGACGTCGGTGACGGTCGGCTACGTGGGCTCGCGTGGCATTCGTCTGCCCTTCCGCACCGACGATGCCGACATCGTTTTGCCTACGCTGACCTCGGCCGGGTACCTTTGGCCGAGCAATTCCACCCAAGGCGCGGGCATCGGCACGCGCGTCAATCCCAACGTCGGTCGAATCGACCGCTTGGTCTTTGGCGCCGACTCCTACTACAACGGTCTCCATCTCGACGTCGAACGAAAGTTCAGCCACGGCCTGCAATTCCTCACTGCCTTTACCTGGAGCAAGAGCATCGACACCGGGTCCTCCACCATCGCCGGCGACCAATTCTCCAACTCCCCCTCGAGCTTGCCTTTCTATTTCGATGCGCGGCTCAGAAGGGGCCAGTCCGACTTCAATCTCGGAAGGAACCTCGTCATTAGCGGAACCTGGCAGGTCCCGGGGATTAAATCGGAGTCCGGCATCCTGAGCTGGATTGTCAACAATTGGCAGGTCGGTGGAATTCTGGAGGCGAGTTCCGGCGCTCCGTTCACCGTTCTTGTTGGCGGTGATCCTCTGGGACTTAACAATACCGATCCGTTTGCCTACCCGGATCGCGTTGTCGGCCCAGGCTGCGGCTCGGGCGTCAACTCGGGCAACACCAGCTACATTCGCTTATCCTGCTTTGCGATGCCGCCCTCTCAGGGCACAACAACCGGTGGCGCTCCGATTTACACCCTGCTGGGCAACAGCGGGCGCAATCCTCTCACCGGACCCGGCATGGTCAACGTCGACTTCTCATTGTTCAAAAACATCCCCATTCACAAGATCTCGGAGACCACCAACCTGCAATTCCGTGCCGAGATGTTCAACATCTTCAATCGACCCAACTTTGCTCCACCACTCGACAACAACGTCCTATTCAATCCGGACGGGTCCCCGGTCGGCAATGCCGGCGTGCTCGACACCACGCAGACGCCTTCGCGGCAGATTCAGTTTGGTTTGAAGCTGGTCTTCTAGACAACGAATCCCCATGGCCGGCCAGGAGGGCAATCCGGCTGGCCGGGGGATACTTACAACACGCCACCTGGACTAGAATCAGCGGGGTCGCCGGGTTTGTGGATCGATTCGCAAGCACAGTCGGAAGTTCTCGCGAACCGCAAAGGAGAAATCCATGAAGAAAGTAGCGGTACTCCTTGCTCTACTGTTTGCTTTTGGCTTTTTCTTTGCCGGCCGCGCGGCCGTTGCACAAACCACGGAGGCCGCTCCCCCCGCCGATACGCCGGTCACTATGGCTGTCTACTATAAAGTTCCGCCGGGGAAACGGCTGGATTGGCTGACGCTTTATCGCAAATACCATTATCCGGTGATGGAACAGTTCGTCAAAGACGGCCTGATTAAAAGCATCCAGATTTACCAGCGGCGCTTCCGCTCGCAATCGCCCGCGTGGGATTACGAAGTCGTTCTGGTTTGGCGCGATTGGAACGCAATCGAGGAAGGCCACGTAAAAGAGCCACCGTTGATCCGGAAGATGTTCCCGGATATGGCCGACTACGAAAAAGCCGACCAGAAGCGCTTCGAACTCCAGACCGACGTGTGGATCGACATTCTGGAGGAAGTACCGGGCCAGTAGTGAGGGTAGGATAAGAACAAAACCGAGTGAGCGCGTCACTTGATTGGTTTCTGTCGGATTTTTAGGGAGGGTTCTTTGAGGAAGCTTGTGTTGTGCGTTTTCGTTTTGTTGCCGCTGGCGCTGATCGCGCGGCCGCATTCCAACGGACCGTTGCGCTTTCTGATGGCGGTGGTCATGCCCGATGTCCCCAAAGGCCCGTACAGCGATCATCTCGCTGTCGATCTGGAGGGGCATCGTTTATTCGCCACTCCTCAGGCGCAAAAAAGCGTGCAGGTGATCGACTTCACCACGGGCAAACTGCTCCACACTATAACCGGAATCGCGAACCCTCACTCCATTCTCTACCGGCAAGACTTGGAACAAATCTTTGTGACCGATGGCGGCGACGGTTTGCTGCGCATCTACGGCGGCAAGGACTACAAACCCCTGAAGACCGTGGACAATTTGCCCGACGCGGATTCCATCGGCTACGACCCGGCGACCAAACTCCTCTACGTCACCACGGCTGTCAAAGACGGCGGCAGCGAAGCCTCGGCTTTGAGCATTATTGACACCACCAGCGCCGCTCTGCTTGGCCAGATCAAGCTTCCGGCCGAAAGTCCAGAAGCGATGGCTATGGAGACGTCCGGCCCGCTGATCTATGTGGATCTGATGGACCAGAACCAAGTTGCGGTAGTGGATCGCAGCAAGCGCACGGTTTCTGCGATCTGGCCGGTGACGAAGTGCAAGAAGGATATCGCCGCGGGACTCGATGAAGCGCACCATCG
>JAJPIE010000021.1 GCA_021324935.1 Acidobacteriota bacterium
CGAGCCCAGGGCCAACTGGATTTCGGCGGCTTTTTCGGGAGTAAGAAGATGCTCCGATCCATCCAGGTGCGAACGGAAGCGCACGCCTTCGTCCGTAATCTTTCGGAGTTCGGAAAGGCTGAAGACTTGATAGCCCCCGGAGTCGGTGAGAATCGCGGCGTTCCAGGACATGAACCGGTGCAAACCACCCAACCGACGGATCAGTTTGTGTCCAGGCCGGAGATACAAATGATAGGTGTTCGCGAGAATGATTTTTGCGCCGAGGGACTCGAGCGCTTCCTGCGTGAGCCCTTTGACCGTGGCGGCGGTGCCAACCGGCATGAAAACAGGCGTCTCGATCGCGCCATGCGGCGTGGTAAGCCGCCCGCGACGCGCGCCGGTTGGGTCCGTCTGCAAAACTTCGAAGGAAAAATTCACCGGATTAGTGTATCAGGAGAGCTTTTCCCGGCCATTTGGCTGCCCGGCTTCAGGAAAAAACCCAGGCGATTGCAGTGAAGAAAAACATCAACGCGACGTGCAAGCCGATGGCCAGCCCCAGCGATTTGCCGAACGGCAACTTTTTCGGATCGGCGGCAGTAAAACCCACCGCGACTAGAACTAGGACCCAGATGGCAAAAACGTCCAGAAACGCCAGCGGCACGATCTGCCACGCCGGAGTGTCCGGCGGCAATAATGCCGCCGGATTCGACGCCAGATAATTCTCCGGGTCGATTGCGCTTGGATCTTTCAACAGCGCGACGATCGATCCCAAGATTTCCCGCAGCCCCATCGGAAGACTAGCGAACGCCAGAATGACAAAAGACAACAGAAAGCTGACGCGCCCGCCGCCGATGAGCCGATACACACCGAAGTAGAGCAGCGCGCCAAACAACAGTGCCAGCGGCCAACCAATCACTCCGCGCACATATCGGATGGTCTTGGTCTGCGAGGCCGCCCGCTCGTAAACGGCGTCTCTTTTTGCAGGGTCCATGTTTTCGATTTGCGATGCAGCCATTTTGTTCTTGCCGATTTGCTCTTTGATCACTTCGATCCAATTGGCATGAGTCGCCAGCGCCACGTTGAGCAACATGCCGGTCAGGAAAAGAACAATCAGCGGAGCGACCCAATCCGGCTTGCGCACAATGTCTTCAAAGGTCGCCTTGGGCGAAAAGAAGACCCCGAAAATGCGGGCGATCGGAGAAAGCGATGCCCGAGGTTCCGGAGCAGGAACGGGAGAAGGAAGCGTTGCCATCGAGGCCCCCACCACAAAGAGGTTTGCAATTGCCGCTGAGAGCATTACGCAGGAGCAGCCGGAAAAGTATCACACCCGGCCGGGTTGGGGAATCTCCGGCACGGCCGCCGGTAATTCCTCCACGTCAAGATGATCGAAGCAGGCGTATCCGGGCAAACCGGGGAAAAGGGGTAACGTAGCGGAAATGTGCACGTAGTGACCCCGGCCGGCGAGCATCAGGCTGATAGTAAACTGATAGGCTCGATGGCCACCGCAACCATCCCTAGAGTGGACTGGTCGTTGCTCTGGCAGCAACGCGGCTTCCGCTATTTCTTCACGGCCATGTTCGTTTCGCTGTTCGGCAGCGGGATGAACTTCATCGGCGTGAGCTGGTACATTATGTCAGCCACGCATTCGACGGTGGCGGTGAGCTGGCAGGTCATCGTGGTGACGCTGCCCGGCCTGGTGGTGCCGTTCCTCGGCGGCGTGCTGATTGATCGCATCGACCGCCGCTACCTCGGGGTACTGCTCGATCTGGCGCGCGGCGCGGCCGTTCTGTCGATTTCCTACGTCGCCTGGCGGCACGACCTGCACATCTGGCACCTCTACCTGATGACGCTGCTCACCGGCACCGGCTCGGCAGTCTACTGGTCCAACGTCAACGCGCTGGTGCAAGAGGTTGTGCCGCCCAGCCAGTTCACGGGCGCGAACGCTTCGGTCCTCGTCGGCGTTCAGAGCGGCATGCTCCTTGCCGGCACGTTCGTTGGCTTTTTCTACGACCACATGGGCATCGCCGGTATCCTGCTGATCGACGGCCTCACCTATTTTGTCTCCGCGTTTTGCCTCTATCGCCTGCGCAGCGGCTACGTTTCGCCCCGCTCGCACCGCCAGTACCCGCGCGAATATTCCGAAACGTCGGAGACGGCTTCGCTGGCACTCGAAAGCGGCGAGAATCCGGAAATCGCCGAAGCCGGGATGTCGCTGGCGATTTATGCCGCGGATTTGATGGAAGGTTTTCGCTATCTGAAGGACCAGCCGGTGGTGACGGCGCTAGGCGTGACGCACGCCGTTCTGATGGCCAGCGTGGTGAGCGCCAACGTCGTGGTAGTGGCTCTGGCGAACGACGTGTTGCGCTCCGGCTCGCGCGGTTTTGGACTCATCGAAGCAGGCTGGGCCATCGGCGCGATCATTGGCGGCTTGCTGACCAGCCAGTTGCCGCAGCGCGTGCGCCTGCCTCTTTATGTTGGGGTGATGGCCATCCTGGCGTTGGGACACGTGGCCGTGCCCTATGTGACGTTTCTGCTGGGCGCGGTGATACTCCAAAGCGTGTTCGGTTTCTGCCGCGCCCTTGGCGGCATCGTTGCGCAGTCTTCCCTGATGTCCATCGTGCCGCGCCACTTCATGGGCCGCACGCAATCCGCCTTCGCGATTTTCGCCACGGTCTTGCAGTTGGCCATGAGCTTTTCGCTCGGCTGGATCGCGCAGCAATTCAGTATCGCCGTCGGCTTCTTCCTGCTCGCCTTCATGTACGCCGGGGCCACATTCTCCGCTTCGCGTGCCCGCGCCCTTTTGCGATAAACTCTGAGCCGCCTACCTAAACCGCGTGTACGGGGAGGGCGTATGGAAGTCACCCGCATTCAGCCGTTCCTACATTACTTCAACAGCGTCCGCGAACGCACCATGCGCGTCGCTCGCTGCATTCCCCCCGGCAAAATCGACTGGGCTTGCGGCGAAGGCCGGTTCACCCTCGGCGATCTGCTGCGCCACATCGCCATCACCGAGCGCTATTTGTGGGGCGAAAACATACAAGGCAAGCCAAGCGCATACAAAAGCCACGGCAAGGAATTTGCCGACGGACTGGAAAACGTTCTCGCCTTGATGGAGCGCCTCCACAAGGAATCGCTGGATATTTTCTCGCGGCTGACCGACGCGGAACTGCAGACCAAATGCCAGACGCCCGGTGGCGCGGAACTCACGAAATGGAAGTGGCTGCGGCTGATGGTCGAACACGAGATCCATCACCGCGGGCAAATCTACATTTACCTCGGGATGCTGGGCGTACCGGCGCCGCCCTTGTACGGTTTGACCAGCGAGGAAGTCCGCGCGCGCGGCATCGCGGACTAGATCCATACGGAAGCTTCTTCGCAAGAATCTCCGGCGTTTATTTGCCCAGGAGTTCCACGGCCGCCTGATTCAGCTTGGCGCGGAGCGCGAAGCGTTCGTGAGCGCGTGTGATATAGCGGATCGTCGCTTCAACACCGCCGAGAACCGGCTTGATCGTAACGGCGGGAGTCGCGGTAAACCCGCTCATTTCGCGCGAACTTGTCGCGCGGCGCCACTCTTCTTCGGCCATGCGCCCGCTTTCCCGGGTTTCTTCCTCGACCATCTTGCGAATGGCATCCACGATGGGGAACGTCTCTTTGCCAGCGGGCAAAGCGACCGCGAGTTCGTCCCAAAGCCATTGTCCCGTAGTGGAGAAATTGAAGTAGTGGCCCTCAATGGCGAAGCTGTTGGTGAAGGTGACGCGGCGGCCGGTGGGATGCCCGGAATCGGTCCAGTTCCCCGTTTCGAGCAGCACGGTGTGAAATGGCCCGATCTCCACTACTTCGCCGGTCACGCCATTGATTTCCACCCAGTCTCCCAAGCGGATCCCGTTTTTCCCCATCAGAACAAACCAGCCGATGAAACCGACAACGAAATCCTTCAGTGCCACGGTCATGCCGGCCGTCGCAAGCCCGATAAAGGTGCCCACTTGTCCCGGCGGTCCGAAAACCACCAGTAAAATCAGCAGCATGGAGACAACCTGAAGCGAAACACGCGTTACCGTGTGCAGCGACTGTATCTGCCGGCGATCCATCGAGAGCCGCGCGACCAGCGCGTTCATCCAACTGCTGAATAACAGGCCGATCAGAGCGATCACCAGGATTATCATCAAGCCGACGGCGGCGCGATGCACTACCGCCCATTCCTTGTCCGTGACCAATTGAATCCACTGGGCGTAGGCGGCGGAAAGCTCCTTGAGCGTTTCCACGCGTTTGTCGAGCGATGCCATCGATTTCTGGTCCGCCGCGATCTTTTCCGTGGATTTCAGCAGGGCAGCCGCTTCTTCGGTGGTTCGCTCCGAAGCGGCGGTGTGACTTCCCGCCGCGGCATCCAGGCGGCGCATGGCATGGCGCGCGAGATCCGGCGATTTCTGTTGCTCCTCCCCAACCAAGGCTTCCAGCGCATTGTGCTGGGCTTGCAGGGTAGCCGCAGACTGATCCGCCTGGTCCTTGGCATCCTGAATCTGCCGCTTTTCGGAATGCAACGTAAGCAACTGCTCGACCCGGTGAAGCAGTCCGACCTGTGCCGGCGGAGGAGTCCCGGTGGGAAGCACGGATTCCGAACCATGCGTGGTTTCTTCGTGCTCCTGTTTCAGGGCCTGGATGCGATCGGCCAGGTTGCCGCCGGCACGGGCGAAGTCTCCCTTGGCATCGTCGAGTTCGTCCTGGTCCAGTTCCATATCCGCCTGAGCTTGCACCAGTTGCTCTTGCAGAGCGTCTTGTCTGGTGGGCGGCGCTTTCACGAGCGCTTCGGAGAGCAGCTTTGCGTGTTCCTGGTCCGCAGTCAGCAACTTTTCGGCTTTTTTGATGCGATCCTGGATGGCCTTAGCTTCCGGGGTGAGGGGCGGCGGGTTTTGCAAGGCTTCGTGAAGCCCGGCGTCAAAGGCCAGGTCTACTTCGTAGTCCGCAAGGCGAAGAGCTTCCTTGGCGAGTTCCCGCTCATGGTTGGTTGTCGCCAGCGGCGCCAACTGCTGGGCAATTTTGAGCGGCGTCTGGTCCACCAGGCTTTTGCTGGCGCGGTTCGCCCTGGCGGCGGCCCGCGCCTTGCGCACGCTCTCTGGTTCCCGCGAAATCCAGAAAAGGTAGGCGGCAGCCAGAATCAGCAGGAGAAGAATCGCCGCGAATATTTTTTGTATTTTCTTCATCGCATCTTTATCGGGTAATGAGGGCGCTGGCCGGAAATTTTCAATTTTCCGGATTCCTCAGCGAAACGCAAGGACTTCCTGAGCACAGTTTCCTTCAAACTCGTTGCCGCCGAGGCTGAGGCCCCCTAACCTGATAGCAGAATCCGTGCCCTGAGGTGCAGCGTGGACGATCCGCGGCTTCCCCGAATGATTTACGTTTTTCTTGTGCTGGCTTGCCTGGCGATGATGGCCTACTACTATCCGCACATGCCGCAGCGGATGGCCGCGCATTTCGCCGCCAACGGGTATCCCAACGGCTGGCAGCCGCGCGAGTCGTTCTTCCTGATTATGCTGTTGATCGGCGCGAGTTCCGCCGTAATCACCTTTTTCGCCCCGTGGCAGATTGCGTCCAAGGCCAACAATCGCATCAATTTGCCCAATTGCGAGTATTGGCTGGCTCCCGGACGCCGCGACGCCACCATGCAGTACATAGCCGCAACGATGAGCTGGTTCGGGTGCGGTGTGTTGTTTGTGCTGATTGCCGGGATGTTCCTGGCCTTGCGCGCCAACCTCGCTCCAGATCACCGCTTCAACTCCGAGACCATGCTTGCGGTGCTCGTTTTGTTTTTGTTCTTCATGATGTTGCTTATGGTGGGGTTTGTCCGTCATTTCCAGCGCGCCTCGGGTAAGCCTTGATCCTTTGGCGCGTGGCAAATTCTCTGGCGGCTCGCTCGCCAGAGCTTTCACGGGGTTGTAACAATCCTGCATTTTTCCTGTAACCCGCCCGCCTTACTCTCCTCGCGCTGTTTGCTTTCGTCCTGCCCCGATTGTCCTGTGCAGACTGGCCCGGTCCGCCCCGTGTGCGGGTCCCCAGCCGGGCCGGCGGGAATCTTTCGAACCCGGGAAATTTTGGAACTCCATGGAGAGGGAGAAGCTATGAGAACGAAGATTACTTTGAAGTCAGCCGCAGCACTGCTCGCGGCTGCTTCGTTGGTGAGCCCTGCGTTTGCCAACAATGGTGCGGAACACCAAGGCATTCCGCATCTCGATCACGTTTTCCTGATTATGATGGAAAATCACGGTTACTATCAGGTCCTCAACAATCCCAACGAGCCTTACTTGAACTATCTGATTTCCAGCGGAAAAGTGAACCTCGCCACGAATTATTTCGCGGTCGGGCACCCCAGCCTGACCAACTATCTCGAGGTCGTTGGCGGGTCCAACTTCGGGGTTCGCAGTGACAATTCGCCGAATTGGGGAAGCGCTTCCTGCACTCCCAACATTGCCTCTGGAATCGTCAACGCCGATAACGCCGGCGGAAATGCACCGGTTCAGGTCGACACGGGAAGCGTTTGTCCGATCAGCGGCACAGGCAACGACGCGGAAACGCCCGCCGTTGACAACTGGAACGAAGTCGGCACCGACAGCAAGGGCAATATCGTGGTCCCGTATCTTGCCGACCTTGATGGCGTCAAGTCCCTCCCAGCGGCTCCTGCCACAGGGATTACGATCGCCGATCAACTTGTGAACGCTGGAAAAACTTGGAAGAGTTACCAGGAGACCTTGCCGCTTGGTTCTGTGTTTGGCGTGAACTACAGCAACGGTACCGTGACCAATCTGGATTTCGACAGCACCGGCCACAGCACGCTTCTGGCTCCTCTCACTTCCAAGAGCGTTGTGCAGGCTTACGCGGTGAAGCACAATCCGTTTGCTTATTTCAAATCCGTGCAGGAGGGGACCCCGCGTGGCAATGGATTGGAAAACGTGGTCGGTTTCGATGGTCCTGATGGCCTGTATGCCGACCTGGCGCGTGGCGATGTGCCTTCGTTCGCCTTTATCGCGCCCAACCAGTGCGACGATCAGCACGGCCGCGGCAACGCCGATGCGTTCTGTGCGTTCGACTTCGGCGATGTCAACGGCTTTACCAACGGCACCACCGCTAATCTGAATCCAGGCTTGATCCAGCAGGGCGATGTGAGCATCCAGCGACTGGTCGAAGCGATTCATGCTTCGCCGGCCTGGCACGAAGGCCACTCGGCCATCGTCATCGTTTGGGACGAGAATGACTACAGCGGCATCACCTCCACGCCCAACGGATTGTTTCCCCCGGTGAATCAAAATAAAGTCGTGCTCACCGTGGAAACCAACCGTGGCAACCACGGGGTCCAGAGTTCGAACTACTACAACAGCTTTTCGCTGCTGAAGTCGATCAAGCAGGCGCTCGGCCTCCCCTGCTTGAACCACGCGTGCGATCCGGATGTCGCCGCCATGTCCGATCTCTTTGGCGGTGGCGACCACGACAACAGGTAGTCGACCTGGATTTTCCCTGTCTTCACACCCCTAACAAAAGCAAAACGCCCGGCGCTCGCCGGGCGTTTTCGCTCGATAGCACTGGCATCTGGCAGGCCACTCTTCCTATAGATAGTCCCGCGAAGGACCTTCCAGGAAGGCGCGCAGCTTCCGCGAGCGCGACGGGTGGCGCAGCTTCCGCAGCGCCTTCGCCTCGATTTGCCGGATGCGTTCGCGCGTGACCGCAAAGGACTGGCCGACCTCTTCCAGCGTGTGCTCGCTGCCGTCATCCAACCCAAATCGCATCTTGATGACCTTCTCCTCACGCGGCGTCAGCGTCTTCAAGACGGAAGACGTCTGCTCTTTCAGATTCAGGTTGATCACCGCGTCGGAAGGCGAAACCACAGCCTTGTCTTCGATGAAGTCGCCGAGATGCGAATCTTCCTCTTCTCCGATCGGTGTTTCCAGCGAAATCGGCTCCTGCGCGATCTTCAGGATCTTGCGCACCTTGGACACCGGAATGTCCATGCGCTTGGCGATTTCTTCGCTGGTAGGCTCGCGGCCAAGCTCCTGCACCAACTGGCGGCTCGTGCGCACCAGTTTGTTGATCGTCTCGATCATGTGTACCGGGATGCGGATGGTGCGCGCCTGGTCGGCAATCGCGCGCGTGATGGCCTGGCGAATCCACCAGGTGGCGTACGTGGAAAATTTGTAGCCGCGGCGCCACTCGAACTTGTCCACGGCCTTCATCAAGCCGATGTTGCCTTCCTGGATCAAATCCAGGAATTGCAAACCTCGGTTCGTATATTTTTTCGCAATCGAAACAACCAGTCGGAGGTTGGCCTCGATCAGTTCTTTCTTGGCCTGCTCGGCTTCCGCTTCGCCGCGATGAATAATCGTCAGCGTGCGCTTTAGCTCCGTCAGCCCGACCTCGCTGGCCTCTTCGATATCCTTCAGTTCCGAACGCCGCGTGCGCAGCTCGCGACGCGCTTCCGCCGCGTTCTCTCCCTTGGACACATCCGCGCGCCGCTCCAGCCGGCCCGCTTCGCGCTCGAGCGATTGCAAGCGCTCGACCGTGCCGCGCATCTTGTCCACCAACCGCTTCTTCTCGAACGGATTGAAGTCAATGCCGCGGATTTCCAGCGAAATGGCAATGCGCGTTCGCGCCACTTCCCACTTTGCGCGTACCCACTGCTTCTTCTTGGCCTTCGGTGTCTTGTCCAGCTTGACGGCTTGCCTCAGCGCCAGTTCATAGAGCTTCGCAATCTTGTCAATGTGCTTTAGAGTCTGCTTGGTCTTGTTGGCGATTTTTTCTTCGGTCAGCTCTTCATCGTCGAACTGGACGATTTCCTTGATCGACCGCGCGCCCTTGCGCAGATCGTCGCCCACGGCGATGAGTTCCTTGATTACGATCGGCGAGCGAGTGATCGCTTTCATTACCACGAGCTGCCCGCGCTCGATGCGCTTGGCGATGGTGACTTCACCCTCGCGCGTCAGCAGCGGCACGGTGCCCATCTCGCGCAAATACATGCGCACCGGATCGTTGGTTTTTTCCAGCGAACCCGGCGTCAGATCAAGGTCGCTGCCCTCTCCTTCGTGCCCTTCTTCCTTAATGGCCTCGTGATCGCCGTGCTCGGTAGAGACCTCCACGGCTCGCGCCGCCTTGGCGGAAGCCGCATCTTCGTAAATCTCAATGCCGTTGCGCTCAAATGTTGTCAGAAGGTCGTCGATCTCTTCGGAAGAATGCACTTCCGCGGGGAGCGAGTCGTTGACTTCGTCATACAGCAGGTAACCGCGCTCTTTGCCAATGGCAATGAGCTGGCGTACCGCATCATATTTTTCTTCTAAGCCCGTTGCTGCCACTGCGTTCCTCCCGCAAATTAAACCTGTCTCTCAGAATCCGCGCGAACTTCCACATTGAGTTGCGCGCATTGTCCACACCAAATGCAGAGAGATAGCCCAGATTGGGCAGTGGGAGGGAGTGAATCCTCCGAAAGACTCTCAATTGTTTCGGTGAAGCCGTATGCGCCCTGCTGCGTTCTTGCCCTTGCGGCACGCTTGCCCATTTGCCGCGCCGCCGCGGGTACGTCCCTGTGTATCCCCGACGCAAGTAATAAGATGCCGAGAGACACAAAACCGTTATCCGCACAACCCTATTACGTTACACACTTAAATTACGCCGCGTCAATGATTTACTTTGTGGATTTCTCTGCGTGACAGTGGAAGTTTCTTCAGCGGCAATACGCCCGATTCCACTCGAAACATGGAGGTTACAGTCAGCGTCCAGCGCCATACTGTGACTTGTGCCGAATCATCCACAGTCCCGGGTTGCTTGCCACGGCAGTGCTAAAGACCAAGGCCTCCGGGAGTCTTAGCTCCCTTGGACGCCCCGCTTCCAAGGTGGCGGAACCTTAACCCATCCCATGCCTGCCGACTGCGCCGCCTGAATCCCCATCTCCGTGTCTTCAAAAACGAGGCAGGATTCCGGATTTACGCCCAAATTTTCCGCTGCCATCAAAAAGCCTTCCGGGTCCGGCTTGCTTTTCTTGTAATCTCCTGCACATACCAGTGTGTCGAACCGGTTGAGAAGTTTTACCACCGTCAACGAGGCAACAACCGACTCCCTCATGCTTCCAGACACCACTCCAAAGGGAATTCGCCCCCGTTGGGCCTCGATATGCTCCAAGACCTCGGGGACCGCTCGCAGCTGCGGAAGCAACTCGTAATACAGATTCTCTTTCCGATGACCGACTTCGACGACTGGCATTTGCAGCCCACGATCCCGATTCAGCGTCGAGATAATCTCCGCGACCGGCATGCCACCCCATTCATAAAACAGTTGTTCGGAGAATTCGCAGCCCCATTCCCCCAGTGCTTTTTTCCAGGCCAGATAATGCAACGGCATCGAATCCACGATCGTGCCATCGCAATCAAACAAATACGCCTCAAATGTCCCTTCGGGAAGCTTCAGTTTCATCGTTCAGGCTGGCCCCCTTGTGGGGCCCGGGCTCCCCAGGCCGATTCTGGCATAACGCTTCGGCTTAGTTCACAGCCAACTGTTTCATCAACTCCTGCTTCCGCTGCAACAACTCGCGCAGGCCCGCCCCGCTGGGATTGGACTCAATCGTTCGCTGCACCCTGGCAAGTTCCTGCTCGATTTGCTTTCGCCGCAGAGCTTCCAGGCAACTCTCCGCCTCTTCCCAGGTAGGTTCTTGCGCGTCTTCAAATAGAATCTCGAAAAACAGGCGCCGGTCTCGTTCCTCCAAGTGTGCGCCGATCTCCGTCGCCGGCATAGGTTGTCCGGACATGCCAGCAACGATTAACGCCGCAAAAATTTTTTCCGTTTCCAACCCTTCGTACAATCTTCCCTGCTGCAATCGTTGCGCAAGTTCGCGCTTGAACCCTTCCGCCTCTGCCAGCATGCGGATCAGCCGCCGCTCGATCTGCTTCGCCGGCTTGCCCACCAGTTGCGGTGAGACCTTCACTTCGCTGCGCCGCTCCGACGCCGATTTGTTCAGCGCCGCGCGCAGCACCGGCTCGTCAATTCGCAACTGCTGTGCGATCCGCGTGGCCCATTCGGAGCGCAACAACTGGTTGGGAATTTTCTGCACATAGGGCATCAGGAAATTCAGCGCGCGCTGCTTGCCTTCGCCGGTGGTCAGGTCCATTTGCCGTGCACGCCCAATCAGGTAATCCACGTAGGGGGGCGATTCTTTCAGCGCTTTGATGTACGCCTCGGCTCCTTTTTCTCGGATGAACAAATCCGGGTCGGCCTTCTTGTCCCCGATTGGAGGCAGCGCCAGCACCTTCACCTCGAAATCGCTCTCCAGCAGCAACGCCAGCGAGCGCTCCGTGGCCGCCTGCCCAGCGGCGTCGGGGTCGTAGTTCACAATCACGCGCTTGGTGAACCTTCCAAGCAGCTTGATCTGCGGCTCCGCAAGGCTGGTGCCGCAACTTGCCACCACGTTCGCAATGCCTGCGCGCGCCACGGAAATTGCGTCCATGTACCCTTCCACCAAAATCGCGAAGTCCTGCCGGCGAATCGTCTCTTTTGCGCGATCCATGTTGTAAAGCACATTGCTCTTCGAATAGATCGGTGTTTCCGGCGAATTCAAGTATTTGGGCAGTTCATCGCCCAGCGCCCGGCAGCCAAACGCCACGATCTTTCCCGATTCATTGGCAATGGGAAACGTGATGCGCTTTCGGAATCGGTCAAATAGCCGCGCACCGGACTGGTCCCGTGAAATTAATCCCGATTCCACCAACAACTTTTCGGCGTATCTGGGCTTGAGATGCCGCAGCAGTGTGTCGCCGCCGCTCGGCGCGTACCCAATTCCAAATCGCGAAACTGTCTCCGCGTTCAGTCCACGGTCTTCCAAATAGGCTCTGGCCACGCGACCCTCAGGCGTCGATTCCAGTTGCCGCACAAAAAATGCCTGGGCCTCGCGGTGAATTTCGATGAACGCTGCCCGCTGCTGGCTTTCTTTTCGCTCTTCAGGCGTACGCTCTTTTTGGCGCGGAATCGGGATGCCGCACTTTTCTGCGACAATTTTGATCGCATCGGGAAATGGGCACTTCTCCATCTCCATCACGAAACTGAAAACGTCTCCGCCTTTACCGCATCCAAAGCAGTGAAAAATCTGCTTCACGGGGTGTACTGCGAATGAGGGCGTCTTCTCTCCATGAAACGGACACAGCCCCGTGAAATTCTGCCCGCTCTTCTTCAGACGCACGTATTCGCCCACCACGCGCACAATGTCCGCCTGGTTCTTCACCCGCTCGGCAAATGATCCGGCTTCCGCCATGTTCTTAAATCTTTAAATCCACCACCGTGATTGCCTTTCCACCGTGCTCCTCGGACTCAAATTCCGCATGATCCACCAGAGGGTGCGATCTCAAAAACTCACCTAAACCTTTACGCAATGCGCCAGTTCCGTGCCCATGGATGATGCGTACGCGCAAGACATGCGCCAGCGCGGCTTCGTCCAAAAACTTGTCCACCTTCTCGCTGGCCTGTTCGACGGTCAGCCCAATCACGTTGATCTCACCCGTCGCGCCGCCCTCTGTAGATTGGGCACTGACGGTCACATTTTCTCGCTTTGATGGCAAAATCGCCGTTTTTCCTTTTGCCTCAGCCTCCACCCCGGTAATTTCTTCCACGACAACCTTCATTCGCAAGGGTCCTGCCTCGATCTCCGCCGTTGAACCATCCACGCGCCGCAATATCACCGGCTTGCTGAAGCCCCGGACGCGCACCCTAGCGCCCGCCTGCAATTTTTCCGCGCTTACCATTTCTGGATTCTTTGGCTGAATACCCAGATCCTGCTGCGATTCCGAAATGGCCTGCAATACAGCCGCGTTCAATTCTTCCTTCGCTTCGACTCGTGCCTCCTGCATTTTCCGCCGCGAGGTTTTCTCCAATTGCGCTCGTAATTCGCGGTCTTTCACCACGGCCACCACTCCGGCCACATTTTCTTCGAACCGCTTCTGCATCTCCGCGAACTGTTTTTCCAGCTCCGCAATCCGCTGCTTCTGGCGCTCCACCCAATCCGATCGCAGTTTCCTTCGCTCGTCCTCCAGCGCCCGCTGCTCCTCCGACATCTGCTTCTGCAGACGGTCGATCTCGTCCCGGCTGCGGTGCAGATAAGCGATCAGGTCTGCAGCTTCCTGCGCTTCGGGCGTCAACAGCGATCGCGCATGTTCGATGATCTGAGTGGCAAGCCCAAAACGCTTCGCAATCGCAATTCCGCTCGACCCGCCCGGCACGCCCACCATCAGCCGGTACGTCGGCCGCAAATTCACTTCATCGAACTCCACCGCCGCATTCACGATTCCCGGCGTCTTCGACGCGTAGGTCTTTAGGCGGTCGTGATGCGTCGTCGCCAGCACGATGCAGTTCATTTTTCGAAACTCCTCGAGCAGCGCCACGGCAAGCGCGGCGCCTTCTTCCGGGGACGTGCCCGTGCCCATTTCGTCCACGAGCACCAGCGATTGCGAAGTCGCCTCCGCCAGCATCGCTTTCAAATTGACCATGTGCGCCGAAAATGTGGAGAGGTCCGCCGCAATCGATTGTTCATCGCCAATATCCACCAGCACGCGATCGAACAACGGCAGCACCGCGCGATGTGCCGCAACGGGGATGCCCGCTTGCGCAGAAAGCGCGGCAATGCCCGTAGTTTTCAGGGCCACCGTTTTGCCGCCGGTGTTCGGCCCGCTGATCACCAGCAAGCGCTCTTCACCGCCGAGTGACACCGCTATCGGCACGATCGGGCGATTCTCTCGCCGCAGCTTGTCCTCAAGCACCGGATGTCGCGCCGCATCCAGACGCAACTCTGTCGACTCCGCGAACTCCGGAATGCACGCGTCAAAATCCCGCGCGAATCTCGCTCGCGCAAAAACGCCGTCGAGTTCCGCGATCGTATCGGCAGCAACCTGCAGCGGTCCAGCGATGGCTCGAAGCCGGTTGGTTAACTCCTTCAGGATCCGGAAAATTTCCGCAGCCTCTTCCTCAGCGAGTTGCACCAACTGGTTGTTTGTCTCGACGGTTTCAAACGGCTCGACGAATACCGTCTGCCCGGTTCCGCTCGCTCCGTGGACGACTCCCGGCAAATTGCGGCGGTGTTCTGCGCGCACGGGAATCACAAAGCGGTCGTTGCGCAGCGTGACGTAATCTTCGCCGCCCTCGGCCTGCCGCGAGCGCAGAATCTGGCGCAGCGTTTTCTGAATCGCGTCGCGCGTCTGCTGGATGCTCGCGCGAATCCGCCGCAGCGCGCTCGATGCGTCGTCGCTGATCTCTCCGTTCGGCAGGACACATCGCCGGATCGCTGCCTGCACGTCCCGAAAATCGGCCAGGGTGGCGCAGCGCGCCGCCAGCAGCGGGAATTTATCCGCGTCTTCGCAAAACGGCTGCTTCAGCCAGCCCGCCGTTTCAAGTAGTGATCCAGCATCGAGAAATTCCTTGGCCTCCAGCACCACACCCGGGGCTTCCAGCTTGCCCATCCAGACGTCCGGGTCGGCCAGCGCACCGAAGCCCATTTCGCGCCCCAGTCGCAGCCATTCGCGGGCCTCGCGGATCAGGGCAAATGCCCGCTCCAATCCCGTCCGATACGTATTCACCTCGAGGGCGTCAATAGCGCGTCTTCCCGGCGCACACGTCGTCCTCAACCGCAGCAATTCCCGCAGCTTGTCAAACTCAAGAACCTCTTCCGCCCGCCGTGACATTCCCGCTCTCTGCGCCCTCAATGCACTTTCTTGGGCGTCTCTGCGCCAAATCGTTCACTTCTAACCTGCAACCGCCCCGCCAAATATTGCGCCGCCTCTGCCATCGACCCCGCGCTGTGCACCAAATTCCCGTTGGCCTCACCCCATACTCTTCCCTGCGTCGAGGAGCTCGGGCCTTGCTCCACTTCCCGCACGCGCTCCAGAACGGGCTGCCAGAACTCTCCCACCACGGCGATCGGCTTCCCCGTCATCACCGATTTATTCAACATCTCCCAAACCACCGCCAACTCCACCAGCGTGCCGGTTCCGCCTTTGCACACCGCAAATCCATCCGCCACGCGAATCAGTTCGAACAATCGATCCTCCCAGGTCTTCACCCGGATTTCCGTATCCACCCACTGGTTCACGGTGCGCGCAAAGAATTCCGCGGTCACGCCATACGTCGAGCCACCTGCGTCCTTGGCCCCGCGGGAAACCGCTTCCATCACACCGCCGTAGCCGCCAGTGCACACGGCCAGCCCAAGACGCGCCAGCCTCTCGCCCAGATCGCGCGCCTCCTCATACTCCGCATCGCCTTCCCTCGGCCGCGAACTCCCAAACACCGTAACAATCTTTTCAGTCCCCATTCTCTTTCTTGCCTTTTCCTTGCCCGATTGCTTTTTTACTTCGTTGTCTCTCTCTTCTCATCAAACTCTTCCACCATCGCCAGGCACAATCCATCAATCGCTTCGTGGACCTCATGATTCTTCGCTCCCTGATTGTTGCTCAGGAACGAGAAAATCAGTTTCCTCCCCCCTGGTGTCTCCGCGTAGCCCGATAGCGCTCGCACATGCGTCAGCGAACCGGTCTTTGCCTGGATCTTTCCCGCCAGGGGTGGGGTTTTCATCCGTTCGTTCAGTGTGCCGTCTTCTCCGGCAACCGGAAGCGACGCCAGGTACGCGGGGAACCACGGCTGTATTTGCGCATATTGCAACAGAGCGACAAACGCACGTGGAGTCACGAGGTCATGCCGCGACAATCCCGACCCGTCCGTCTGAATCACGTCTCCTTCACGGATACCAACTTTCGCGTAAAACGCCGCTGGAAACTTCTGCAAATCTTCCGGCGTCTCCCATCTTCCCTGTTGTCGTGCTGCTGTCCGCAGCAGCACTTCGGTGTGCAGGTTTTGGCTGATTTTGTTCACCAGCTTCACCGAATCTTTCAGCGGGATTGACAGGTGTTCCACCAGCACGGTTCTCGTTGATTCGTTGGGGTCGGGGTCGTGTATCGCGCGCACATTCCCGTCAATTTTAATTCCGCGCCGCGATAGCACTTCCGCCAGTAATAACGCGGCATGCTGGGCCGGCTCTTGCACCGCAAGCGTCAGTTTTCGCGGGTCACTTTTAGCCGGAAGCGTTCCGCTAACGACCACGGCGTTCGTGCCTGGTTCGCGAGTCAATCGTAGGTCGCCCTTCTCACTCTGGCGGCAGGTGGTCACGGCGGTTCGCACGGAAAACTCAGGCGTGTCAGGCTCAAGCGTTTCCTGCGCAGCGTCGCCCGCCTTTTCTCCCGGAGTCAGTGTAAGGGTCACGGTGTTGTCGTTCACCACAAGCGCAGAAATCGCCGCGCCGTACTCCCACACCATGTCATCAATTTCCCAGCCGTCTGGATATCGCTCACGAGGAAAATAGCTGTCGTCCCCTACCACATCGCCCGCAATCTCCTTTACCCCGCTTGCCGCAACTGCATCGGCCATTTCCGCCAGCACTTTCTCCGGCGCCCCGTCAAACTCTTCCTTCGTTTCAAAGGGAAATTTCCGGTTCGACAAATTGGGATCTCCGCGCCCAACCAGGATTAAATCGCCCGTGAGCTTTCCGCCTGCTCCCAATGTCCCATTGGTTTCAATGGTGGTCCGGAAGCGGTAATCGGGTCCCAGGGTATCCAGCGCTAGCGCGGTCGTCAGCAGCTTCATATTGGAAGCTGGCAAGAAATAGTCATCCGCGTTTTGCTGGTATAGGGTAACGCCACTCTCCGCGTCCACCACCAGCAACCCCCACTCCCCTTTGTTGACCGGCGCCGCACCCAGGAGGCTTTCAACCCGCGCGGCAAAGCGCACCGCCTCCGCGCCGTTTTTCTCCTGCAATCCCTTCTCTTGCGCCGGTGTTCCGTGCGCAGCCAGCAGGAAAACCACCAACCACAGATAGGTTCGGAGGGTCTTCTTCGAAAGCTGCAGCGCAATTCCGCTCTTGGCAATCCCCATGAACTGAAAGTATAGTCGAAAGTCTGGGGGCGCTTCCTCTCGCAATGTGCAGAGGAGCAAATGCAGGGCGCATCTTCACCTCCAGCCACGCCCCGCAACTTCCGCCCGCCATTTGGTTTTATCAATTAGCTCTTGGGAAAAATCTTAAAAGGTGGAATCGCATGAAAAAGCTTCTCACGTTTCTCCTTACATTTTCGCTCACCTGCCCCGCTCTTCTAGCGGACGATAAAAAGGAGAACTCACGCCTGGAAAATTGCGGCACCGTCATCCAGGAAATCATGGACATTCCCGATGACATCCCCCAGGACCTCATCGACAAGGCTTATTGCATCATCGTTTATCCTTCCGTGCTCAAGGCTGCATTTATCTTCGGCGGGAGTTATGGACGCGGCGCCATGACCTGCCGTAGCGGTGAACACTTCAACGGACCGTGGAGTGCGCCGACCATGATGGCCCTGGAAGGCGGCAGCTTCGGCCTGCAAATCGGCGGGCAAGCCACGGATTTCGTCCTTCTGGTAATGAATGGCCGCGGAGCGAACGCAATTCTCAGTTCCAAGGTCAAGCTGGGCGCTGACGCCTCAGCCGCAGCCGGCCCCAAAGGTCGCAACGCCGAGGCTTCCACGGATGTAACGATGCGCGCCGAAATTCTCTCGTATTCCCGTGCACGAGGCCTCTTCGCCGGCATCTCGCTCGCGGGCTCTACGGTTCGCCCCGACGGCGGTGCCAATAGTGAGCTGTACAAAAAGAGCGTGAGCCCCCAGGACATCGTTTTTAAAGGGGTGGTTCCCGTCCCCGCCTCAGCCCAAAAGATGATTTCCTATCTGAACAAGAAATCGCCGAAAAACCTCTCCTCGGGCAAGGAAATCTAGGGTGTAGCGAGAAAAAAACAAGGAGTTAGAAAAAAGGCCGCAAGCTGCGGCCTTTTTCTTGCCTTTTGGTCATATATGACCTATAGTCATTTATGGTCGGAGGTCATATCATGACACCCTTTCTCTCGACTGAGCCTTCCAACCGCAGAGAACGTCAATCCGCTGAGCGTCGCGAACGCCTGTTTCGCGCCGCACTCGATCTTTTCGCCCGCAAAGGCTTCGGCGAGACCACCGTCGAAGACATCACCAACGCCGCTGATTTGGGAAAAGGCACGTTCTTCAACTATTTCCCAAGCAAGGAACACATCCTGCTCGCCTTCGGCGAAATGCAGCTCGCAAAACTGAAAGCCGCCGTCGAGGAGTCTCGCAACAAAAACGAATCCGTGCAGTCATTCCTCCGCTCATTGGGGCCGCGCATGACCCAGGAACCAATGCGCAATCCCTCCATCATTCGCATTCTCCTGCAAGCTTTTCTTTCGAATTCGGAGGTTCGTGAATCCATGATGGCGCTACAGGATCGCGTGATCGCCCTTCACTCCGAAATCCTGTGCCGCGGACAGGAGCGCGGAGAAATCCGCACGGATCTGCCGCCGGATGTCCTCGCCCACGTTTTTCGTCAAACCATTTTCGGCACGCTTTTGATCTGGTCGCTCTACGGCGATTCCACCCTGCTTTCCCGCATGGAGCAATCCTTCGAAGTTCTCTGGACCGGCCTCTCGCCACGTCACTCCCCGTCTCCGGAAGTCGCGGCGGCCTAGCTCACATTGGAGAAGGAGACTATGAAACGCAGAGCCCTGCTTCCCATTTTCGTCATTCTCACCCTTGTTGGTCTGGCGCTGTATTCCTCCGGCATGCTCCATCGCAACAATCTCCTCCACGGCTCGGGTACGGTCGAGGCCCATGACATTCGCGTCGGCTCAAAGGTCGGAGGGCGGATTGACAAGGTGTTGGTTCGGGAGGGCGACTCGGTAAAGGCAGGCCAGGTCCTAATCACATTCGACGATAAGGAGCTTACCGCGTCACTTGCCGAGGCCCGGGCCAACGCCGAGAAGGCCCGCCGCGGCTACCGCGTGGAGGAGATCGAGGAAGCGCGCGCGGCGGCCGATCAGGCCAAAGCGGAATACGACCAGCGCCTGAACGGCTACCGAAAGGAAGACATCGCCGCCGCGGAGGCGGACGTGGAACGCGCCAGCGCCGATGAAGAACGCACACATCTCGACTTCCAGCGTTACGACGCTCTGGCCCGGAAAGATCTGGTGTCCAAGCAGCAACGCGACACCGCCGAAGCCAATTGGAAAATGGCGCTGGCGCTGAAACTCAACCTGCAGCACAAGCTGGATGAGTTGCGGCGCGGCTACCGGCCGGAGGAAATCGAGGCCGCAAAAGCCCACTATCTGGAAACCAGGGCCACGCTCGAAAAATATGAGCGCGGCAACCGCATCGAGGACGTCCAAAATGCCGATGCGGCGCTTGCCTACCAGGAAGCCGTCTTCCGCGAACGCCAGGTGGTCTCTCCCGCGGATGCCTCCATCGAAGTTCTAGACATTCGGCCCGGAGACTTGATCGCCCCGAACACGCCCATCGCAACGCTTCTGGAAAGCGACCAGATCTACGTGCGCATTTACATTCCGGAAACCCAGATTGGCCGCGTGCATCTTGGACAAAACGCCCAGGTCCGGGTGGACTCGTTTCCCAACCAGGTTTTCGAAGGCGCCGTCGAACAGATCAACCAGCAGGCGGAATTTTTGCCGCGCAATGTGCAGACCGTCGAAGAACGCGTGCACCAGGTCTTTGGCGTGACAATTCGGATTGACGATTCTTCTCACCGCATCCGCCCCGGCATGGCGGCCGATGTCACGCTTGCACCCGGGAGCTGAGTTATGAGTGATACTCCCCAGGCCGCGATCGCTGCGCAAAATCTGGTTCGGCGCTTCGGTCACTTTACTGCCGTTAACGACGTCAGTTTCCAGGTCCAGAAAGGAGAAATTTTCGGTTTTCTCGGACCCAATGGCAGCGGAAAAACCACAGTCATTAAGATGCTCACCGGGCTCCTGCCGCTTTCGGGTGGCGAAGCCTCCGTTCTGAGCCTTGACGTACGCAAAGATCCAGAATCCGTGCGGGAAAACATCGGTTACATGTCGCAGAATTTCAGCCTGTATTCGGATCTCACGGTCACGGAAAATCTCACCTTCTATGGACGCATTTATGGGCTTTCCAGCGACCGGCTTCGCAAGCGAATGGACGAAATTGCACAACTGAATGGCCTGGGCCCGTATATGAATCGTCTTTCCGCTCAGCTCTCCGGCGGTTGGAAGCAACGCCTTGCACTGGGCTGCGCCATGCTGCACGAACCAAAGCTGATTTTCCTGGATGAGCCTACGGCCGGGATCGACCCCGTCGCCCGCCGCCAGCTCTGGGATTTACTGTTCGAGCTTTCAGCTCACGGCATCACGTTTTTTGTGACCACGCATTATATGGATGAAGCCGAGCGGTGCAACCACGTCGCATATATTTATTTCGGCAAGATCATCGCTGACGGAACCCCGGAAACTCTGCGTGAACTTCCCGAAGTCCGCCCCGAAGGCACCTACCGCGTGGAAATCACCACTCCGCAAGTTACCCGTGCGCTGCGCATTGTCCGCACGGTTGCCGGAATCCGAAGCGCCACGATTTTCGGGCAGGCCATTCATGCCTTGATTAACGATGACCTGGAGCTGGAACACCTGCGCGAGTTGTTGCTGAAACAAGGCATCGTCGTGGCGGAGATTCGGCCGCTCGCCCCTTCGCTCGAAGACGTTTTCGTCGAACTCACGTACCGCCATCAGACGCAGAGCGAGGCCCCCCGTGCTTAACCCGTTTCGCGGCTTCAGCGCTGTTTTTTATAAGGAGGCATTGCACATACGCCGCGACTTCGCCACCCTCTTCTTCTCGCTCATCATTCCCTTGATGCAAATGTTCTTGTTAGGTTTCGCCATTGACACCAACATCCGCCAGATCAACACGGTCGTCTACGACGCCGACGGCCGCCGGGAAAGCCGTGAACTGTTGGACCGCCTGCGTAATTCGGATACGTTCCATCTGGTGCGCTTCGTTGAAAACGATCACGATCTCACGGACGCCATCGTTTCCGGCAAGTGCCGGGTGGGAATCAAGATTCCCGTGGACTACTCCGACCGCCTGCTTCATCAGATGAGCGCACAGGTGCTCGTGCTCATTGACGGTTCGGATTCGTCCGTTGCCGGCCAGGCGATCAACGTCACCACCGCAATCGGCCTGGATGAATCCCTTCGCCGCGTCCTCGCCAACAGCAACGCACCCTTTGCCGTGGATATGCGGCCGAAGATTCTCTTCAACCCCGATTCGCGCTCGCCCAACTTTTTCCTTCCCGGCCTCACTGCCGTCTTGTTGCTCAATGTCACTACGTTTCTCACCGCATTTTCCGTCGTGCGCGAAAAGGAGCGTGGAACGCTCGAGCAACTCTTCGTCACGCCGGTGCGCCCCATGGGCCTTCTGCTCGGCAAATTGCTTCCCTACCTGATTATTGGTTTCTTTGAGCTCGGGATGATCCTGAGCTTCATGAGGTTTGTATTCCAGGTGCCAATCCATGGAAATGTCTTTCTGCTCGCTGTGCTTTCGCTGCCTTACATCTTTGTTTCTCTCTCCATGGGCATCCTCATCTCCAGCAAGGCGAACTCTCAAGCCGAAGCCATGCAACTTGCGTTTCTCACCATTCTCCCCAGCATTTTCTTTTCGGGTTACATTTTTCCACGCGAAACGATGCCGAAATTCTTCTTCATTCTCAGTTACTTCGTTCCGGCAACCTATTTCATCGACATCACCCGCGGCATCATCCTGCGCGGTGCGACTTGGGAACATCTCTGGGGCGATGCCGTCGTTCTCTTTTGCATGGGCACGCTCTTGCTGGTGATCGCCGCCCGCCGCTTCCAGAATAAAGTCATCATGGCGTGATATTCTGGGCCGCAAATCGGCGGTCGGGCCTTTCAGCCGCCTTCTGTCGCGGGGTTTTGTTTCCCGCTAGTCTGAGATTTCAAGGGATTCCGTGGCCTGCCCAATCTGTCAGAAACGCAAAGCCGACCGCCTTTGTCCAGCGAAGGCAGAGAAAATCTGCGCCATCTGCTGCGGCACCGAGCGCGAAGTCACGCTCGACTGTCCGCCCGACTGCGCCTACCTCCTTGCTGCGCACCGCTATGAACAGCAGCATCCGCGCCCCATTCCGGCCGGCACCCCTTTGCTCGATGTCCACCTTGCGCCCGACTTGGTTCGCCTGCATCCGCAATTTCTATCGGCGCTTGCCTTCGTCATCGCTAAATTCAGTGCTGGCGAAACTGCCGTCACGGATACCGATGTGCTCGCCGCATTGCAAGCTCTCGCCGAAACCTACAAGACACTGGCCTCCGGCATCGTCTACGAGCAGCCGCCCGTATCTTCCCTTCGTCGCGCCCTCTACGATGCCCTCTCCGCCTTTGTAAACGACACCAGACAGTCTCCGCCGCAAAATCCCTTTGGCCATCCGAAGGACTCGGAAATATTCCAGCTTCTCGTTTTTCTTTATCGCATGGGCCTGCTCCGCACCAATGGACGTTCTCGCTCGCGCCGGTTCATCGAATTTCTCCGCGGCCAGTTCCCCGGCGCCCACGAACTCAAGCGCGAAGAACCCCGCATCATTCTGCCGTAGGCATCACTATCAAGGCGCTATCCGGTTATTCCGCCCCGCATGACCGCATTCCCTTCAAACCTCCGCTGATCTCACCGGCATCCCAACCCAGCGACAATTGCGTTTGTGCAAAGGTCGGCCGATCCCCTTCCCACGGCCGCGACGCAAAACCAAACTGCTGCCTGATTCGCAACACCCGCTCGGCCATCTTCTTCCGGTACGCCTCCGGCGCATAGCCGTTCTTCACGTACCATTCGCGATACTGTTTCGCCAGTTTCGGGAACTTCTGCTCGATAAAGGGCAGGAATTGCCGCGCCGAAGCCGGCATCAGAAATAACACGCCAGAGAAGAACCATTCTGCCCCGGCTTGCTTTGCCGCCTCAGCAACTCCCTCCAGTTCGCCTTCCCCATCGGTGATGCCCGGAAGCAAGGGCGAAGCGGAAACTCCCACGTGAATCCCCGCGTCGTGCAACTCCTCCACCGCCGCCAGCCGCAAATCCGGATGCGGCGCCCGCGGTTCCAGCACGCGCGCCAGCCGTGGCTTCAGCGTTGTCACCGTAATATTCACCGAAAGCGCGGACTTCCCCGCGATCACCCGCAAAAGGTCCAGGTCGCGCACGATTTGATTCGATTTGGTGATAATCGAAACGCTAAGCCCTTCGCGCTTGGCCAACTGCTCCAGGCAAGCGCGCGTCACGCCATATTCCCGCTCTGCCGGCTGGTAAGGATCCGTCGCCGTCCCGATTGCAATATGCTCCGCTTTCGTAAAACCGGAAGCCCTGGAGGCGTATGAATACTTCTGGGTCACGTCCCGGGCCAAAAGCGCCGCCGCATCCTGCTTCACGAAAATCTTCCGTTCGAACTCACCGCCGTCGATTTCCATGTATTCATGCGTGTGCCGCGCGTAGCAGTACTTGCACGCAAACTCGCACCCGCGGTACGGATTGACCGTCCACTCGAACGGCACGCGTTCCGATTCGCAACGGTTCAGAATCGACTTCACCGGCAAGAAAAAGTACTCTGGTTTCTCCGCCGACTTCCGCTTCGTCTCCGCTTCCGGCGCATTCGCAGCGAGGCGAGCCATGCCCACCAGTGGCGCAGGGGAAGTCTGAAAATTCGGCGGGGGGCAATCCGCCGTTGGGCGTTTCAAACTTTCCTCGCGCCAGCCGGTCTCTCCCTGGGCAAGGGCGCCGGCCTCTGGCTTTGGTTCAGCAGGGCTAAAAGGCAGGAGTTGTGTTGCGGGGCGTCGTACGGGGTGGCGCCGCATGGCGAAACGCGGCGCTGATTGGGGCAGAACTGGGGACATGGCTCACCTCGAAGCGGGGCCAGTATTTCGCTTTTTATTCGCCATGTCAAGTATATTCGAGTTTTCTTCGCTCTAAACGACTCCGTACCCTGTTTTCCCGTGAGCACCCGGCCCGCCTATTCTCCTCGCTCGCACGCTTCCGGCCTTGTTAAAGTACGTGCGGGAGATTTCCGCATGCGCGCGCGGTCCTCGAAAATTGCCGGCACTTCCCTGCTTTGCATTTCGTGGGTGGCCGCTGGTTTCGTTGCCGGCCAAACTCCGCCCCAGAAACCCGCTCCCAAAACTCCGGTCAAGGCCACTGCACCCGCCGCTGAAGAGCCGATCCAGTCGCCGATCTCCCATCACTATCCGATTCTCATCATCGCCCACGGCAATGAGCCTTCCTGGTCGCTGCGCCTGGGCATGAAGGGGCCCGAACGGCTCGACCGGCTGGGCTACCCACCTATTGTGCTGGACCCTGCGGAAACGACTGCAGACGACTCCGAAAATTCCTGGACCTATCACGCCAAAGACGATGACACCGGCGCGAACGTCATTGTAAAAGTCTCACGGGAGACGTGCTCCGACAATATGTCCGAAACAAAGTACACCTTCACGGTCGTTGTGCAGCATGCCGAGATTGGCGAGTTGCACGGCTGCGGACTCAGCCAGCCTGAGAAATTCCCCGAATTCCGCAAGAAGAACGAACTGGACACGCCCGGCGAGACAGACGACAAAAGCAAAGAAACAGAAAAGGACAAGGAAAAAGACCGCAGGGCGGCCGTTCTCGAGCCAATTGCGAATTCTCATCCCCCCGTAGCGGTCGCATATCTGGAGTTGGGCCGCGTCGTATTCAGTCGAGGGGGAGTCCGGAGAACCGTGGCCCCTTCTGGGACGGAGCTCGCCGTGTCCCATGATGGACGGAAGCTTCTCTATACGCGTTCGGATTCCAAAATTGGGCCAGAACGCACGATTGTTCTCTACGATTGGGACACCGGACGTTCGCGCGATCTTGTCATCGCTAACGGCCGCAGTGCCTTTTGGTCACCCGATGATTCGCGCATCGCCTTTATGAGAAACGACGGCAAACTCTGGCAAGTCTGGACGCTTTTTCTCTCCGCGCCGGATAAGGCACAGCAATTTTCCACACAGCCTGTTGATTCTCTTCACGGCTGGACATCGCCGAATACCGTGCTCGCGACCGATATGCAAAACGCCTATTGGCTCAGCGAAGACAAACCGCCCCAAATCGTGGCGTTGAACGAAATCTATGGCGACAAATTCCAGGTCATGTCCAGCGACACGCTCCGCCCCAATCCCATTAATTCCGATCTTTTGCTCGTCTCCGCGTACTATCGGACCGCGCCTGCTGGCGCCCCAACGGATGCCATGAGCCTCAATTCCACATTTTTCCTCTACGAAGTGAAGTCCCATCGCCGGACAGCGCTTGGCCCGCCTGACACGTTTGCCCGAGCCGGCGAATGGTCCCGCGACGGCTTGCAAATCTTTTTCACCCGCGGCGTTCCGGGACGAAACGTGCTCGC
>JAJPIE010000091.1 GCA_021324935.1 Acidobacteriota bacterium
ATCTGCGGCGCCTGTTCGACTGTCGGCTGCTCGCCGGGTTTGGACCGCGAGAACCAGCGCACCGCTACGATCAGCACGATTCCGAGCACGGCTAGGCCAATAATCAAAGGAAGCAGCGGATTGGAGGAGGGCTTGCGCGGCCCGGAGCCTCCAACGCCGGGAATCTGCGGCATTTCGGCTTTCAAGTGCGCTGGCGTTTGGTGTTCAGCCATTCTGCCGACGGGTCCTTGGAAACCCGAGTCATCCTGGAAGGGAGCCGGGATAGGTCAGTTAACTAGCTAGACTATGGAAATTGTACTGACGAGACGGGTGGAGAGCAACCCGCAGAACTATCTCAGGAAGGGGTTGAACCGAATCGATAATTGTATTAGTGAGAAGGCGACATCCGTCCGCAGGAGGCTTGTTTCCACGAGGCGGCCAGCCTAGTGTTAAGCTTAGGCGGCACTGAGGGGAATTCCGCGGAAATGCCTGGAGATACAAGACAGTCGGCCCGCGCGTTTGTTCGCAGCCTGAACATTCTGCTGAAATTCGCACGCCTCTATGAATTTGGCCACGTTCGCACCATGGCGCAGTTTGAGACCGCATGGAAAGAGTTGCGCGCCGCCCTGGATGAAAGCGCCGATACCGGCTTGCTCCTCGGCGCCTCCGGCAACCAGATATTGCTCGACGGCGTGCCGCTGGGAGCGGCGGCCGCGGAAAAAAGTTTCGCGCAATTGCTCACCACCTCCGGCATCGCCAGCATTCACTTCTCGCCAAGTCTCACGCAGCCGCAGTTTGCCCGCTTTGTCCGCGCGTTTCCCAGTGGCAATGCGAAACCCAGCTCTCTTGCCGAACAGTTGAAAACGGCGCTCGCTGGCGATCCCAGCATCAAAATCAACGAAATTCGTTTCGTCGCCGAAGACGGCTCGGTGGCGGGGATCAAAGTCGCGGCACAGCTCACCTCCAAGGTGCTCGGCGCGGCAGGCGACAAATTTCGCGATGTCTTTGAAGACCCTCAGAAACTCCTGCAACTCATCCTGGCCGCGGAAAGCAATCGCGGCGGTGGTCCCGGCGGAGGCGGCCTTGGATTTGGCCCCGGCGGCGGAGGAGGCGGTGGAACCGGCGGTGGAGCGGGCGCGGCTTGGAGCGGCGGCACGGGCGGCGGCGGAAGTCTGTGGGAGGCCGGTAAACCCAGCACGACAACGGGCACGGGCGGCAGTGGAGGTCCTAGCGGTCCCGGTGGCCCAGGTTCCGGGGCTCCAGGCGGTCCAGGTGGCGGAAGCGGTCCAGGCGGCGGCCCTGGTGGCGGGGGAAATGGCGGAGAAGGTGGCCCGGGGAGTGGTGGTGGTTTCGGCGGCGGAGGAACTGGCGGTCCCGGAGGTCCCGGCGGCGGTGGTGCAGGTGGTGGCGCCGGGGCGGCGAGCGAACCCGGCAAATGGCTGACGGCCACGGCAATGTTCAAAGGAGGCGTGTTGGGCGGCGTCCCCGGCATGCCATCCGGAGTTGCCGGCGGCGGCGCGGGGGGTTACGCGGTCGCCGAAGACGATATTCGCTCGATGATTGGACTGTTTGCGCAGTTGGGTAAAGCGCGCAAGGAACCCGAATCGCGCATGGACGCGAACGCCTTTCAATCGCGGCTTTCCACCCTGCCCGTGCGCGCTCAGGTGACTCTACAGCAGGCCCTGGCGGGTTTGGCCGCGCAGGCGCCCAACGACAAGCCGGACAAGCCCATGCTGTTGAAGCTGGCGGAGCATGTGGCCATCCGCTTCGCCCTGGACAGTTACGAGCGCGGCGAATTGCGCGTGAACGCGGTGAAGCAGTTGCTGGACCGCATGAACTCCGAAATCGAAGCGTTGCGCAAGATTTTGGGGCAGCAGGAAGAAGCCATGGCCAGCGCCGGCCTTCAGGTGCAGTCCTACACCGAATTGCTGGACCAGGAATTCTGGCAGCAGGTTCCCGAAGAAAACAAGAAAGAGGTGTTGACTTCGGATGAGGCGTGGTGCGTGCCCCCGCGCAACGTGCGCGGATTTCTCGAGGAGATGCTGCGCCGCGGAGAACTCAAAACAGTCAATGAGATTTTGACGAAATACGCCGCCTGCGTGGGCCTGGAGGCGCCGGAAGCCCGGCGCACCACAGCCATCGGTTTGGCGGACCTGGCGGAATTTTACGGCAGCGGCGATGGCAGCGCGCTGATTGACGTGATTCAGCGCTTGGGCAACCAGCTATCGATCGAGCGCGAACCGGAATTGCAGACCTTGGTGGGCGCGGCTTTCGTGCGCATGAGCCAGGAGGCGGGCGCCAAGCGTTTTTATCCGGCCATGCAGCAAGCCATGGCTTCGCTCGACAGTGTGGAAACCCTGCGGCCGGGCTCCACGAACAATTTGCGGCAAAGAATCGGGGCGGAAGAGCGTTTGCCGGAGTTCATCGAGGATTCAATGCGCACCGGCCACGTGCCGGACGGTTTGCTCGATATTCTCACGGTGATGCCCAAAGCTTCGCTGAATTACATCACCAACCGTTTTGCCAATTGCGGTTTCCGCGAAGACTGCGAACTGTTGGGAGAAATGGTTCGCGGCCTGGGAGATGAGGCCGTTCACCGGCTGGTGGAAACATTGCAGACGGCCCCGGCCACCGAAGCGGCCGAAGTCGTGGGCCTGCTCAGCCAGCTTTCCCCGGAGTCCGTCGAACAGATTCTCCCGCAAAGGCTCGCGCAGTGGCCACGGGCTTCGCACGACCGCGCCGTCCGCCAGCTTTCCTCCACGCCGGCGGAGCAACGCGCCCTCCTCCTGGTCTCCATTTATGTTTCCCTCGATCCGCTGATCCGGCCCCTGGCCATCGACGAGATGGGCATGAGCGGCCGCCCCGAATGCATTCCGGTGCTGCTGGATCTGATTCGCGACGATAGCCTGGCCGGCTTCATCCGCATCAAGGCGATCGAGGCGGCGGGCCGGTTGCGCGCCAGCGCGGCTAGCCCCATGCTGCAGCAGCTCCTGGAAGCCAAGCAGGTGTGGCGCTGGGCTTATCACACCGAATTGCGCATTTCGGCGGCGCAGGCGCTGCAAAAAGTGGAACCTACCCTGGCCATCGAAAAAATCATGGCCAGCGGCCTGGATCGCAAGGAACTTGTTCTGGAGCCGACCGATCCGGAGGCGAATGCCTCCGTGATCCGGCAGCGGCGTTACGCGCGCCTGAAACTCAGCAAGCACGTGCCGGCGGTCACTACCAATCTCCGCGAAAATATGCGCATCACAATCGCCGAACTCAACATGGGTGGTGGCATCGGGGCTTCGGATCGCCACCTGGCGCCGGGTTCCTTGCTTTCCCTGAAGATTGCGCATGGCGTCCGCAACATCCGTGCGCAAGCCATTGTGCGCGGGGCGCGGCCCCAGGCGTTGGCGTTTGAATTCGTGGACATGGAACTCGACGAGCGCGCGCGCCTGCGCAAGCTGCTGCTCGAATTGGGCGGATTGCCGCAGCCGGCCAACGTGAGCAATCGCACCCGGCGCATGAGCCGCGTGGCAATGTCGAAGTAAACCCGCAACCCGCCAGAACCACCCCTGTACTCCCAAAAAAACCGGCCGCTGGGGCAGTGTCCGTGACTGTACGAAAGTCGAAATGACGGCCGGGTCACACGGGACCTCTGTACCATTGTCGCGCAAACGCAAGGGTTCTACGGTACTAGAGAGCAGGTCCCATGCCCTGCGTCGACAGGGACCTGTTGACGGGGCGTCACGCGAGGAATGAAGACGGATCCCAAAACGACCGCGGCACGGGCTTTTGTCCGTAGCCTCAACATCCTTTTGAAGTTCGCCCGCTTGTATGGCTACGACCATGTGCGCGTCGCCGAGCAGTTGAAGACCGCCTGGGAAGAATTCCGCACGGCTGTGCCCGAAGGTTCAGAGACCGGCTTGCTGCTGGGCGCTACTGGAACGCAACTTCTGCTGGATGGGGTGCCGCTGGAAGGGGCTCCGGCCGAAAAGCAGTTCGCCCAATTGCTTTCGGCTGCCGGATTGGCGAGCGTGCAGTTCAATCCCGACGTCACCCAAGCGGAGATTGCGCGCTTTGTAGGCGCGTTTCCCACCGGAAAAGCGAAACCCGCCGAGCTCGCGCAACATTTGAAAGCCGCGCTCGCCGACGCACGCGGCATCCGCGTGAATGAAATCTGCTTCGTGGCCACCGACTCGCGGCTCAAGGATGCGAGTGTCGCGGCGCAGATTGCGGCTGCTTCCATGGGCGATCAGCAGGATCAGTTCCGCAAGATGTTGAACGATCCTAAAAAACTTCTGGAATTGATTGCAGCCGCGGAGGGCTCGAAGTCCGGAACCGATGGCGCCGGCGAAGGCGGGCCGGGAGTCGAGAGCGGTCCGGGCGGCGGCTGGGGAATTGGCAGCGGAACGGGTACAGCCGATAGCGGCGGAAGCGGCAGGGGCGCTGGCACTGGCGGAGTGGGCTTGGGGAGTGCAACCGGCATTGGACTTCCGGGAGCCGGCACAAGTGGCTCGGGCTCTGGAGCGGGTGAGGCCGCGGGCGGTGGCGGAACACCAAGCGGCACGCCTACCGGCGCCGCAAGTGGCTCTGGAAACGCGAAAGGAATTGGCGGCGCCGGCGCATTCGGAGCGGGCTCGCAATTTGGTTTTGGCAGCGGCAAAGGAGGAACGGGATTTGGCGGGGGTGCCGGCCTGGGGCCAGGTGTCGGCGGAGGCAGCGGAGCGGGAGGCGGCAAGGGAACCGGAAAGATCGGAGGTCCCGATGAGGAATCGATGTACCGGATTCTCAGGGCGATTGCCACGTTCGGCAGCATTGGCTCGAGCCCGAATCCTTCCGCGACCACGGTGGCATTTCAGGACCAGGTTTCCCAGCTTCCCGGCAACGCGCAGGACACTCTGCGGCAGGCGCTGGCCGGACTCGCCGAGCAAGGCAAGAACAAGAAGCTGGATGAAAGCGTGCTGGTTCAATTGGCGGAGCACCTTTCCATCAAGTTCGCGCTGGAACAGTTTGAACGCGGCGAGGTGAAGGTGAATGCGGTCCGCCAGATGCTGGATCGCATGAATCAGGAAATCGAGCAACTCCGCAAAATCCTGGGGCAGCATGAAGACAAAATGGCCGAAGCCGGCATCCTGGCCGAATCCCACCGCGAAATGATGGACCGGCAGTTCTGGGCTTCGGTGCCGGAGAGCGCCAAGCGCGAAGTGCTGCTTTCCGAAGAGGCCTGGTGCATCCCGCCGAAAAACGTGCAGTCCTACGTTTCCGAATTGATCGAGCATGGCGAAGTGGCCGAAGCAATCAGCATTCTTCAGAACTATGCTCGCTGCGCGGACAGCGAAGAGCCGGACGCCCGCAAGCGCGCGGCCACGGGTCTTTCCGAAATGGCTTCGCTTTACGCGCAAGCCGATCCGCGGTTGCTCTCCGAAGCCCTGCGGCACATCGGCCTGCGCTTGAGCGTCGAGCAGGATCAGGATTTGCAATCGCTGGTGAGCGCCGCGTTTGTCCGCCTGAGCCAGGAAGCCGCGACCAAGCGGCACTACCCGGCGATGGCGCAGGCGCTGAATCTCCTCGAGGGCGTGGAGTCGCAGCGCCCGGGCATCGCGAAGACGTTGCGCACCAAAATGGGCATCGAGGAGCGCGTTCCCGAATTTGTGGAAGAGGCGCTGCGCATGCGTGAAGTGGCCGCCGGGCTTACGGGAGTTCTGAAACACCTGCCGCAAACAGCCATGGAGCAACTCGCGACGCGATTCAATCGCTGCCAGTTTCGCAGCGATTTGGAGAACGTGGCCAGCCTGGCCCACGACCTGGGCGAAGAAGCGGTGCAATATCTGCGCAGCATGGTGAAGGGCGGCCCGGCGGCCGATGCCGTGGAGATGATCGGGCTGCTCGCGAAACTCGATCCGCAGGCGGCGGAGGTGTATCTGCCAGGTAGATTGAAAACGTTTCCCCGGATGTCCCAAGACCGCGCGATCCGGCAAATCGCCTCTAGCGGAGCTCATGGCACTTGCCGGTTGCTGCTGGGGGTGCTGGATCACGTCGATCCCCTGGTGATGCCGCTGGTCCTTGACGAAATCGGGATGACCGGCGACCGCGAAGCATTGGGGCGTTTGCTCACGATTGCCGAGGGTGACTTGCCGGCGGGCGGTGCGCCGTTCCTGCGCATCAAGGCGCTGGAAGCGCTGGCGCGCCTGCATGCGCCGGAGTCCGTCCCCACGCTGCGCCGCATCGTGGAAGCGCGCAAAGTTTTCGGCTGGGCAAACCCGGAAGAGTTGCGGATCGCGGCCTTCCTGGCGTTGACCAAGCTCGATCAGGAATGGGCCAAGGCGTTTTATCCGCAGAGCGGAATTCAAGCGGAAGATTTGCGCTTGCAGCCGCTGGATATCCCCCTCCATTCGAAGTTCGTACGCCAACGCCGCCACACCCGCGTGCGCCTCCGCAAGAGTGTCACCGCAGTGAGCACCAACCTGAAACAGAATTGCCGGCTGGAGATCAAGACGGCCAGTTTGTCCGGCGGCTTGGCAACCACGAATATGCACCTTGCGCCGGGCACGCAGGTGCACTTGAAGATGCAAGTCGGGCTGCGAAACGTGCAGGCCACGGCCATGATGCGGGACTACCGGGCACAGGATATGTCATTTGAAATCATAGATATAGGACTGGAAGAGCGGGGCAGGTTCCGCCGCATGTTGATAGATAGCCTGGACGCCACCAATGGAGAGTGACACGCGCATCCTGACTGGAAATTAGACTTTCCTTAGAGAAAACGACAGTTTGACACCGAATTCCGTATTCAACCAGTAACTATTCACAAGTACTACAATTCGGTACTTCTGGTGCATTTACCCCGCCCATGGACCTTACTAATCTTGATCCCAGGGACGTTTTCGCCCAAGGTGCGCCCAGCAAAGGGCGAATCATTCCGTGCGAGGTGTTTGAGTCAAGTGTCTGAGGGAACCCCAATCCGGCTTGGTGCGCTTTTGTGCGTGCTCGCTACGCTCCTGCTGGGAGCGCGCGCCGCCGAGACGCGTCCCGATTTTCCCGACAATCCAAGATTTTCCGTGCTGCGATTTGAAGACCGCCAAGGCATGGGTGCGGTGACGGCCACGGCTCTGGCGCAAGATTCGCAGGGATTTTTGTGGATTGGAACTCAGACCGGCCTTTACCGCTTCGACGGAACGCGAGCCAAAAAGATGACCGAAGCGGAAAGCCTCATCGGCCATTACGTGGTGGATCTGGTGGTGGCTCCGGACGGCACGCCCTGGTTCGCCGGGAATCGCGGAATCGCCTGCTACAAGAATGGCGGGTTCCAGCGGCTGCCGATTCCCGAAACTTCCATGGCGCTGCTGAACGGCGTGCAGATTTTCGCGGTCGATTCTGAAGGAACTGCGTACGTACTGATGTACAAGCGCGGCTTGTTGATTCTGGATCCGAAGTTCCCCTCGAAAGCGGAAACCATCGGGCAGGGATTGAGCGATTGGGAGACCCAGGCCGGCATTTTGCGCGCCGCGGACAATTCCATCTGGTTTTCCATGGGCCGCAAGCTGGCGCACCTGACGCCAGGATCACGCACCATCGAAGTCGAGCCTGGCATCCAGTTGCCGAAGGAACGCACGGTGGCGCTGGTGCAGGATGGCAGCGGTACGATCTGGGTGAGGACCTCCACGGGCCTCGCGCGCGTCGACCGGCACGCGCACAAGCTGGTGGTGGAGCCCAGCGTCACCGGCCCCGCCAACGACGAAGAAGGAAAGCCCACGGTCGACGCGCAAGGCAAGCTGCTCGTCCCCAGCTCCTCCGGACTTTACTGGCAGGCCAACGGCAAGTGGCGCCTGATTACCACCAGGCACGGGCTGGCGAGCAACCTGATTCAGTGCGCACTGGAAGATCGCGAGGGAACGCTTTGGATAGGCGGCTCGGGGACAGGCCTGGATCGCTTGCCCGGAGTGCGCGAGTGGTCGGCGTGGACAACCGCGGAAGGTTTGCCGGATAACTCCACCTGGGCGACGTTGCGCGACCACCAGGGCCGGCTCTGGGTCAGCACGGCGCACGGCGTGGCGATCTGGGACGCGCACAAGCACCAGTGGGAAAAGATTCCCTCGCTCGAGGATCACTTGAGCCGCGAGATTCGGCCCTTGCAACTTGCGGAAGATGGCTCGGTGTGGGCCTTGACCATCACCGGAGCGATCGTGCGGATTGATCCGCACTCGTTCGCGACGACCACGTACGCGAATTACCGGGGCCGCAACTTCGTCAGCATGGCCGCGGCGCCGGATGGCAGTATCTGGGCCACGGCTCGCGCGCGGCTGATCCGCTTTGTGCCGGAAAAAGGAGGGACCAAGCAGGAAGAGATTCCGTTACCCGTGCGACCGGATGCCGATGCGGAGTACCTGACGTTTTCCCCCAACGGCGTGCTTTGGGCTACGGGGCCGGGCACGCTTTATCGTTACGACGGACGGAACTGGAGAGTGTTCACCGTCAACGATGGATTGAAAGGCCAGACCATCACCAGCTTGGACGCGGTCAACGATAACGAAGTCTGGGTGGCCTATAACGACGTAGTAGGCGTGAGTCACGTGACGCTGCACCTGAATGGAACCATCAGCTTTGAATTCCGGGATTGGGACCGCACCGTGGTGGGCCACGATTCCAAAGGCCGCATGTGGTTCAACGGCACGGACGGCATCGTGGTGCTCTATCCCGACGGGCGCACGCAACATCTGAGCCGCGAGAACGGGTTGATCTGGGATGACCTGAGCCCGTGGACGGGCACGCGGGAAGAATCGGACGGGAGTTTTCTGATCGCGACGTCGCGGGGATTGTCGCGTTACAAGGAATTGGGTCAAAAGAAAGCGGAAGAGCCGCCGATGGTAGCGCTCACCTCCGTGGCCTTGGGTGGGCTGGAGCGAAAGCCGGGTGAGCAACCTTCGGTCACCTCGGGCAACGGCTCGCTGAAGGTGCAATTCTCCCCAGTGGTGCTGGACACTCCCGAAGAGGTCTCTTGCCGCTACCAGTTGAAAGGACTGGAGCCGTACCCCACCGAAACGGTGCTGCGCGAAGTGCAGTACGGCGGATTGCCCCCCGGCGACTACGAATTCTGGGTGCAGTGCAAGCAGCCGGACACCAATGTTTATTCCGCGAAGACCAGCTTTCATTTCCGGGTGTTGCCCAATGTCTGGCAATCGAGCTGGGCGCGCGGATTGATGGCCCTGGCCCTGCTGGTGGGGGTATGGATGTTTGTCTCGTTGCGCACGCGCGCGCTGAACCGCAGGAAGTTGGAACTGGAAAAAGCGGTGGCGCAGCGCAGCGCCGAGCTCATGCAAAAGAACAAGGAACTCCAAGAGATTTCGCTGACCGATCCGCTGACCGGGGTGCGCAACCGGCGGTATTTCTACGAAACCATCTCGAAGGACATCGCGCAGGCCTTGCGCTCGCACCAGAAGTCCAGCGATTCCCCGGTGCCCATGCCGCGGCAGGACCTCATCTTCGCGCTGGTGGACATTGACCGCTTCAAGCGAGTCAACGACGAGATGGGTCACACGGCCGGCGACAAACTGCTGCAAGAAGTCGCCAAGCGCATTGAATCGGTGATGCGGAAATCCGACGACCTGGTGCGCTGGGGTGGCGAAGAGTTCCTGCTCGTATGCCGGACCACCGACCGCGAGAACGCCGGCCTGCTGTGCGCGCGTGTGCTGGAAGCCATTCGGGAAACGCCGGTCGACGTCGGCAATGGCGTCCAGGTGCACAAAACATGCTCGATCGGCTGGGCGCCCTTCCCCTGGGTGAAGGGCGATACCGGCATGCTTTCGATCGAAAACGTCCTGGAGCTGGCGGACAAGGCCCTTTACCTGGCGAAGCGCGAAGGGCGCAACCGCACCTACGGACTCTTGCCTGCGCCGACCGCTATGTCGTCTCAAAAGAGCATTTCCATCGAAAACCTGCGCGATTGCCCGCCAGAGCTTGTGCAGATCGTCTGAACAAATGACGTAAGGAAGTAAAGAAATAAAGAAATAAAGAAATAAAGAAGTGACGCAGCGAAAGTCCACTGGGAATCTTCCACAGCAATCCATCACCATTCGAACAAACTTCCGATGACAACGGGTGCGCGGCGGTGCTATCGTACGCGGCAACCTCTTGACGACCGCAACTCCTAACCTGCTGGCGGCCAAAGCCGCGATCCAAAATAGAAGCGGAGAACTCCGAAAAGAACTCGGGCTGCGGGACCTGATTCTCGCCCAGATCCTGATGGTCATTGTGCCGGATTTTTTCGGGACCGCGGTGAAAGCCGGCCCGGCGCACGTCACCCTCTGGCTTTTGGCAATCGCGCTGTTTTTCGTGCCCCAGGCGATGGTGGTGTCGCACCTGAATCGAAGGATGCCGCTTGAGGGAGGGCTATATGAATGGGCGCGGCTGGCATTCAACGATGGCCTGGGCTTTCTGGTGGCTTGGAACCTGTGGCTGTTTGCCACGCTGTACACCGCGGTCATCGGCCTGATTGCGACATCGTATCTTTCCTACGCGCTGGGGCCGAACTGGGCGTGGCTGGAGAAGAGTGGGACCGCCATTGTTTCCGCGCTGACGCTCTTTGTGCTGTTGTTGGCATTTATCGCCAAGTTCGGATTGCGCGTCGGCAAGTGGGTGAACAATGTTGGTTCGGTTTGCATTGTGGCAACGCTCGGCTTGCTGGTCCTGATGCCCTTCGCGGCCCTGTGGCGCGGAACGCTGGCCGAATACCACCCGTTGCGCATGGTGAGGCCGCCGCTGACGCTATTCAACCTCAGCGTGTTCGGCAAAATGGCGTTTGGCGCGCTGGTGAGCCTGGAGTACGTGGCGATTTTTGCCGGGGAGTCACGCGAGCCAGGGGTGAACTACTCCAAGTCGATCCGCGCGGCGACGCCGGTGATCGCGCTCCTGTATATCCTGGGCACCAGTGCGATTCTGGCTTTCGTTCCACCCGATGCCATTGACGTGATCGGGCCCATTCCGCAGGCGTTCAGCCGCGGCGCAGCGGCGTTTGGGTTGCCGAAAGTCATTGTGCCGGTGGCCATCCTGCTGCTGTTTTTGAATTATCTTTCCAGCTTCAACGTGAATTTCACCGGCAACACGCGTTTACCCATGGTGGCGGGTTGGGACCACCTCTTGCCGAATTGGTTCACGCGGCTACACCCGAAATACAAAACGCCGGGCAACTCGATTCTGTTTGTAGCCGGCGTGGCGGTGGCGGCGGGCACCGCGGCGTTGCTTGGCGCGGGAGCCGAAGAAGCCTACGAGCTGCTGCTGACCTGGAGCTTCACGTTTTACGGCCTGGCGTATCTTGCTATGTTCGCGATACCGCTGCTGGCGCGCAAGGAAACGGGGCTGCGTCCGGGCTGCTGGCTGCGCCTGGCGTCAGCGAGTGGACTGCTGGTGACGCTGCTCTTCGTGGCCCTTTCCGCGTTCCCGATCATCGAAGTGCAGGATCACGGGCTTTACGAGGCGAAGACAATTGGATTGATCCTCGTGGCGAACGCACTGGGATTTCTTACCTATCGGGCGGGGAAGCAGGCGGGAGAGAAAGAGGCCAAAGGCTAGGTGAAGCGGCGCCAGTTGGAAGAGCCGTCACCCTCCGGCGGCAATTCGGCATCGGGCAATTCTTCGCCGGCAGCGGGCGGCGCCAGCACTTCCCGCGCGGCTTCAAGATCTTCCTCACGAACCAGAAGTTTGAAGCCAAAACCCGACCATGCCAGATGTTCGCGCATTCCTCCGGCCGTGTCGGCCTGGATCATCGACGGAATGCCCGCGGCGTCGAGTTCGCTCTTGGCGACATCCACCTCGGGGCGGCTGCCGTATCTTTCGGCGATGGCCAGCTTGGAGCGATCCATACCCGCAGTATACCCCTGAAAAAGTGGCCTGGCGGAAGAACCCAGCGCGCCGAACTTTCGTGCGCCTAAAGAGCTTTGGCGGCGATGAGCGTGATGTCGTCGTGCTGCTCGTGCGGACTGTGCCGGCGCACGTCGGCGACGACGGCGGTGAGCAGATCGCCGGGAGAAAGCGCGCGGTGGCGACGGAGGGAATCGATCAGGCGCTCTTCGCCGAATTCTTCGAGCGCGGGATTGAAAGACTCGGTGACGCCGTCGGTGTAAAGGACGAAGGTGTCGCCAGGCTCCAGCTGGCACTCGCCGATTTCGCAGTCCCACTCTTGAAAGGCGCCGAGGATGGTGGCCGTGGCATGCAGGGATTCGATCCTGGAATTTGCCCGAAGCACGAGGCCGCACAAGTGGCCGCAATTCGCATAGCGGATGCGGCGGGAAGCGTCGTCATACTCGGCGAAAAAGAGCGTGGCGAAGGATCCGTTGGGCGTGTTTTCGCAGAAAAGCCGGTTGACAGCGCGCAGCAAACGCAGCGGATCATCGCGGTGGACGGCGCACTGGCTGCGCAGATTCGCCTGGAGATTGGCCATAAGGAGCGCGGCGGCAATGCCTTTTCCGGAAATGTCGCCGATGATGAGGCCCAAGCGATTGTTGCCGAGGCTGAGGAAATCGTAGTAGTCGCCCCCAACCTGGCGGGCTTGCTGGCAGACGCCGGCGTAGTCGAGCGTCGTGAGCTTCGGGAGATTTTGCGGAAACAGGCGCGACTGCACGCGCTTGGCGATTTCGAGTTCCTGGGCGGAACGTTGCTCGGCTTCGAGGCGCCGCTGGTGCTCGCGGCGCTGGGCTTCGATGCTGCTGGTTACTTCGTCGAAGCTGACCAGGGAGAAAAGATTGCCGTCGGGATCCCGGAAGCGGCTGAAGGTGCCGCCCCAGATGGGATCGGGCTCCTCGGAAGAGAATTCAGCGGAGCCCGATTTGTGCGGCAGAACGCGCCGGCCGCGCTGCAGGCGCTTCAGGCGGGGTGTGCCGGTGAATTCCACTCCGCGGCCGCGCCATTCGCGGAACTTGCCCATCACATCTTCGGTGATGAAGGTAAGGTGAGTGTGGCGGCCGATGAGCTTGTAGTCGGCGGAGTCGCGTTCGGGAGCGGACAGGGTGAGATGCGTTTCGCCGTCGGGAGGCGCGAGCACGGCCCAGGGGCGGCCCGGGCGGTTGCGGGCGTCGAAGACCAGTTGGAATCCGAGGGCGTTCACGTAGAAGTCGATGCTGCGCTCGAGATTACGGACAAAGATGGTGGCGGACTGCAGGCGGAGGAAGGGCGGGTGCGGCGCGGCGTGCGGGAGTTCCGGCATCTTCTGCGGGCTCGCCATGGCGGATATTATAAAGCCCCGGGTAGCATTTGGGCTTCGTTCTTTTCATGGCCATAATTTATGGCTATAATTGCGATATGAAAGTCAGCGTGGCGGACGCGAAGAATCAGCTTCCCAAGCTCATTCGGGCGGCGGAGCAAGGGCAGCGTGTGACCATTTGCCGGCATGGGAAGCCGGTGGTGGATTTAATCCGTTCGGTTGCCGGCAAGCGCAAAAAGCCGAGGCTGGGTACCCTGCGGGGCCGGGTAATCGTGCACGATCCCGACTGGTGGAAACCCATGGCGCACGAAGAAGTGGACGAGATGTTCGGAACGGGCAAGTGAATGCGCGTCTTGCTGGACACGTCCACATTCCTGTTTGCCGTGGAATCCCCGGCGAAACTATCGGCGGCTGCCAGGAGAGTTTTCTCCAAGTCTTCCTTCGAGCGAGAGCTGAGTGTAATCTCCTTCGTGGAAATGGCCATTAAACGAGCGAGTGGAAAATTGACGTTTACGCCGGATGATTTCCGTAAGGGAATCAACGATCTGGAATTGAGAACGCTGCCGGTAACGGAAGTGCACGCTACTCGAATGTTTGACGTCCCGTTATACCATCCCGATCCTTTTGACCGGCTACTGGTTGCCCAGGCGCTGGCGGAAGATATTCCGATCGTGACGTGTGACGAAACGTTCGAGCGTTATCAAGGTTTGAAGGTGATTTGGTAACATCTCTCCAATCAGCGAAAGGCTAGCTCAAGCGCCGCTTCAAAGCCTGGAACCAGAAATGAAGCAAAAAATGACGCCGGGGAAATATGGCAACTGCATACGTGGTTGGCGGGGGTCCGGGCAAATAGTTATACTTAGATGTTTGGCGCGCGTAGGCGATGGGCTTGCCAAGCGCTTACCATTACAACGGATGTGAAAACAGGCCCTGCCCGCAGAAGCATTCGGGACGGGTAAAATGCGCCCGCCGCAGCCCCCCGCGGCGCTCGGGGTAAAGAGGCGGCCGCTGCAAAGGCAAGTACCGTCAGGAGACGGCGAACCTTCCATGGATGTCACCAAGATTGTAGACAATGTAATCGCGCGGTTTATCGGCACGAAGCACGAGCGCGACATCAAGAAAATGCAGCCGGTGATCGCGGCCATCAACGCGATGGAGCCGGAAGTGCAAGCGCTGAGCGACGAGCAGCTCAAGAACAGGTTCCAGGCGCTGAAGACGCAGGTGCAGGAGTTGTTGAAGGACGCCGATCCCGCGGAGCCAACCTACAGAGACCAATTGCAGAAGGCGCTGGAACCGGCGATCGTACCGGCGTTTGCCCTGGTGCGCGAGGCCGGGCGGCGCTTCCTGAAGATGCGGCATTTCGACGTGCAGTTGATCGGCGGCATGGTGCTGAACGATGGCAAGATCGCCGAAATGAAGACGGGCGAAGGCAAGACCCTAGTGGCAACGCTGCCCGCGGCATTGAACGCGCTGGCGGGACGCGGCGTTCATATCGTCACCGTAAACGATTACCTGGCGCGGCGCGACGCGGAGTGGATGAGCCCCCTTTACAAGGCGCTGGGATTGAGCGTGGGCGTGATCGTGCACGATCTGGACGATGCGCAGCGGCGCGCCGCTTACGGCGCGGATCTGACCTACGGCACGAACAACGAATTTGGCTTCGACTATTTGCGCGACAACATGAAGTACGACCTGGCGAGCTGCGTGCAGCGCGGCCACCAGTTCTCGATCGTGGACGAAGTGGACTCCATCCTGATCGACGAGGCGCACACACCGCTGATTATTTCCGGCCCTTCCGAAGAATCCACCGACAAATATTTCAAGATCGACAAAATTATTCCCAAGCTGATTCAGGACATCGATTATACGCTGGACGAAAAGCACCGTACGGCGACGCTGACCGAAGAAGGCGTCAGCAAGTGCGAGCGGCTGCTGGGTCTCGGCAATCTGTACGACCCGGCGCACATGGAGACGATTCACCACGTCTATCAGGGGCTGCGCGCGCACACGCTGTACAAGCGCGACGTCGACTACGTGGTGAAAGACGGCGAAGTAATCATCGTCGACGAATTCACCGGCCGCCAGATGCCGGGGCGGCGCTGGTCCGACGGCTTGCACCAGGCCGTGGAAGCCAAGGAAGGCGTGAAGATCGAGCGCGAGAACCAGACGCTGGCGACGATCACCTTCCAGAATTACTTCCGCATGTACAAGAAGCTTTCCGGCATGACCGGCACGGCGGAAACCGAAGCGGCGGAGTTCGGAAAGATCTACAACCTGGACGTGGTGGTGATTCCCACGAACCGCGCGCTGATCCGCATCGAGAATCCGGACGTGGTCTACCGCACGGAAAAGGAAAAGTTCGAAGCGGTGGTGAACGGGATCATGCAGGAAGACAACTCGCTGGCGAACGGCATCCGGCACTTTCACGAGCGCGGACAGCCGGTGCTGGTGGGCACCATTTCGATCGAAAAGTCCGAAGCGATTGCGGAAATTTTGAAGCGATCGGGGATTCCGCACCAGGTGCTGAACGCCAAGCAGCACGAGCGAGAATCGCGCATCGTGGCGCAGGCGGGGCGCAAGGGCGCGGTGACCGTGGCCACGAACATGGCCGGCCGCGGCACGGACATTCTCCTCGGCGGCAATCCGGAGTTCATGACCCGCGAGTATTTTCTGAAGAACAAGCTGGCGATCCCATACGCGGCGGCGCCCGCGGTGATTGGCGCGGAAAGTTCGAACGGAGACGGCAACGCGCCGGCAACGGGCGCCGTGCAAATGGTGCTTTTCCAGCACGAAGGGAAAATCTTCCAGGTGCCCAAGGAGCAATGGGACCCGATCTTCCAGCAGTTTTCGGATCAGTGCAAAGCCGAGCATGACGAGGTGGTGGCGCTGGGCGGTTTGCATATCCTGGGCACCGAGCGCCACGAAGCAAGGCGCATCGACAACCAGCTGCGCGGGCGCGCGGGACGCCAGGGCGATCCGGGGTCGTCGCGATTCTTCCTTTCGCTCGAAGACGATTTGATGCGCATTTTCGGCGGCGAGCGCGTGAAGCAGATGATGTACCGCCTGGGCATGACCGAAGGCGTACCGATCGAGTCCAAGCTGATTTCCAGCCGCATCGAGAACGCGCAGAAATCGGTGGAAGCGCAGAACTTCGAGGCGCGCAAACATTTGCTGGAATACGATGATGTGATGAACAAGCAGCGCGAGACGATTTATGCGATTCGCCGCTCCGTGCTGGAAGGAAAAGACCAGCGCGATTACGTGCTGGGCATCGCGGAAGATGTGGCTCGCGAAATCGTGGACACCTATTGCCCGCGCGAGCAGCACCCCACGCAGTGGAACACCACGCAATTTCTGGCTGAGGTGCACAGCCAGTTTGGCGTTGACGCGAAGGCCGCCGGCGCCGATCCCGGCGCGTTGAACCACGACCAGTTGGGCGAGGCGGTTGTGCAGGCGGTGCAGGCGAGGTACGCGGAGAAGGAGAAGCAATTCAGCCCGGAGCTGCTTCGCTGGCTGGAGCGGCGCATCATCCTGGACGTCGTGGACACGCAATGGAAGGACCACCTGCTGTCGCTCGACCACCTGAAGGAAGGCATCGGGCTGCGCGGCTACGGGCAGAAGGATCCGCTCGTTGAATTCAAGAAGGAAGCGTTCGTCTTGTTTGAAGACATGATGACGCGCATCGACAACGAGACCATCCGGTACCTCTTCCACGTGCAAATTCAGCAGAGCGAAGCGCCGCCACCGCAGGGCGCGCCACACCCTCGGCCGCCGGCGCCGCTGCGCCAGCCGCTTTCCAGTGCCGCGGCGGCGGTGGCCAGCGCGGCGGCTCGCGCGGAAGAGCCTCCGGCAAAACTGCCGGACTTCGCGCGCGCGCTGGAACGCAAGCAGGAGCGCCAGCAGAAGGATTTGCAGTATCAGACGGGGGCGGCGCAGGCAGAGGCTCCAAAGCCCGTACGTGCAGGCGCGAAAGTGGGGCGCAACGATCCGTGCCCCTGCGGGTCAGGGAAGAAGTACAAGAAGTGCCATGGCGCTTGAGGCGAAGTAACGAAGTAAAGTGGTAATGAAGTAACGACGAAAATCGAAAGTAGAAATTGGAAAATAGGAAATAAGAAAGAGATCGAGCCTTTCTAGTGTTTGGCTGTCGACGGTTAGCTGTCGGCCTCCAGGCTACAGCGGAACTTAGAACCAGGAACTTCACGCCGTACAGCTCACAAATCAAGGGTGAACACCACATGCCACCAGGAACCATGCCGGGACAACAGCCGATGCCGCAGCGCCAGCCGATACCAGGGGTGAAAAACCTGATTGCGGTGGCCAGCGGAAAGGGCGGCGTTGGAAAAACCACCGTCGCGGTGAACCTCGCGCTGGCGCTGGCGAAGCTGGGGCACAAGGTCGGCTTGCTGGACGCGGACGTCTACGGGCCGAACGTGCCGATCATGCTGGGCTCCACGCAGGAGCCGATGGCCACGGCGCAGCAGCGCATTATTCCCGTGGAAGCGCAGGGCGTAAAGATGATCTCGATGGGCCTGCTGAATCCCGGCGACAAGCCGGTGATCTGGCGCGGGCCGATGCTGCACAGCGTGATCACGCAATTCTTGCGCAGCGTGGAATGGGGCCAGCTCGATTTCCTGGTGATCGATTTGCCGCCGGGAACGGGAGACGTGCAGTTGACGTTGATCCAGACCGTGGCGGTGACCGGCGCGGTGGTGGTGACCACGCCTTCGACGGTGGCACTGGCCGACGTGCGCAAGGCCATTGAGATGTTCCGCCAGGTGAACGTGGAAGTGCTTGGCGTGGTGGAGAACATGAGCACGTTCGCGTGTCCGCATTGCGGCAAGCCGGTGGATATTTTCGGGCACGGTGAAGGCGCGAAGACGGCGATTGAGTATGGCGTGCCAGTGCTCGGCGAGATTGAGATTGACCCGCGGATCCGGTTGGGCGGAGATACGGGGAAACCCGTGGCGGCGCAGGGAGAAACGGCGCCGGCGGCACAGAGTCTCTACAAGGTGGCCAAGGCGGTGACGGCGCGGCTCGAGGAGATTGGGGCGACGCTGGGCGGACCACAGGTCGAGATTGATTGAAAAAAATGCCTGTGTAGCTCAGGCCTTCAGGCCTGAGGGTTTTCCGATGTACGAGCGGGGTCGGCAACGCATAGGAAGGCCTCACCCCTGAAGGGGTGAGCTACAGGTTTCCTTGTCAGCGGTGCGAGCCGGATGTTATCGTGAGATATTCGCAGGCGGCTGGCGAATTCGCCCCTCGAGTCGGGGCACGCAGGGATGGCTTAATTCTTGCTCCTGCAATCACTTACAGGGAACTCCAGACTTGACGCGCACACCTGACATTCGTCCATTCAAAGGAAAATTTCCAGAAATTGCGGCGTCGGCGTATATCGACCCGGCGGCCGTGGTGATTGGCGACGTGGTGATCGGCGAAGAGTCCAGCGTCTGGCCAATGACCGTGCTGCGCGGCGACGTACACCATATCCGCATCGGGAAGCGCACGAACATCCAGGACGGCAGCGTGCTCCACGTCATGAAGGATCAGTATCCGCTGATTCTGGGCGATGAAGTGACCGTGGGACATTCGGTGACGCTGCACGGCTGCACCATTCATTCGCACGTGCTGATCGGCATGGGCTGCATCATCCTGAACGGCGCCGTGATTGGCGAGGGAAGCATCATCGCGGCGGGGGCGCTGATCACCGAGCGCACCGTGATTCCCGCGGGAAGCCTGGTGATGGGCGCGCCGGGAAAAGTGAAGCGGCAATTGACGGACGAGGATCTGCATTCGATCGGGCAGTATGCGGCGCGGTATTCCGGGTATCGCGAGGTGTATCGCGCGGAAGCATTGGCGCGCGGCGAGCGGGTGGATTGGAGCGGTTTGCAAAGTGGCGAGTGACGAGTGTCGAGTGGCGAGAAAAGAGAAGAGAAAAACGAAACCCGGAAATTAGGAAGCACGTTTTCGTCATTCGCGCGTCCCGTGGGAAGAAGGCAGTGGCAATTGGATTGGAATGCAGCGAGTGGTCCGAAAAAGCCGGAAGAGAAGAAGAAAGTTATGGGAACGCCGGGGAAGGCGAGGCATTACAAGGAGCTGTTGATTTGGCAGAAGGGAATGGTGTTGGCCAAGTTGGTCTATAAATTGACGGCCCGGTTTCCTCCACAGGAGAGATTTGGATTGACGGCACAGCTCCGGCGAGCCGCCGTGTCGGTGCCGTCAAACATTGCCGAGGGGCAGGCCCGCCAGGGAACAAAAGAATTCCTGCAATTCCTGTCCCATGCGGTAGGTTCGTTGGCCGAGGTTGAGACGCAAATTTTGTTATCCCTGGATTTGTGCTTCGCCCACTGGGAGGATGCAGAGGCCTCGCTAAAGGAAATCGACGAACTACAAAAAATGATCACCTCTCTCAAAGAGAAGCTCGCTTCTTACTTGCCACTCGCCTCTCGCCACTCGCCACTTCCCTCCACTACCGCGGAGCCACACTAAAGACTATGGCGGAAAAGAAGAAATTTCAGGCGATCAAGGGAACGCGGGATTTGTTGCCGCCGGATACGGAGTTGTGGAACCGGGTGGAGGCCACGGCGCGCGAGGTGTTTTCCACGTTCGGGTTTGGCGAGATACGGCCACCAATTTTTGAGCCGACGGAATTGTTTGCGCGGGCGGTTGGGATCGAAACCGATGTTGTATCAAAGGAGATGTATTTCGTTCTCGGAAGAGTCGTGGGGGGTCAGGGGAGCTTGGAAGAGTTAATCGATGCGGTAAATGAAGCGTGGCGGAAGGGCGAAATAGAGCACTCATCGGAAAATGAGCAGCGCGTCAGCAAGGTCAACGAACTTTACGAGTCCGCTAGAAAAGCTAGTGCTCCTGCGACATCCATCACAGGTTCAAACGAGTGGATCGCTGATCTCCTAACTAGGATCTTTCGAATCATCGACGAAATGGCTGAAAGGGCTAGCTTGCGGCCGGAGGCGACGGCTTCGGTGTGCCGGGCTTATATCGAGCATGGGATGCATGCTTGGCCGCAGCCGGTGAAGCTGTATTACATGGGACCAATGTTCCGTCGGGAACGGCCGCAGAAGGGGAGATACCGGCAGTTTTATCAGATTGGCGCGGAAGTGTTGGAGACGGTGCAGCCGGGGCAGGGCGGGGCCGCTCCGGAGGGCTCTTCACTCGCCACTCGCCACTCGCCACTCGCCACTTTGCTCCGCGACGCGGCGGTGGACGCGGAAGTCATCGAAATGGTGATGACGTTTTTCGCGCGGCTGGGCCTTGAAGGCGTGCAACTTGAGATTAATTCGATTGGGCATGCGGCGGAAAATTGCCGGCGCGGGTATGTGCAGAAGTTGAAGGCGGCGCTGGAGCAGGTGAAGGACAAGCTGGGGCCGGACAGCCAGCGGCGGATTGAGACCAATCCGCTGCGGGTGCTGGATTCGAAGCTCGAGAGCGAGCAAGCGATCATCGCGGGGCTTCCGAAGATTTCGGAACATTTGTGCGACGAGTGCGCGAAGCAGTATGTCGAGGTGAAAAGGCAACTGGATTTGCGCAGCGTGAAATACGCAGAAAACTGGCGGCTGGTGCGCGGGCTGGACTACTACATGCGCACGACGTTTGAAATCACCGCGAAGGGCTTGGGGTCGCAGAATGCGGTGTGCGGCGGCGGGCGGTATGATGGGCTGGTGGAATTGCTGGGCGGCTTGCCGACGAAGGGAATTGGGTTCGCGATTGGGGAGGATCGGTTGATTCTCTCACTGCAAGACCAGGAGCAGGGGAGAAAAGTGGCGAGTGGCGAGTGGCGAGCGGCGAGTGAAGAGAAGAAGGGCGCGGCGAAGATTCCTTGTGATGTGTACGTGGCGTGGATGGGGACTGCTACGCAGCGCGCGGCGATTGGATCGGCACAGCGATTGAGGGCAATGGGAGTGCGAGTGGAGTTGCCGGCGGGGGAGCAGAAATTCGGGAAGGCGCTGGGGCACGCGGACAAGCTCGGCGCGAAGTACGCGCTGATTTTAGGTGAAGACGAAGTGGCATCCGGCCAGTGGACGGTGAAGACGCTGGCGGATGGCTCGCAGGCGAAGATGAGCGAGGCGGAGTTTCTGGAGAAATTGAAGAGGGAAATAAAGAAACAATGAGGTAACGAGGTAAAGACGGAAGAGCACAGCCAGGACTGGCTGTGCCACGGGGAGGTTGTAGCTCAGGCCTTTCAGGCCTGAGGCCGTTACCGTGGCTCGGCAACAATGTGCCAACGGGACGGTGGAGCGTGCGGCAGAAAAGCCTCACCCCTGAAGGGGTGAGCTACAGGTGAACGAACGTGCTGGACTTTTTGGGGAATTTGAAGCGGACACATTATTGCGGGGCGCTGCGGGCGGCCGATGCGGGACGCGACGCGACGGTGATGGGCTGGGTGCACCGGCGGCGCGATTTGGGCAATTTGCTGTTTCTGGACGTGCGCGACCGCGCGGGCATCGTGCAGGTGGTCTTCAACAAGGAGACGCAGCCCGAAGCGCACGCGAAGGCCGAGCAGGCGCGAAGCGAATTCGTGGTGGCCGTGGAAGGGAAAGTCACCAAGCGCGAGAAGCCGAATCCGGAAATCGCCACGGGCGAAGTGGAACTGGTGGCGGCGAAGCTGCACATTCTGAACAACGCGAAGACTCCGCCGTTTCCGATCGAGGAAGAGATCAACGCGGCGGAGGAGACGCGGCTCAAATTCCGCTATCTGGACCTGCGGCGTCCGAAGCCGCACAAGAATCTGGCGCTGCGGCACAAGATTATCCTGGAAATCCGCAAGACGATGGACGAGATGGGGTTCATCGAAGTGGAGACGCCGATGCTGACGCGCTCGACGCCGGAAGGCGCGCGCGATTATCTGGTGCCCAGCCGCGTGCATCACGGGAATTTCTATGCGTTGCCGCAATCGCCGCAGATCTTCAAGCAAATCCTGATGATCGGCGGGCTGGACCGCTACTTCCAGATCGTGAAGTGTTTCCGCGACGAGGATTTGCGCGCGGACCGGCAGCCGGAGTTCACGCAATTGGATCTGGAGATGTCCTTCCCGCGGCAGGAAGACATTTTCAACGTGATTGAAAACGTGATGGTGCGCGCATGCGCGGTGGCGGGGATTGAGGCGAAAGCGCCGTTTCCGCACATGCTTTATAAAGATGCGATTCGCAAGTATGGCAGCGACAAGCCGGATATGCGCTTTGGGATGGAGCTGCACGAAGTCACAGACTGTTTCCCGGCCGAAGCGAAAGAGAAGCTGCAGATCGGCGGCAGCGTGTTTGCGTTTGCGGCGCCGGGCGCGGCTGCCTATTCGCGCAAGCAACTGGACGAATTGACGGAGAAAGCCAAGGGGCTGGGCGCGCGCGGCGCGTATTTCGTGAAGCTGGCCGCGGAGGGGACGACTTCGACAGTGGAGAAGTTGATCGGCGCGGAGAACGTGAAAAAACTCGCTGCGGCTTGCGGCGCGAAGACCGGCGACCTGGTGATGGCCGTATCGGCAAAGGAAGAGATCAAGGGCACGGAAGCGGCGGCGCTGATCGCGGGGCAGTTGCGGCTGCAGTTGGGCGAAGCGCTGGGCGTGATCGACAAGTCGCAGTGGAAATTCCTGTGGCTGACTGGCTTTCCGCTGTTTGAATGGAGCGAAACGGACAAGACCTGGGTGAGCGCGCAGCATCCGTTCACGGGAATCGTGGACGAGGATCTGGAGAAGCTGGAGACCGCGCCGTGGGAAGTGCGGTCGAAGGGTTACGATCTGGTGCTGAACGGAGTGGAACTGGGCTCGGGCAGCATCCGGATTCACCGGCAGGATATTCAGGAGCGGTTGTTCCGCGCGCTGGGGTTGAGCGAAGAGCAGTTGCGGCGGCGCTTCGGGTTTTTCCTGGATGCGCTGACGTACGGCACGCCGCCTCACGGCGGAATAGCGCTGGGCCTCGACCGCGTAACGATGCTGCTGGCGGGCGAAAAATCCATTCGCGAAGTGATTGCCTTTGCGAAGACAACCGCCGCGGTGGACTTGATGGCGGAGTCGCCGAGCGAAGTGGATGCGGCGCAGTTGGATCAATTGGGAATTGGGGTGCTTAATGTCAAGGAGGTGGCATGCCAGTGGTGTGGTGGTGCGTGGCGCATTGCGTTTGAGAAGCTGAGCGAGCCCGGACACGGCCCTCATGGCATCTCCTGCCCCAGCGGCCGAGGTGTCGAACATTTCCCGATGATTGATACCAGTGGGATCTGGTCGGTAAAGCATCGGTCGCCAGGAAACAGCGATTGGTTACAGATAGAACCGAGGCGCACGGCTTAGGATGAGCCGGATACGCCCGCGACACCGGACGGCGCCGGGCTCTTCGTACTTTGTTACGACAAAGTGCCGGGAAGGGCGAGCTGTGTTTCAGGTTACGGAATCGGCGGAGATTATGCTGGAATCGTTGTTCAGCTATCGGAATAAGGGCGCATATCTTCTTCACGAATTCGTGATCATGCCGGACCACCTGCACTTGTTGCTTACCCCAAACAACGATACGAGCCTCGAGAAAGCGATACAGTTCATCAAGGGTGGGAGTTCGCGCCACATTCATAAGCAGAGTGGCGGCAAGATGGAGATTTGGCAGGTTGGATTTTATGATTGGACGATCCGCGATATGGAGGATTGGCAAGCGAAGGCGAATTATATTCGGATGAATCCAGTTCGAGCGAGGTTGGTGGAGAGGGCTGAGGAATGGGCGGATTCGTCGGCTAACGGTAGATTTGAAATGGATTGTGCTCCCGCTCGATATCAGAACCTTGCTTCAGGGGCTAAAGCTCCTTCTCCTATGCCGACGGTAACGCGGGGGCTGAAGCCCCCGCCTCCCAAATGGGAAGCGAAGGGCGCGAGGGCGTGAGCCGGATACGCATATTGGCGGAGGCGGTGGCGAACCGGATTGCGGCCGGTGAGGTGGTGGAGCGGCCAGCGTCGGTGGTGAAGGAGTTGTTGGAGAACGCGCTGGACGCGGGTGCGAATTCCGTGCGCATCGAAACGGAGATGGGCGGAAAGCGCATGATCCGCGTGATCGACGACGGGCACGGAATGACACACGACGATGCGCTGCTGGCCTTCGAGCGGCATGCGACCAGCAAATTGCGCACAGCCGACGATCTGATGACGATCTCAACGCTGGGGTTTCGCGGCGAGGCGCTGCCTTCGATCGCGTCGGTGTCGCGATTGCTGCTGGAGACGCGTGACGCTAACGAAGCGGAAGGAACGCGTGTGGAGTTTGCCGGAGGAAAGCTGGTGGGCGTGAAACCCGCGGGATTGCCGGCGGGAACGACGGTGAGCGTGGCCGATTTGTTTTACAGCGTGCCGGCACGCCGAAAATTTTTAAAGTCGGACACGACGGAACTGGGGCACATCGCGTCGCTGGTGACGCACTATGCCCTGGCGAATCCCTCCAAACAATTTGTTTTGACGACGCCGACGCAGGAGATCATCAATTGCCCGCCGGCGGAGAAACTTGCGGATCGGGTGTACCAGTTGTTTGGACGGCAGGCGCTGGACGAACTGGTGGAAATCCCTAGTGTTTCCGCGGCGTTTCGCGCGGCCATCACCGAGCCGGAGATGGAAGCGGGCGAAGAGGCGGCGACGCTGACGGTGAGCGGGTTCACCTCGCGGCCGGAGATCCAGCGGCCCAACCGCAACGGCATTTACGTGTTTGTGAACCGGCGGCTGGTGCGCGACCGGCTGATTTTGCACGCCATTCACGAGGCGTACCGGAATATTTTGCCGCCGGCGGTGTTTCCGGCGACGCTGCTGTTTCTGGAGATGCCTTACGACGAAGTGGACGTGAACGTGCACCCGGCGAAGATCGAGGTGAGGTTCCGGCGGTCGCAGTTCGTTCACGATTTCACGCGCGACGCGATCCGGCAGGCGCTGATGAACACGCGGCCGATTGCAAGTTTTGCGACGGCGGCGGTGGGCGCCGGGATTGCGCCGAATCCGGCGCCGCCGGCTGGTTCGTTTGCGGGCGGGGGATACGGCGAGGCGCCCGCGGCGAATTCAGGCGTGCCGCGGGCGATCATTCCGGCGATGGAGGAGTTGGGCGTCGGGCCGGGCGCAGGCTCGGATTATTCGGGGGGGAATGGATTCGATTTGTCGGCGGCGCCTGCGCAGCCCGCGCCGCAGAGGTTTGCGTTTGAGCCGGCGACGGGCGCGGCGTACGGAACGGGATTCACGCCGGGGGCGATGCCAGAGTTCACGAGAGGCCGCGAGCCGAACTGGGCGGAGAATTTTTCACGGGCGAGCGGCGATATACCGGCGACTTTACCGAAGCCGGAGCAGATTGCGGATCTAAAGCCGCTGGGGCAGGTGAGCGCGAGCTTCATCGTGGCGGTGAACGGCGAAGGGCTTTGGATTGTGGACCAGCACGTGGCGCACGAGCGCGTGCTGTTTGAGCAGCACCTGGAGGCGCGGCGGGCGGGCAAAGTGGAAGCGCAGCGGATGCTGATGCCGCTGGTGTTCGAGCTTTCGCCCCGGCAGATTGTGATCTACGAAAAAATCGCCGAAGAGCTGGCGGCGAACGGGTTTGAAGTGGAGCCGATGGGGCCGAAAAGCGTGGCGATCCAGGCGATTCCCGCGGGCGTGGCGGCGGCCGACGCGGAGCATCTCTTGACCGAGATTATCGACGGAATCGAGCGGGAAAACGCGGCGATTTCGATCGATACGCTGCAGGCGAAAATTGCGGCTTCGACGGCGTGCCACGCGGCGATCAAGGTGAATATGCCGCTGGACCAGACGAAAATGGAATGGCTGCTGGGGGCATTGGCGAAGACGGATTGCCCGATGAGCTGTCCGCATGGGCGGCCGGTGGTCTTAAGATATTCCGTCAAGGAAATCGAGAAAGCTTTCCATCGAATCTGAGGCGGACTTGAGAGGAAGCAACGAGGTAAAGCAGTAACGAAGTAAAGGAAAAGTGCGGAAAGACGAAGAGGGAAAACGTGAGCGAAGGGCAAAAGACGGCGGTGATTTTCGGGCTGGCGAATAAGCGGAGCATCGCGTGGGCGATTGCGCAGAAAATGGCGGAGGCCGGGTGGCGGCTGGCGATTACCTATCAGAACGAGCGGCTGGAGCAGGAGGCCAAGGATCTGATCGCCGATCTGCCGGACGCCGAAGGGTTCATGTGCGACGTGTCGTTCGACGACCAGATTGCGGCGCTGTTTGAAACGTTGAAGGAGCGCTATGGGGCACTGGACGGGCTGGTGCACAGCGTGGCTTACGCGCCAGCGGAAGATTTGAAGGGAGAGTTTGTCAATACCTCGCGCGAAGGATTCCGGATCGCGCATGACGTCAGCGTATATTCCTTGATCGCGGTGGCGCGCGCGGCGGCTCCGATGATGACGAACGGCGGCGGAATCGTGACGCTGACGTATTACGGCGCGGAAAAGGTGGTGCCGAAATACAACGTAATGGGAGTGGCCAAGGCGGCGCTGGAGGCGACGGTGCGCTATCTGGCGAACGACCTGGGGCCAAAGGGCATTCGCGTGAACGCGATTTCGGCGGGGCCGATCAAGACGCTGGCGGCGCGAGGGATTTCGCAGTTGGGAGAGATGCTGAAGTCGCACGCGGAGCGCGCGCCGTTGAAGCGCAACGTGGACCCGGCGGAAGTAGGCAGCACGGCGGTGTTTTTATTGTCGCCGGCGGGTTCGGGGATTACCGGCGAGACGATTTATGTGGATTGCGGCTACAACATTATGGGTTTCTAGAGGCAGTGGCGAGTCGAAAGTGACGAGCGGCGAGAATCAGAAAATAGAAAATAGAAAATAGAAAATAG
>JAJPIE010000095.1 GCA_021324935.1 Acidobacteriota bacterium
GCCTTTGGCTACGGAAGCCTGTCGTTAAGCAGATTTCCGAAGGCCCTCCTCGAAGAAGCCTTCTTCACCCACTTTAATATGTTTAAGACAATCGCTTAGCCAGCGCATCATATTAGGGTCCAAAATCCGGAGCGCTTGCGGCCCGGAATTCCACCCGGTAGAACCCACAACAGGAGAGAGCGACCATGAGCGCTTGCACGCATCTGAGTCACATCCACAAAGTCTCGCCGCGCACGCAGGGCTGCGAAGAGTGCATGAAAACGGGCGACGCCTGGGTGCATCTCCGAGTGTGCATGGAATGCGGCCAAGTGGGCTGCTGCGACTCTTCCAGAAACAAGCACGCCACCAAGCATTTCCACCGCACGAAACACCCGATCATGCGCTCGCTCGAGCCAGGCGAAACCTGGGGCTGGTGCTACGTCGACAAGGTGGAGCTTGATCTTTCCTGATAATTCCCAAGCGGCGGCAATTGCTTGCGCCGTTTCCCCGATTTAGCTCGTTCTGTGGAATTACGCGGAGGGGGACGCCTGCGGTTCTTTCAAGATGCGGGCTAAAGTGCTGGTGAAGCGAGCAGCGTCTTCGGCTGTGAAACAAAGTGGCGGCCGCAGCTTGATAACGTTGTGGTGCGGACCGTCCGTGCCGGCAAGGATGCCCTCTTCGCACAGGCGATTCACGACATAGGAAGCCTGGCGCGTGGCAGGTGCGCGCGTTTCCCGGTCTTTGACCAAATCGATGCCCAGAAACAACCCCGAGCCGCGCACATCACCGATCAGCAGTAGCTTTTCCTGCAACACGCGCAGCTCGCTGATCCAGTGTGAGCCTACTTTTAAGGCGTTCATTTGCAATTCCTCGTCGCGCAAAACGTCCAGCACCGCCAGCCCAGCGGCGCATGCCACCGGATTCCCGCCAAACGTGCTAAAGAATTCCATGCCGTTGGCGAACGAATCGGCGATTTCACGCGTCGTCACTACCGCCGCCAACGGAAAGGCGTTGCCAATGGGCTTGCCGAACACAACAATGTCCGGCACTGCTCCTTGCGTCTCGAATCCCCAGAAATGCGTGCCCAGGCGGCCGAAGCCGACCTGCACCTCGTCGGCGATGCAGACCGCCCCCGCTGCCCGTACGTGTTTGTAGGCTTCCGCGAGATATTGCGGCGGAAATACGATCTGTCCCGCAACACTCGGCAACGTCTCGGCGATGTAACCCGCCACGGTGCGTCCTTCTTCCCGGCAGTGCTCCAGGATTTCGCCAACATGCGCGGCGTACTTCTTGCCCAGGTCCGGCTGGCCGCGGCGGTACGCGCCACGATAGTCGTCTGGAATCGGCGCGACATGAACCCACGGCTTGCGCCCGCGGCCGCCCGGTCCGTTGAATTTATAAGGGCTAATATCGATCAGCGTGTTCGTGTGGCCGTGATACGCATGCTCGAGAACGACAACATCTTCGCGGCCTGTGTGAGCACGCGCAAGGCGCAGGGCCAGTTCGTTGGCCTCGCTGCCGGAATTGACGAAATAGCATACGCGCAAGGGCTCGGGCAGCAACGCCGTAAGGCGCTCCGCGTACAAGAGAATGTTGTCGTGCAGGTAGCGCGTGTTCGTGTTGAGCAGCGCCACTTGTTCCTGAATGGCCTGCACCACGCGCGGATGCGAGTGCCCCACAAGCGGCACGTTGTTGTAAACGTCCAGATACGCGCGGCCCGCCTGGTCGTAGAGGTACTGCATGAAGCCGCGCACGATCTTCAGCGGCTGGGCATAAGAAAGCGATAGATTTCCACCCAGCAGCCGCTTGCGCACCGCCAGACTTTCCTCATACGAGAAACGATGCTTGGAACCTTCTTTCGGCACTTCCGGAACCCGCTCCTGTGCCGCGGGCGATATCTCTGAAGCGAGACCACCAAAATACTCGTGTGCAGCTTCCGGAGAAATAGCCGCCAGGCGTTCCAGGGCTTCCCAGGCTGGAAGCTCGGAAACGGTGACATAAGGATCGTCGGGCACCAGTGATTTACGGTGGGCAGAGTTCACCACGCTGACTGCCAGCCGCGCGCCGATCAGTGCAAAGAACGCGGCGATTTCCTCGTCCTTCAGCGGCAAGATTTCGTGGTATCCGGCGAGCACGGACCCGGCGAAGACGAGAGGATCGGGCTTCCCCAGAATCGCATAAGCGGCGGCGACCGCGGGTTCCGCCACGCGGAATCCCTCGTGCATATCGCCGAAATCGATGACGGAAACCACGCGCATCGCTCGCGTATCGACCAGCGCATTGTGGTCGTTTGCATCCCCATAAATCACGCTGCGGCGCAGATGCGGGAAGCGCGGCACGGCTTCCTCTTCAAATAGGTTCAGGAATTTCTTGGCGAGCGCGCGGCGTCCGGGGTTTGCCACGTGGCTCAGATAGTCCCGGGCCCAATTCGAGCGGGAGATGTCCCACTTCAGAAAACGGTGCGCTGCCGGATGCGAAAAATCGAGCAGTGCCAGATCCATTTCGCCCAGTAACCTGCCAAGAGAACGCAGCAATTCGGGAGTGTGCGGCCGCGTCTCGCAAAGTGTGCTGCCGGGCAGATAGGAGAGCATCCAGACGAAGCGCGCGGAATCGTCTTTGAGCACGAAGCGCGCGAACAATTCCCCTTTCACGGTTGGGATTACACGCGGCAACGCCAGTTTCGGGGCCCGCACGGCGAGATGCGTCAGGGCGCGGCACTGCATGTCCACGAACGATTCTTCGCGGGCGGGATGCATCACTTTCAGCACAAATGACCGAGAATCGCCGGTTTGCAACTGGAAGTTGTCGTCGTATTCGCCTGGCAAAGCGCGAATCGTGGCGCTTAGGCCGTAAAGCTCCCGCGCAATCCGCGCGGCAACTTCCGCGGAAAGCGGAGCGGAAACTCGGGCTTCAGGCATCATCCGCAAAATTGTAACGGCCCTTTCCCTGCCCCGCAAATGCGCCACTGCGGTGAGCGGGACCAACTGCCTCATGTCAAGTAAGCGTGATGCGCCACTACTCTCGCCGAAAAAGTGGTGATAGTATTCCTCTTGAACGCCGCGGCGCCCAGCGGAAATCCAGAAAAATCGAATCACCCTTGCGGCAGGGTTCGAATCCAATCGGAAACTTGAATGGGGGAATCATGAATAAGAAATGGGCAGTCTTCGCAATCGCGGCCGTGATTGGCCTGGCCGCCGGTTGCAAGAATCAGAACTCCGGCAATGCTTCCACCGACACCAGCCAACAGGCAGCCGGCGGGCCTTCCGGCAGCCAGCAGGCTTCCACTCCCACGCCTCCTCCACCACCGCCGAAACCCTTCGTCGTTCCGGCGGGCACGGAAATTCCCGTGATTCTTTCTTCCACGATCAACTCCCGCGTCGCTAATCCGGGGGATGAATTCGAAGGCAGCGTTGCTTCTGACATCTTGGTGGACAACGAGGTCGCCATTCCCAAGGGCTCCGGCGTTACCGGGACCGTGGTGCAATCCAAGAAGCAAGGCACGTTTAAGGGCGAAGCAGACCTGGCCGTCAAAATCACTCGGCTGCAAGTGCGCGGCAAGGGCTATATGATCGCGTCGAGCACCTATGCGGCAACGCAAAAGGGCAAAGGCAAGCGCACCGCGGTGGTGACCGGCGGGGGCGCGGCCGTGGGCGCTCTCATCGGCGGATTGGCGGGCGGCGGCAAGGGAGCCGCGATTGGGGCGGCCTTGGGCGGCGGAGGCGGACTGGCCGCGTCCGGCACCACCGGGGGGAAGAACGTGGAATTCCCCGCGGAATCGCGGATCACGTTCAAGCTGGAAGAAGCCGTTACGATCGATCGTTAAAAAACTTCTCAACGGAAAGAATGAGCCTCCGTCCCTACTGAATCGGAGGCTCATTTTGTCTCTGGCCACCGCGCGGGGAAACACCGCGGCTCGAACATTGATTCTTGAAGCCTATTCCGGGAGGAAGCATGCCGGTGTTGCCAGGATTCATGGCTGTCAGCTTGCCGCATCTTGGTGGGCTGGGCTGCTCCTCGGGCAGGTGCGCAAGGCAAACGGAATCATCGCCACCGCCGAAGCAAGTGGCAGCAGAAAACCAAAGCGCAGCGAGTGCGTTTGCGAAGCGATCACTCCCACAAGCCACGGAATGATGGAACTTCCAAATCCCGCGGAGCCGAAGAACAGCGCCGCCAGCCACGTCGAGTCTTCCTGGAACACCCCTGCCAGCCACGTGACGTAGATCGGATACTGCGGCGCGCATCCGAATCCAGCAAGCAACGCCCCCGCGTAAAGCACTCCCGGCGTTCGCGCCAGCGCGACCACCGCAATCCCCACGGCTGCCACGGCCAGGCCGCCAACGCAAAGCATGCGCTGCGAAATGCGTTTTAGGACGAAAGGAACCAGAAATCGGCCGAGCAGCAGAAAGCCATAGAAAAACGCCGGGGCAGCCGCCAGCACCGCGGCCGGTACTCTGGCCATGCGCTTTTCGTCCAAGGCCACCCAGCCGCCAACGGAAATTTCAATCCCCACATAGAGAAAGAAAAGCAGCACGAGAGAAATCCAAGGCGAGGAACGCAGCCGCTCGCGCCACACGCTAAATGTGCGCCGGGGCCGCGCCGCCGCGGAAGATTGCGTGCCTTCGCTGCGTGCATAATGGGCCAGGCAGAGCAGTGCATAGAAAACCGTCAACAAGATGGTCATAACACGCAGGCTCAGAGAGCCGA
>JAJPIE010000076.1 GCA_021324935.1 Acidobacteriota bacterium
GGCGGTCTTCCGGCGTCATCCCCGGCTTGCGAAAATCAAGCGGGACCTGCTTCATCGTGGGGCTTCAGAAGCCTTGCTGGCGGGTAGCGGTTCGGCGGTGTTTGGAGTTTTCCCGAGCCCAGCGAAGGCGCGCCGAGCCGCTGTCGGGTTTCCGCACGATGAGACCTTCGTCTGCGAGACGTTTTCGCGGAAGAGGTATGCGAACGTGATGGCTGGGCGATAGACCTGCTGGCTGGAAGTTCGCAATTGTTGGTGAAACCTCAGCGTCTCTCCGTTTCTGTTTCACGCCGAAACACTGAATGGCAGTGCTGGTGTTTGTTTGCCCGGCTGACTGGTCAGCCACAAAGAAGGAGCTAACAGCTAGCAGCGAACAGGTGACAGGAAGCGAAAGGCTCCTGCGCTCTGCTCGCCGTTATCTGTTAACGGAAAATCGTGAACGACGAACGATTCAAGATATTCTCGGGAACCGCGAATCCGGCGCTGGCCGAGGCCATCTGCAAGAACCTCGATGTGCCGCTCGGCAAATCGCTCCTTGGCCGCTTCAGCGACGGCGAGATCTATTTTCAGATTCTGGAAAACGTACGCGGCGCGGACGTTTTCGTGGTGCAGCCCTGCTCGTTTCCGGTGGACAACCATCTACTGGAACTCTTGCTGATGATCGACGCGTTCAAGCGCGCTTCCGCCTGGCGGATAACCGCCGTGTTGCCGTATTACTGCTATGCGCGGCAAGACCGCAAAGATAAGCCGCGCGTTCCGATATCCGCGAAACTCGTCGCCGACCTGCTGGAAACGGCGGGTGCGAGCCGCGCGCTCACGCTCGATTTGCACGCGCCGCAAATTCAGGGCTATTTCGACGTGCCGGTGGATCACCTCTACGGCTCGCCGGTGCTGGTGGATTATTTCCGCAACAAGAATTTGCCGAACCTGACCGTGGTTTCGCCGGATGCGGGAGGCGTGGAGCGCGCGCGGGCGTTCGCGAAGAAGCTTGGCGCGCCGCTGGCCATCGTGGACAAGCGCCGCGTGGATCTCGACGTCACCGAAGTGATGAATTTGATCGGCGACGTTCGCGGCCGCAGCACGCTGATCGTGGACGACATCATCGATACCGCCGGGACACTGGTGAAGACAGCCGACGCGCTGATGCGCGAGGGCGCCACGCAGGTGTTCGCGGCGTGCACGCACGCGGTATTTTCGGGCCCGGCCGTCGAGCGCATCCAGAATTCGGTGATCTCCGAAGTGGTGGCCACCGATTCGGTGCCGCTGTGCGAAGCCGCGAAACATGTCAAAAAAATCAGGATTTTGAGCGTGGCCGAACTCCTGGCGCGGGGCATCCGGTCGATTCACGAGGAGACCTCGATCAGCGAGTTGTTTATTTAGGTTTTGCAGGGGCGGCTTTTTGGCCGCCCGGCTGTTGCAGTGGCCGGGCTTTAGACCGGCGGGTTTCCGGCAAGCAGCAACTTGCGGGAAAAGATTTCAGGAAGGGAAAGAACTATGGCACAGATCATTGTCGAAGGCGCGCCCCGCAGCACGCGGGGCAAAAACGAAGCGCGCCGCTTGCGCGTTTCCGGGAAAGTTCCCGCCACACTGTACGGCGGCAAAGGCGAAGCGCTGGCGCTGGCCGTCAACACCAAGCAGGTTACCGCGATTCTCCGTTCCGAATCCGGGCACAACACCTTGTTTCAGGTAGACCTGGGCGGCAAGCAGGAACCCGCGATCGTCAAGGACTGGCAGGTGGATCCGGTTACCGGCAACCTGCTGCACGTGGACCTGCTGCGCATTGCCATGGACGTGCGCATGAAGGTCAAGGTGCCCGTGCACACGTTCGGCGATCCTACCGGCGTGAAGGTGCAGGGCGGCGTCTACGAAGTGGTTCTCCGCGAGGTGGAGGTCGAGTGCTTGCCGGCGGACATCCCGACCGAAATCCGCGTGGACGTGAGCGGCCTGGCGCTGAACCAAAGTCTCCGCGCGGGCGATCTGTCGATCGACAAGAACAAGATCAAGCTGGTCACCGATCCGCAAAGCGTGATTTCGCACGTGGTCGCCCTGCGCGTGGAGGAGGAGAAGCCTGCGGAAGCGGCGGTGCCGGGAGCTGCTCCCGCCGAGCCCGAAGTCATCAAGAAGGGCAAGAAGGAAGAGGAAGGCGAAGAAGGCGAGGAAGGCGCCAAGGCGGCGGAAAAGCAGGAAAAGAAGAAGTAGTTCTTTTCCTTTCGCCACGCGCCATACGTCATGCGGCTCATTGTCGGCCTTGGCAATCCTGGCCCGGAGTATCAGTGGACGCCGCATAATCTGGGCTTTCTTGCCGTGGATGAAATCGCAAATCGCGCGAACATTCGCGTGGAGCGGCCTGAAGGCAAGGCGCTGGTGGGGAAGGGAAAAGTGGCCGGGGAGGAAGTAATCCTGGCCAAGCCGCTCACGTACATGAATCTCAGCGGCGTCTCCGTACGGGACCTCCTGGAGCGGTACGAACTGGGTCCCGAGGATTTGCTGGTGATGTTCGACGAACGGGATCTGCCCTGGGGCATGATTCGCATCGGCGAGCGGGGCAGCCCCGGAACGCACAACGGGGCGAAGTCGGTCACCAGCGCGGTGGGCACGCAGGAGTTCGCCAGGTTGCGGCTGGGCTGCGGGCCCGATCATCCGGTGGGCGATTTGGCCGATTATGTTTTGCGGCCGATGAAGAAGGCCACGCTGGAAGTCGCCGCCAAAATGGTGGGCGTGGCGGGCGACGCGGTGGAAGTGATTCTGAGGGACGGGATCGCCGCGGCAATGAACAAATTCAACCGGCGCGTATCGCCGGCGGAGCCGCAGTAGCACAGGCTTCCGCCCGTGAAGGTTTTGCAGGGGCGGTTTTACGCCGCCACAATTTTCCCGGGCCTCGCGCCCGGAACAGGAAGAAAGAGGTCATCATGGAAGAGCGTTTGTACGATCTGATCTTCATCGCCCGCCCGGCGACGCCGGAAGACGAAATCAAGAAGGTCATCCACTCCCTCGAGACCGCTGTCGCCGAAAAGGGCGGCAAGATCGAGAAGACCGAGCACTGGGGCACGCGGAAGCTCGCCTATAAGGTCGCCAAGCACCGCGAAGGTATCTACATTTACCAGCAGGTGCGCACGAGTCACGGCGAACTGGTTCACGAGCTCGAGCGGCGTCTTGGCGTGCAGGACTCGGTGATCAAATACCAGACTATCCGTCTGGACGAAGAGCTGAAGCGGCAGAAGAAGCTTTCGCAGAAGCGCGAGCAGCGCGCCGCACGCCGTCCGCGCCGCATCACGCAGCCGCAGCCTGGCGCCGAGCAGCAGCAAGCCGCGGGAAGTTAGTGTGGTTGAGGCTTTATGCCGCCTGCTATGCAGCGGCCGCTTTCTGGTTGCCTGGCAGGGGAATCGGGCGCCGCTGTAGTGGCCGAACATTGAGATCGGCCCAATTTTTGATCGATTTTTGGGATTGCACACTGGAAAGGTAGGAAGTTATGTCCGAAGAACAGAAACAAGGGCCAGCCGCTCCGGCTGCTCCCGCCGCCCGGGAAGGTGGTGAAAGCGGAGGCGCCCCTCGCCGCGAGGGTGGTCACGCGCACGCCGGTGGTCCGCGCCGCGAAGGCGGTCCGGGTGGCGGCCGTCGCGAAGGTGGCCCCGGAGGTCCCGTCGGCCTGCGCCGTGGCAAGCGCCAGTATTTTCGCAAGAAGAAGGTTTGCAAGTTCTGCGTCGATAAGATGGATTTCATCGACTACAAGCGCGCCGACATTCTTGCGCAATTCGTGCAGGAGCGCGGCAAAATTTTGCCCCGCCGCATGACGGGCGTTTGCGCGCGTCACCAGCGGTGGCTGGGCGTGGCCATCAAGCGGGCCCGCAACATCGCCCTGCTGCCGTTTGCCGGCAGCGCGGCCGGTGTTCAGGCTCCGCGCGCCATCGAAGCGCCGAAGGCGTAGCGCGCCCGGTAGGGGAAGCATTAAGCCGCCACCTTCCGTGGCGGGCGCCCTTGTCATGGCCGGACTTTAGACCGGCCGCAAGCAACGGCCACCACCGGGTGGCCACGAATCTGAAAGTACCGATTTCGAAAGCTCAGGAGCACGCCATGCAGATCATTCTTCAGGAAGATGTCGAAAAGCTCGGCCACCGCGGTGACGTGGTCACCGTAAAACCTGGCTACGCGCGCAATTTTCTTTTGCCGAATAAAATCGGCATCGAAGCCACGCCGGGCAACATGAAGGCGCTCGAACGGATTCGCGCCTCGTTGGCCAAGAAAACCGCCACCGAACTCGAAGCCGCGAAGAAGCAGGCCGAGTTGCTGAACGGCGTTTCGCTGAAGTTCCACCGCAAGACCGGCGAAAACGACCAGATGTTCGGGTCGGTGACGGCCGGCGATATCGCGGACGCGCTCAAAGCGCAGGGCTTCGAGGCCGACAAGCGCCAAGTGCAGCTTGCCGATCCCATCAAGGCTCTCGGCGAATTTCCGGTGACCGTCAAGGTCTTCCGGGACGTCAATGCCGAAATCAAAGTCACCGTCGAAAAAGAAGCGTAGCCCGGCCCGAAATTTCTATGTAGCAGGGGCATGAGTTTTGCGCGCCTCATTCTCGCTAAAAGTTTTCCGACATTTCCGCATAATCCACATCGAGGCGGATTGACGCGCTCGCGCGATCCGCGCAAACTTTCCCCTGCCACTCCGGCGCCGGGGCGATCAGGAGCACCGGAGAATTTTTTGTGCTTTCGTTTCGCTCGCCTCCAATTATAATAGCGAAGGAAAAGCGAAATAGAGAAAGGCCTCTTTGTCCCTATGCCCGCTGATTCCACCCTCGAGCGCCCGCTTCCCTGCAATCTCGATGCGGAGCGCTCCATTCTTGGCGCCATTCTCCTCGATAACCACGCACTGAACGCGGCCGTCGAATCCCTGAAACCCGACGATTTCTTCATCCCGCAGCACCGCAACATCTTTACGCGCATGATTGCGCTCGGCGAGGCGCAGCAGGCCATCGACCTGGTCACGCTCACCGAAGAGCTTCATCGCCGCGGCGAACTGGAAGCCTCCGGCGGCGCGCCGTACCTGGCTTCGCTGGTGGATGGCATCCCGCGTGTGACCAACGTGGAGCACTACGCGCGCATCGTCAAGGAAAAGGCCCTGCTGCGCAACCTGATCCACGCCACGCACAATATCCAGCAACGCGCGTTCGAAGGCGAAGACGGCGCCGACGCCATTCTGGATAACGCCGAGTCCAGCATTTTCGCCATCGCCGAAGACCGCGTCAAAGCCGGCCTGGTGCCGGTGAAAGACATCGTCCGCGACAATTTCGAGCGCCTGGAGAAAATCTTCCGGGAAGGGAAGAGCGTCACCGGAATTTCCACGGGTTACGGCGAATTGGACAAGCTTCTTTCGGGCCTTCAGCCTTCGGAATTGATTATTCTTGCCGCGCGCCCTTCACAGGGAAAAACGGCGCTGGCGCTGAACCTGGCGGAAAACATTGCCATCCGCGGCGGCTTGCCGGTGGCCATGTTCAGCCTGGAAATGTCCAAGGAATCGCTGTTGCAGCGCCTGGTGGCCTCCGTGGCGCAGGTGGACGCGCACAAATTCCGCTCCGGGCACCTGAGCCGCGAAGACTGGCGGCGCATGACCGAAGCGCTGGGCACGATCTCCTCGTCGCCGCTCTGGGTGGACGACTCCGGCTCGACGAGCGTGCTGGAAATCGGCGCAAAGGCGCGCCGCCTGAAGCGTGACAAGGGCCTCTCCCTGTTGATCGTCGACTACCTGCAGCTCATCACCGCGCGCGGCCGCTTCAATTCCCGTCAGGAAGAGGTGGCCAGCATCTCGCGCGGCTTGAAAGGCCTTGCGAAAGAGTTGCAGATCCCCGTGCTCGTCCTCAGCCAGCTGACGCGCGCGCCCGAACGCGAAGAACGCGGGCCGCAGCTTTCCGACCTGCGCGAATCCGGCGCCATCGAGCAGGACGCCGACGTGGTTATGTTCATCTACCGGCCCAATTGGGGAAAAATGGACCTGACTCCCGAAGAGCGCGACATGGCCGACATCATGATCGCCAAGCAGCGCAACGGACCCACCGACCGGGTGAAGTTCGTTTTCCGCAGCCGTCTGACGCGTTTCGAAGAAGCCGCGCCGGACGCCTTCAGCCAATTTGCCGGCGGCGAGGAGATGTGATGAAGCACGGGCATTCCTGCGTTTGCCGAGTACAAAGCCGGTGGATTTGTCTGCGCAGACAAGAGTGTGTGGGCCATGGGTGATGCAATGTCCGGGACTTGGAAACCTGAATCCTACAATTCGGTCTCGGTCTACATCATGGCCGAGGGCGTGCAGCGCGTCATCGATTTCCTGAAACAATCGTTTGATGCCACGCCACTGCGGCGCTTCGACGCGCCGGACGGCAGGATTCTGCATGCGGAAGTGCGCGTCGGCGACACCGTCGTGATGCTGTCGGAAGCGAACAATGCATATCCCGCATTTCCCGTCTGGCTCCACGTCTACGTTCCCGACGTCGACGCCACTTACAAGAAAGCGCTCGTCGCTGGCGGAGTCTCCGTTCAAGAGCCGGTTCAGAAACCCGGCGATCCCGACCGGCGATGCGGTGTGAAGGACCCCGCCGGCAACACCTGGTGGATTTCGTCTCAGACAGGTTGATAAGACTATCCATTGCGGCATCTCCGTTGGCGGCTTACGTTGACTTAGCTCCCAACGCTCTTTAAAATCCCACGCAATGCCCAAGCAACCCTCGCTGATCGGCCAAACCGTCTCTCACTATCGCATTCTGGAAAAGCTTGGCGGCGGCGGCATGGGCGTGGTGTACAAGGCGGAGGACACGCGGTTGCGCCGCTTTGTTGCCCTCAAATTTCTCCCCGAAGACGTCGCGCGCGACTCGCAGGCTTTGATCCGTTTTCAGCGCGAAGCGCAGGCCGCCTCCGCGCTGAATCATCCCAACATCTGCACCATTTACGATATTGGCGAGGAAAACGGCCAGGCATTCATCGCCATGGAATGCCTCGAGGGTAAGACGCTGAAGCACCTTATCGCCGGGCGGGCGATGGAACTGGACTCCCTGCTCGGCATTGCTATCGAAATCGCCGACGCGCTCGACGCGGCGCACGCCAAGGGAATTGTCCACCGCGATATCAAGCCCGCGAACCTCTTCATCACGGATCGCGGCCACGCCAAAATTCTAGATTTTGGCCTTGCCAAAGTGGGTTTCGAAACCGGGAGTCCCGAGCATGCGGAAACCATGGCCACCCAGGGCGTGGACACGGCGCAACTCACCAGCCCCGGCAGCACCATCGGGACGGTTGCCTATATGTCGCCCGAGCAGGCCCGCGCGAAACAACTCGATGCCCGCACGGACCTTTTCTCCTTCGGCGCGGTCCTTTACGAAATGGCCACCGGCCAACTGCCGTTTCGCGGTGAAAGCACCGCCACGATCTTTGAGGCCATTCTCAATCGTGCGCCGATTCCCCCGGTTCGCCTGAATCCCGATCTCCCCGTGGATCTCGAGCGCATTATCAACAAAGCTCTGGAAAAAGATCGTGCCCTCCGCTATCAGCACGCGTCCGACATGCGCGCGGACCTCAAGCGGCTGCAGCGCGATACGAGTTCCGCCCGCGTTCCAATCGCCGAACCCTCCGGATCAGCATCTGCGGCATCCATTGCGGGGGTAGCCGGCTCCAGCTCGGACCGAATTCCACTGCCGGGTTCTTCGGGTTCAGTGGCGCCGGCGGCCTCGGGACCACACCCGGCCGCTGGAGCAGCGCCACTCGGCGGCGGCGGGGGAACCGGGCCGGCGACCGTATTGCGCAGCAAGGGGATGCTCTTTGGAGGCTTGCTCGGCGTTCTTGCCTTGGCGATTGTTGGATTCGCGCTGTACAAGCTCGGAAATCGCAAAGCTCCGCTGAACCTTGGAGATCTCGAAATCACGAAGCTGACACAGAGCGGCAAGGCCTCCGGGGTGGCGATTTCACCCGACGGGCAGTATGTCGTTTATGTTTTGCGTGACGGCGAAAAGCAAAGCTTAATGGTTCGCCAGGTGGCCACCGGGAGCGACGTCCAGATTCTTACGCCGGAAGTGATAACCATTTACGGCCTTACGTTCTCCCCCGACGGCGTCTACATCTATTACACCGCGTCGAGTAAAGAAAACAATCTCTACAGCTCGCTCTATAAAATGCCCGTCCTCGGCGGTTCGCCAGTTGAAATCGTCCGCGACATCGACACAGGCGTCGGCTTCTCTCCCGATGGCAGGCATTTCGCATTCCTGCGCGGCGTGCCGGACAAGGGTGCCGTGGAACTCCACATCGCCAATGCCGACGGAAGCGGTGAGCACCTGTTGTTGTCCAAGCCGGGGCTTCCCAATCCGTTTCTGATGCTGCGTCCGGCCTGGTCTCCGGATGGAAAGACGATCGTTTTTACTCTGTATAGCGGCGCAACGCAGCAATCGCTGATCGCGGTTTCTCCCGACGATGCCAATTCCGCGCATGCGCTCTACACCACCCACGACGAACTCGGCATACCCAATTGGCTGCCCGACGGCAACGCACTACTCATCCCCGTGCGGGAGCAGGGGCCTCTGCCGCACGGCCAGCTCTGGAGCGTTTCCTATCCATCCGGTGAGGCGCATCGCCTGTCTCACGACCTGACCAGCTACAGTCTTTCCTGGCTGGATCTATCTAAAGATGCAACTTCGCTTGCGGCGATCGAAAGCTCGCGAACTTCCAATCTTTGGGCGCTTCCCGGCGGCGATTCCTCCAAGGCCAAGCAAATCGCCTCCGGTGGCTCTCCCGTCGGAAATGTGACTCCACTCGGCAAAGACCAGGTCGTCTACCAAACCGATGGCGGCGGGATCTTCACGATCTCTGCCGACGGTGGGACTCCCACCAAGGTGGGTTCCACCGAGAACCATATTTTTTTCGCCAGCGGGTGCGGCGACGGAAAGCATATCGTCTACCAGAAACTCGAAGGGGATCAGTCCAATATCTGGCGCATGGATGCCGATGGCACAAATTCCGTTCAACTTACGCGCGAAAAATCAGCGGCGATTCCGTTTTGTTCGCCGGATGGGCAGTGGGTGACCTACTTTACGAACACCGAGTTGGCGGTCGCAATGATCTCCATCAACGGCGGTAGTCCGCAAATTCTCAAGTTCCCCGGGGTTTCCGTTGCTCAAGCACTTCTTTCGGGAGACTCCAAACTATTTCTCACGATGGCCACCGACCTTAACAACATGCAGGCCCGTCCCCGCATCCTGGTGGTTCCCGTTGCCGGGGGCGAGCCCTTGTTTTCCTTCGAAAGAGTGCCCGGCACGCTCGGCATACGTTGGGCTCCCGACTATCGGGGAATCGACATTGCCATCACTCGCGGCGGCGTATCAAATCTATGGCGCCAGCCGCTTCCAAGTGGTCCCCTCAAGCAGATAACACACTTCACTTCCGAATTGAACTATACGAGTACGTGGACCGGCGACGGCAAAACGCTCGTCCAGGGCCGTGGCACGCCCAGCGCGGACATCGTTCTGCTTAAGGCCAGCAAAAATTCCCAGTAGACGCTTTCGGAAGCGGATCGCCTACGCCTTTGCGATTACCAGGGTGTGCGGGCTATTCGGAATTGGCTGGGCGGTGGCTTCGCCGAAGCCCGCCTTCCGGTGCATTTCCGCCAGATCCTTGAAGGTGTAAGCATCGCCGGCCGTTGTTGACGCGAGCATCGTCAATGCGAAAGCTGCGGGCATCGGAGGGGAGACGCGGTCTTCGTTGGGCACAAATTCGAGCGTGGCCGCTGCTCGCCTCGATATTCCGAAAAGTGAGGACCCTGCAAGGCAGAGCGAAGTGGCCAGGAACAACGGGGACGGGAAGTCAGTGTGGCTGTGGAACGGGTGGCTCGGCATCGCGAACGTGATCGCCGACACGCGCCTCGACGCCCCCGGAAACGATGGCCGTGGAGAATTCCTCGCCGACCTCGGTTACGGCGGCAAGCCCGACGCGTTGCGGCAACGAAATCATGCCTGGGGGATTTGCGGATTCGGGTGCGGGAGGGTCGCGCAGGATGGTGAGTCGTTCGCCAACTCTTACTCCAGCTTTTTTTCCGATATTGAGCGTAAGAACATTCCCTGCGACATCGGCCACAAGCCCCTCAATCTTGAGAGGCGATTGGGGAATCTGTTCCGCGAAGGAGGTGAGCTGCGCCGCGAGTTGATCCACGGCTTTGCGGGTGGCCTCGCCCAACAGGCTGCCGGCAAATTCACTTCCGAGGATTTCCGGCGAAGGCGCTGCCTTGCCACGTGCGGCGACGATTGTGATTTCACCGGTTTTTTCCGATTCGCCCGAGCCGGTGAACCCTCCCTCCACCGCGCCAGTGGTCACGTTGAAAATGCGGGCGGTCAGATCGACGTATGCCTTCGACTTCCGAGTGCGCACGCCTGCGCTGAACATACCGCTTCTGCCGTCGGCATTCTTGCGCGCCTCTTCGGGACCATAGCGCGTCACCGCGCCGATGATCATGGCGTCGAGCCCGAGCGCCCTGCCGATGCGAGCGGCCATTGCATAAGCATCCACCTGATCGTTCGCGGCGTCCTGCTGTTCCTTCAGGAGTTTCTCCAGGGCCGAGCGGTCGACAACGGTGTATTTCCCGCTGCGCACGAGTTTTTCAATCAGGAGTATGCTGACGCCCTTGCCCACGTCTTCTCCGTCAGCGCCAAAGAGTCCGGAGGGAGTGTCGGCGCTGACGCCAGGATTGTCAAAATTCAAAACCGCGACGCGCTTTTTCGGGCTTGCTTCTTGCGCTTGCATTGCGCCGACGGCCACCAATGAAAGCGAAGCACCGAAACACGCGAGATATGTAAGCCGGCTATTCATTCGGCAGCGTCCGTCAGCTAAAGCGGAATTGTAAGGGCAAACGGAGCTTGGGTCTACGCGGATTCCGGGCCAGGGCCGCGAGGGTGCTCTGGATCCTCTGCCGCGGAATTTGGCTAAGAAGGCGTTAACTCTTGGCGAGGTAGTCCGAGAAAACAACCGAGCAGGCCTCGATGAACTCCTGCTCGGATTTCGGAAAGGAATCCGCGAAGTAGCTTTCGATATCCAGTTCGCCCGCAAGCTTCTTTTTGACGAAAATCGGAACGACAATCTCCGATTTCACCAGCGAAGAACCCGCCAGGTATCGCGGATCCTGCGTGACGTCCTGCACAACCACCACCTGGCCGGTGGTAGCGGCCGCGCCGCACAATCCGTTGTTCAGCGGGATCCGCACATTGGGTGTAAAACTACCTGCGTAGGGACCGACGATCAGAAACCCCGCATCGGCCGGATCGACCACGTAAAATCCCACCCAGTTGTAGCGCGTGAACTTTTCATGCAGCTTTCTTGCGATTTTTTCCATCACCGCTTCTGCTGTCGAAGCGGTCAGAGCAAAGCTTTGGATTTCGTGCAGCACTTCTTTCTGCGCTGGCGTCATCGGATCGACTCCACAATAATAACCTGCAATCTTTGCGGCAACCGGAATCCGGCGGGTACGACTTCAGTCTACACGATGCCCGGATTCGGTAAATTGCAACTCCACCCTGTTTGCCGAAACAGTTCCTTCTCCACGCTCTCACCTCGCTTCGGAGAAACACGTGTTTGCCCGTCTACTCCGGCGGGTTCTGTGGCCGCTCCGTATTCGGCTTGCCGGTTGCTCCGGGCAGGGCGCCGGGCTCGAGTTTCACTTCTTCGAACGCCGGCCGCAAAGCCAGCACGCTGCCATCGGGCCGCGCCACGACGCTCATGAAGCTAGGATAGGCGGCCCCGCGACTCGGCTGGCCATAACGCAACTGCAAATCGAGCGCGGCGATCGGGCTCCCTGCGGGGTCCGTGACCTGCATGCCGGGCGACTCCAGGCCGACGTACTACAGGTTCCCGGCGGGATCCGGCGCGAAGGCAATCGGCCAACGGTCGTTGCCGAACGGCGTCACGCCATTGGAGTTTCCGTCCAGATCGAACAATTGAAAGCGCGCGTTTCCGGTGTCCAGCACGAACAGCATCCCGTGATGCAGCACCAGGTCACACGGCTGCCGCACCTGACCCGGTTCGGTGCCGCGCGAGGAGATGACTTGCAGCGACTGCCCCTCCAGCGAGTACACCTGGATTTCGCTTTTGTAGTGATCTTCCACGTAGAGTTTGTGGTCCGCCGCATCCGCCGCGAGGCCGAAGGGTGAGAGAAGATGATCCGCGCCGATTGCAAGTACAAAGTGTCCCGCTTCGTTGAACACGACCACCGCCGCAAGAAGCGGCTCGCTGACCTAAATGTTGTCGTCCGCGTCCACGGCGATATAGGTGGGAAATACCATGCGCGGCGTGTGATCGCCTCGAATCCGCCAGCTCTTTCCCTCGTTCGGGTCCACGATCTCCACTGCGGACAGGAACGGCTCGGTCTCCAGAATCCGCCCTTTTGAGTCCGTGGCCATGCGAAAGGGCCCTTGGCGGCCCAGCGCGCCCGCCAGACGATCACGCAACGATTCCTGGAACGATTGCACTTCGATAGTGCGAAGTGCTTTTACCTGCATGTTTACATTCAGCTCATTTATTGCCGACTGCTATGCCGCCGCCAGTCCGCCCGCCATTCCTTCGGCAAGGAGCAGCAGCGACACGGGCAACCCCCGCACAGGGACTCGACACATAGACCGGCCTCCCGATTCCTTCCCACGTTTTGGGGCTGTTTTCCTCGACTATGGCTGGCGTCTGCGGCCTCCCGGACCGAAGGCGGGAGCATCCCCGTTTATAGAGCTCAGCTTTCTTCTAGTATTTTTGTATTACAAGTAGAGGAAATCGCTAGGTCGGGAGTCACGGGCCATGTCCAAACCCACAACAAGTGGGAACAAAGTCCCGGAACTCCAAAGTGAACCGTAGTGAAGGGCCTAAATCTCCGCGAAACGAAGAGGGCACCTAGTATTTCCATCCTCGGCGGAAGGCGATTCCATGGTTGGCTAGTACCGGTGTGCTGCGACATGCGGCGCGATGTCGCCTGCCACAGTATTTTTCGTTGCATGGGAGGTACATAACGCGGCGTGGAGGTGAATTATGATTCTCCAAAAGGGCCTCCCCTCCACAACTTTCCTTCTGAGCCTCATCGCTGTGGTGCTTGCCGTTGTGCTGATTGTCATCCCTCGCGGCACTGCACAGCAGACCCAGATCAAGGAAGTTGCGAACAAACCAACCAATCCTGATTCAGGCAAAGACATGTATATGCAATACTGCGCGGCATGCCATGGCCGGACCGCTAAAGGCGACGGGCCGGCGGCCTCCGCGTTGAAAGTGCCGGCGGCGGATCTCACCCAGTTGGCCAAGAAGAATGACGGAAATTATCCGGGCATCCGCGTGGGTTCCGTTTTGCAATTTTCCATCCCGGTGGCAGCGCATGGATCGAAGGACATGCCTGTTTGGGGGCGGCTGTTCGAGTCCCTCTCTGCCGGCAATCCAACCAAGCGCGGTGAATCCAACGCGCGTACCAAGAACATCACGGATTACCTGGAATCCTTGCAGGCCCGCTAACCTCAGTTCGGAAATCGAGAGCTCGAATCGGAGGAGCGATTCAATAGGGTGAGAGACGATTCGATTGCAACACGAGAGCGGGACGAAGGCGGCCTTCCTCCGGGCGCCTTTCTTGTATTCCCATTCTGTTGCTATACTCCTGCGCGCCTCGCAAGATTGGCTGCAGGCTTTGTCCATTCTAATTCCTGTGGGATCACGCCGGCCCGCAGACGAGGAGCGCCATGCACACTCGAAAATCCTGGCTCGCCATTTTCGTACTCACGGCATTTTTCGTGACTGCAAGCCGGGCTTCGATAACGCCCATCGGCGAGGTCGCAGGGCTGCATGCAAAATTCGTCGATGTGAATGGCGTTCGTACCCGCTACTACGAGATGGGCCAGGGCGAGCCGCTGGTGCTGGTGCACGGCGAAGGCTGGTCCGGGCACTCCAGCGCGAATGCCTGGTCCAAAAACATCCCCGGGCTGGCAAAAAAATTTCACGTGTACGCCTTCGACAAAATCGGCTCCGGGATGACCGACAATCCGAAAGACGACAAGGATTACAACCTGCAAGGGGAGATCGACCACCTCTATCAATTCATCCAGGTAATGAAACTCGGCAAGGTGCACCTGGTAGGTCAGTCGCACGGCGGCGGCGACATTCTGTTCCTTGCGCTCGAGCATCCGGAGGTGGTGAAGTCGCTGGTGATTTGCGACAGCCTCACCGCCGCTCCGGCCGGGGTAAAGTCCAATCGCGCCGAAACGCTGGCCAAATGCCCCAAGGAACCCGATTGGGTGGAGTGGAAATGCCGCATTCAGGCGATCACCTATCGCCCAGATCTTGCATTCGACGATGAATACTTCGAGGCCGGCAAATATATGGCGAGCCTGCCGAAGGCACAGGAAACCGCGGCCAAAGTGAAGGCCGGGGCCGGCGCGCCGCTGTTCGACATGCGGCCTGATTCCGACTTTCCCGAATGGAAAATGAAATGGCTCGATCGCGTGAAGAACGAGGGAATTCTTCAGGTGCCCGTGCTGCTCTACTGGGGACGCAACGATCCCTCGGCCACGGTCGAAGCCGGCTACGCCTTGTTCGATGTGCTGGGCGCGAAAAATCCGCGGGTGCGGATGCTGGTGACCAACGACGCGGGGCATTTTCATTTTCGCGAATATCCCGAGGAGTTCAATGCCAACGTGACGAATTTCATAGAATATTGGGACCACGAAATTTCAAAACCCTGACACTTCCGAACTCCGCAATCTGTTTGCGACTGGAAACTTCTTGGCTGCCGCCCGCGGACTCAGTATGCTGGCGCTATGAAAATCGCATTCCTCGGACTTGGCAGGATGGGCGCCGCTATGGCGCGCAATCTGCTGCAAGCAGGGCATGAAGTAACCGTCTTCAACCGCGACCGCGAGAAAGCTAAGCCGCTGGCCGCCTCCGGCGCGCGCGTTGCGGACTCTCCGGCGGACGCCGGGCGCGACGCCGAAGTGGTGATGACCATGGTGGCCAACGACGGCGCATTGGAAGAGGTCGCCTTAGGGAAGCATGGTTTTGCATCGGAGCTGAAGCCCGGCGGCATCCACGTCTCGCACAGCACGATCAGCACGGCTCTGGCACGCAAGCTAACCGCTGAACACGGGCAGCGCAAGCAGGGCTATCTGAGCGTGCCGGTTTTCGGCCGCCCGGAAGCGGCGGAATCCAAGAATCTTGTGGTTGTTGCGGCGGGTCCAATCGAACACCTGGAACGATGCCGGCCGCTCTTCGATGCCATCGGCAAGGCGACTTTTGTGATGGGAGCCGATCCGGTGCAAGCAAATATCGCAAAGCTATGCGGCAATTTCATGATCATTGGCATGATCGAATCGATTGGCGAGGCTTATGCCACAATCCGCAAAGCGGGCATCGATCCGGAGCTTTTCCTCGAGACCGTCAACTCCTTGTTCATGTCGCCGTTCATGGGCTCCTACGGCAAACTGATCGCCCGCGAAGAATTTCTGCCCGCGCGGTTTGTGTTGGAGCTTGGATTAAAAGACGTTCGCTTGCTGCTTGATGCCGCGGACGAACTGGCTTCGCCGATGCCGCTGGCCAGCCTTGTGCACGACAATCTGCTGTCCGCGCTCGCGCAGGGCCAGGGCGAACTGGATTGGTCGAGCATGACGCAAGTCCTGGCGCGAAACGCCGGTTTGAAGACGAAATCGTCGTAATCCTCCCGCGGAATGCGCGTCTGGTATTGCGGCCAATTGCCGGGAGTTCGCGCGCTCTGCAAAAGCTTCTCCGCTTTCTGACGCTCCGGAACGCGGTACACGCTCGATCGAAAAGGAGATTCGCGTATGTCGCTCGTGGATTTTGTGCCCACACCAAAGTTTGAGGAGTATAAGGAACGCTTCAAGCAGCATTACAAGATGGAACGGCGCGCGGACGGCGTGATTCTGGTGGAAGCGCACACCAAGGGCGGCCCTGTGCAGCTCAGCGTCGAGAATCACCGCTCCGTTGGCCAGTTATTTAAAACGATCGGCGCGGACCCGGAAAACGAAGTGATGATCTTCAGCGGCACGGGCGAGGATTTCATGATGGATGCCGACCCGGAGGGCTTCAAGCTGGAGCAGGAGGATTTGCAGCACTGGGCCTACGAATACGCCTACAAGGATGGGCGCATCAACGTCAGCTCCCTGGTGAATGACCTTGAGATTCCGACGATCGGCGTGCTCAATGGCCCGGGATTCCACACCGAAATTTGCCTGATGTGCGACATCACGATTTGCAGCGAAGACGCCATCATCTTCGATCTGCACTATGACATCGGTTCGGTCCCCGGCGACGGCATCCACAGTTGCTTTCTGGAATTGCTCGGCGCGAAGCGCGGCGCATACGCACTGCTCACGGGACAAGCCATTAACGCGTACAAAGCCCTGGAATACGGGCTGGTCAATGAAGTGGTGCCCCGCAATCAATTGCTCGATCGCGCCTGGAAACTCGCGGATCACATCATGACGCAACCGCGCATCACCCGCCGGCTGACCACGCAGATCGTCCGGCGCCCCTGGAAAAAGCGCATCACCGACGATCTGGACGGCGGCTTTGGAATCCAGATGTTTGCCCACCTGGCCAAAAAGAAGTCGATTCACAGCCGCAATCACATCGCCAATTCGGTGGCTTATGTGAAGCAGGGAAAAGAAAACAACATCAAGTAGCGATGGGCGAAATCGTTTGGTTTCGCTCGTGGGCTTGAGGTAAATTCGATTTGACGGCAGCCACGTTTTGCGCTCCCGCTCCGGACGCCAGCCGCATTTGTGCTATGGAGGCATTTTTATGGCGACAATTTTCAATCAGTCGGCGGTTTTGCCAGAGGCGGCTGGGGAAGGCGTGGCACGCCAGAAATTGCTTACGCGCGGGCGGGTCCCCGGCACCAGCATCCTCCTCGATCGGGTTCATCTCGCTTCCGGGTTCTCGCTTGAGCTCGTCGTCCACCCGCAAAGCGTCGCCTGGTTCCAGATGCTTTCGGGCGATGCGGAAGTCCGCCACTCGATCGGCACGCAGATACTATCCGATGCCCATGTCGGTCTGCTGCCGCCGGGATTCCACGGAACACTCGCGGCTGGCACGGGCGCAACGCTACTTTATGCGGAGGTCCCCAACGCCGTGCGCTTCGATCCCGGCCTTGCCTCACAGCCGCCCGAGTTCCGCGTGGTGGATTGGACACGAGAGCCCGTCCTGCAATCGGAGCACGATGCCCGCAAACGCATTTATCTGATCACACCCAGGCTTTTTGGCACCAAATCCATCAAAGGCGAAATGATCATTTATCCCGCGGGCACCACTGGCGCGAATCATCATCACGAGGGCGCGGAACATTTCATGTACTTCCTGCGCGGCTGCGGCACCATCTACGCGAATGAAAAACCATTCGCGGTGCGCGAAGGCGATGTCGTTTACTATCCCGATCGAGAGCGCCACTACTTGTCGGCCTCCGAGGGCGAAGAGATGGCTTTCGTCGAATTCTTCGCGCCCGGCGAATGCGTCACCATCTGGGTGGACGAAAGCAAGGTCTGCGGGTGGCTCCCGACGGGAAAGGATATCCACGGCGCCGCTCCCGTCCGCGAAATCACTGCTCACAGCTCCAAACCTGTCGCCATTCCCGCGGATGTCTAGGAACTAAACAGACCATTTCATCGCGGACACACTGGGTCGGGCCCGCCACGCTCGCTGCTTGGTCCGAACCGGCACCGCAGGAACGCGTTCACGTAACGTCTGCCTCTGCAATGAGATAGCGTGCTAGGCCCATCCGCGATCCCTGCACCGGTTGGCATCGCGATTGCTCCCTCGAGGTGTTGACATTCTCGCGCGCGGCGACTTACTCCGGCTTTTCGCCCCGCGGCGCCAATGCCGTACACTAGATCTTTCAGGAACGTCCATGACTCGCTCCAAAAAAATTTCGAACCCCGCCGAATTCGTTGGCCGCCCCGTGTGGGCGGAGGTTTCGCTTCCGGCGCTGGCCGGAAATCTCCAGGCAATTCGCGACTACGTCAATCCGCCGTCGGAAAAGCGCGCGTCGCCGCGCAAGGTGCTCGCCATCGTGAAGGGAAACGCCTATGGGCACGGAGGCGCGGCGGTGGCCAAGGCGCTCGAGAAGGCAGGCTCGGACTGGTTCGGCGTTGCCTCCGCGGGCGAGGGCATGGAGATCCGCAAGGCCGGCGTACGCGCGCCGATCTTGGTGCTCGGCGGCTTTTGGCCCGGCGAAGAAAAAAACCTTCTTCGACACAATCTCACGCCCGCGATTCACCGCTGCGAACAGCTTTTGGCCTACGAAGCGGCCGCGGCCAAACTGCGGAAGAAGAACGTCCCCGTCCAATTGAAAGTGGACACGGGCATGAACCGTCTCGGCATCCTGCCAAAGGACGCGGACTGTTTTGCGAGGCAGCTCGCGAAGTGCAAGCACGTCGCGCTCACGGGCACGTTTACGCACCTGGCCTCGTCCGAAGTGCTCACGGACACGGCGCTTGGCCGCCAGACGCAGCAGCAGCTCGATCGTTTTCACGCCACCACGGATCGGCTGCAAGCGCTAGGCGTCGATCCCGGCATCACGCACATCGCCAATAGCGCCGCGATCGCCGCGCGCCCGGAAACCTGGGCGGACATGGTGAGGCCCGGCGCGTTGCTTTACGGTTACCACCCCGGCTTCGATCCCATGGAACGCCGCTTGGAATTCGAAGCGAAATTGCCCCTGCGCCCGGTGATGAGCCTGCGCGCGCGCCTGATCAGCGTGCGCTGCGTTGCCGCCGGCGAAAGCGTCGGCTACGACGGCACCTGGATCGCACAGCGGCCCTCGCGCATCGCCGTGATGTGCGCCGGGTACGCCGACGGCGTTCACCGCTCGCTCGGCAATCGCGGCGTGGTCTACATCCGCGGGCACGTTGCGCCGATTCTCGGCATCGTTTCCATGGACGTGGTGATGCTGGACGTCACCGACGTTCCCGATGCGGCGATCGGCGACGTTGCGACGCTCTATGGCACCGACGGCGAGCGCGTCTACCCCGCGAACGTCGTCGCGCGCAGCGTCGGAACCGTCACCTCCGACCTGATCAGCGGCGTTGGCCAGCGCGTCCCGCGTTTCTATATTCCTTAGCGGCGCGTTGTAGCGCCCGCGTCTGGCGGTCAAGCTCGCCTGCCTCCAGGTTGGAGGCGCTGACAAACCTTGCGATTCCGCATCTGCATTACCTGCGACTTGACGTTACTCTATTTCAAGAGTATATGTTCGTTCTCGTTGCCTGCACCCGCAGGAAGGGCTCCTCTCCTCCCCGGCCTTCTCTGCTTCCGCGCACCACGGAGCGGTGCATGCCAAGCCGTACCGTGAGGTCCTATGAACGCAGTTAGGTCTCAGCAATCCGGCGGTTCCGTATCTGAAAGGCCCAACCCGGAGGGAATTTCCGAAAAGGCATCGTTGCCGGTCTGGGACTCCTGGGTCCTTCGCTTCGCCTTGGTGGGTGCTTCCATGGTGCTGTGTTACGCGCTGCATCCTTTCGGCCTGCAATCCCAGCCTGCGGCGGGGCTCGGCTTTTTCGTGGCCATGGTGGTGCTGCTCGCGGAGCTGCGTCTGCGCCGCGCGGAAATCAGCGGCCTGATGGGCGGCGTTGCCGGTGGTGTGGTGGGCCTGTTTGCCTCCCTCCTGGTGACCCTCGTGATTGCCCGCACTTCCGTAGCCGAGCCCTCGCGATCTTTCCTCGAATTCACGGCGCTTGTTTCGTTCGGTTATCTGGGATTCGTCCTCGGGATGCGGCGCGGCAGCGAACTTCAACGCGTCGCCCGGCCCCCGGCCGGTGAAGCCAATTTGCCGGTGTCGGCGCCGGATGTGCAGATCAAGCTGCTGGATACTAGCGTGCTGATCGATGGCCGCATTGCGGACATCTGCGAAACCCATTTTCTGGATGGCACGCTGGGATTGCCGCACTTTGTGCTGAACGAGCTGCAACTGGTGGCAGACTCCTCCGACAGCTTGAAGCGGCAGCGCGGGCGCCGCGGCCTGGAGGTGCTGCACCGCCTTCAGAAAATGCCCGGGCTCGATCTGCGCCTGCTCGATGAAGACGTCACCGGGGTCTCCGCGGTCGATCAAAAACTCGTGGAACTTGCCCAGCGCCTGGGCTGCAAAATCGTCACCAACGATTTCAATCTCAACAAGGTTGCCCGCGTCCACAGCATTCCCGTCCTCAACATCAATGAGCTGGCCAACGCCTTGAAGCCCGCCGTGCTGCCCGGCGAGCCCATGCGCGTGCTGATCCTGCGCGAAGGCAAGGAAGCCACGCAAGGGGTCGCCTATCTTGACGACGGCACCATGGTCGTGGTTGATGGCGCGCGCCGCCTGATCAACCGCACCGTGGACATTACCGTCACCTCCGTACACCAGACCCCGGCGGGCAAAATGATCTTCGGCCGCCTCGAGGAACAGCGTACCGCCTCCGGCTCCGTCCGCGCCGCCGCGGCTGCCGCCTCCGGCATGCGATCCGAGCCCGAGAACGGCGGCAACGGCCACAGTCTGCGCCCGAGTCGCGCCACGGAATCCACTCCGGCGCCACAATATCCCGACGCCGACTCCGTGTAGCGCCCGCCTTCGAAGTGTCAAATTCGCGACCCCGAATGCGGTTAGAGGGAGGCCGTGGGTCGCTACTGGCCCTTCCCCAATTTTCTTCCACCCCTCTCTTGCGGTACACTCTCCCTTCTGCATCCCGCGCTTGGGCCCGCAAGGTTTCGCTTCAGCCGGTCTGCTAAGACGATATGGGTAAAATTGTCGCAATTCTTCCCGCTGCAGGTCTCGGCACGCGTATGGGCGCCGAGACGCCAAAGCAGTTTCTTGAACTCGATGGCGTGCCCATCGTCATGCTCAGCCTGCGCCGTATCGCCGCCTGCCCGCAGGTAAGCCAGATCATCGTCGCCACGCGCCAGGAAGGCATCGAAAAGCTGGAAGCGCGCATCCGCCAGGAGAATTTCCAGCAGTCCGTCCGCGTCATCAAGGGTGGCGATTCGCGCCAGGATTCGGTGGCTCAAGCGCTGAAGCTAGTCCCGGAAGACGTGGAGTTGGTGCTGGTTCACGATGCCGTGCGGCCATTTGTGTCTCCGGAGCACCTCGCGCGCGTCATCGAAGAGGCGCGCCGCTGCAAGGCCGCTATCCTCGGCATCCCCGCGATGGACACGGTAAAGGAAGTGAAGCGCGCGAGCTTGCCGGAAGACGTGGCGCTGATCACCGCGACGATTCCCCGCGAGCGCGTCGTCCTGGCGCAAACGCCGCAGGTTTTTGAAACACGCCTCCTGAAGGAAGCGTTTGCGCGCGCCGAGGCTGACGGAGTAAACGCCTCCGATGAAGCCGGTCTTGTCGAGCGGCTCGGCTACGACGTTCACGTGGTGCACGGTTCCGAGCGCAACATCAAAATCACCAAGCCCGCGGATATGGACTTGGCCCGCTTCTACCTTCAGCTCGAGCAGAAGAAAGCAAGAGTATGAGCGTTCGCTGCGGCATTGGCTACGACCTGCACCGCCTGGCGGAGGGCCGCATTCTGATCATCGGCGGCATCGAACTGCCCTTTGACAAAGGTCCCGTGGGCCATTCCGACGGGGACGTGGTTGCACACGCCATGTGCGACGCGCTGCTTGGAGCGGCGGGACTCGGCGATATTGGCACGCATTTCCCGGACACGGATCCCAAGTGGAAAGGCGCCAACAGCCTCAAGTTTCTTGAGCACGTGCGCAAGTTGCTCGACGAAAAGCGTTTCTCCATCGAACACGTGGATGCGGTGGTGATTCTGGAGCGCCCGAAGCTTGGCCCGCATTTCCCCAAAATGCGGGAAGCGCTGGCCAAATCGCTAGGCGTCGCGCAGGAAAAAATCCACCTCAAGGCCAAAACCAACGAGGGCGTGGACGCCGTCGGCCGCGGCGAAGCCGTCGCCTCTCATGTCGTTGCCACGCTCTCCCGGTAGCTCCGGCTTCCAGCCGGCCCGCATTCCTTGCTCCTCTGTTCGCTTCGTGTGGCTGCGTTCGAAACCCTGCCTCTCTGTGGTCTGTTTATTCTTCCTCTGTTTCCTCTGTGTTTGGAACTTGCTTCTGCCGGAGCCCAGGCTATGCTTTTTCATTACCTCGTCACTTCCTTGCTTCGTTGTGTCTTTGACGAGCTAAACTGATTGCTGCCCATGTCTTCTCAGGATCACATCGCCGAGCATCCCGCGCACGCTAATCCGTATACCGCCGCGGATGTGCTCGCCATCCTCCGCGAAAATCGCTGGCTCGCGGGCGACCCTACTCCCGAGCAAGCCGCTTGGGCGGAACGCGCCGCGCAGCTCCTCGGGCATTACGCCGAAGCCTCCGAAGGCCTCGCCGATCTTCTGCGCCTCGTTTTTGCATACGACGCCGCGCAAATCCTGCAAACCGCCGACGCGCACACCGCGCTTTCGCGTTACGCCGCCCGCGATGTCGTCCGCCACCTCGCCCTGCTGCTGCTCGATCCCGCGCCGTTTACTTCCGACCGCTTCAAGGAAATCGTCACCCACCTGAAGGAAAAGCTCGAAGTCCGCAGCCGCGATCTATTCCATCCCATCCGCCTTTCCCTGGCTGGCCGCACTGGAGAGGGCGAACTCGACCGCGTCATTCTTCTCCTCGACGAAGCTGCCGCCCTCCCTTTCGCTGTCCCGGTCAAATCCGTCCGCACCCGCATTCTCGAATTTTGCTCCGCCTTGGATTGATGCTGAATTCAAAAGTTCAAGGTTCAAGGTTTCAAATGAAGTATTGGAGCACAACCCCCAATTCCATTTATGCTTCTCCTGGCCTTCTGCGCTTTTCTGCGGCCTCTGTGGTTATTCTTGTTCTTCCTCTTTTCCGGAAACTTTGAACTTTGAACTTTGAACTGTAAACTTTCTTTCCATGGATCGTTTCACCGGCATTCACGCCGTCCGCGAAGCCCTCGAAGCCGGGGCCGCCTTCGACCGCATCGTCATCGCCAAAGGCCGCCAGGATACCCGCGTCGAAGAGATCGTCCAACTCGCCCGCGCGCGCAACATTCCCGTGCGCTTTGAAGACCGCGGCAATCTCGATCGCCTGGCCAACTCGCGCGATCATCAGGGTGTCGTCGCCATCGCCGCTGTTCGTCCGGCCGCCACGCTCGAGGACATTCTCGACCGGGCCAATCAATCCAAGGGCCAGATGGGCCTTGTCATCCTTCTCGACGGCGTCGAAGACCCGCACAATCTCGGCGCCATCATCCGCACAGCGCTGGCTGCCGGAGCTCACGGCATCGTCATCCCGGAACGCCGCGCCGCCGGCCTCACGGACACGGTGGCCCGCGCCTCGGCCGGCGCTCTCGCGCACCTGCCCGTCGCCAAGGTCACGAATCTCGCGCGCACGATGGAAGAATTGAAAGAGGCGGGTTATTGGCTGGTGGGTCTCGACGAAAACGCGGAAAAAAGTTACACCGAAGTGGACTATACCTCGCCGACGGGCATCGTCATGGGCGGCGAAGGCGGCGGTCTCCACGAACTCACCCGCAAGCGCTGCGATTTCGTGGTTTCGCTCCCAACCACCGGCCCGGTGAAATCCCTCAACGTCAGCGTCGCCACCGGCGTCGTTCTCTTCGAAGTCCTTCGCCAGCGCCACCAGCGCAAAGCCAGTAATCAGTGAACAGCTTTCAGTAGCTGATGGAAGAAGCTGGTATAGATGAGTTACTTGGTTGGAGCGCCTTACTGAAGTGCAGAAACCGCCCGCTTATCGATTGTGATGCAAAGATGCAACCACCCAACCGGGCAAAGGTTACCGGCGTTGAAATAGATCTTTTTGAGATCATCGGGATTAAGGGTCGCATCAATGTGTTTCAGCACGAAACTCAGAACGGGTTTGTCATTCTTGGTCAGGGACGCCAGTTCCTGCGGAGTTTTCCAGCGGTCTACTAGGATCCGTGCCACCGACTCGCGGTAACCTTCCGCGATCGCTCCATCGTCACACTGCCTGAATCGCACAAACGATTTGCGCAGACCTGCCCAGTCGCGGAGGGTCTCCGCTTCGCTCCCTGCAGAGCGCGCTTGTTCCGTCGTGCAATTTGCCCCTGAGCGGATGCAGTTTTCACACTGGCTAAGAGAGCGGCGGAGCCGAACGCCAAAAACAGAAGGCGTCTCATTTGCCCAAGGCGCATCCTAAACTGTGAGGGCAAAATGCTCCTAGCCAAGATATTTCCAGTTCGCTGTTGTCTGCTCGCCGCTATCTGTTCCTTTTGGTCGCTGATTACTGATTACATTCTTCTACTTGTCGTACTGCATCAGCGAAAACACGTCGAGATTCGGCAGCTTCTTCCGGCCTTGGAGAAAATTCAATTCCACCGCGAAGGCCGCGCCGTCCACCGTGCCGCCCAGCGAGCGGATCAACTGCACCGCCGCGGCCGCCGTTCCACCGGTCGCCAGCAAGTCGTCGCACAGCAGCACCTTCTGCCCCTTTTGCACCGCGTCCTCGTGGACTTCCAGCGTGTCCATGCCGTATTCCAGCGCGTAGGAAATCTTCGCCGTCTTCGAGGGAAGTTTCTTCGGCTTGCGCACCGGCACAAATCCCGCCTGCAAGCGGTACGCTAGCGCCGGCGCAAAAATAAATCCGCGAGCTTCGATCCCCGCCACCAGATCGATGTGATGTCCGTGATAGTGCTCGCACAGCCGGTCGATCATCGCCGTGAAGCCCTTTTTGTCTTTCAACAGCGTGGTGATGTCGTAAAATAGAATTCCCGGCTTCGGATAGTCCGGAATCTCGCGAATCAGCTGCTTCAGATCTTCCATTCTTTCGGCTCCTGATTATTCCGTGAACTCCACCGTGAAATTTCCCGCGTACCGTGATTCCATTGCACTCGGCTCTTCCGATACACCGGAAACACGCGCCATCCTTGGCCCTTTTTCCAGGCCCCTGCGCAACGCATGGAGTTTCTCCGCCGTACCCATGGCAAGCACTTCCACGCTGCCGTCGCGCCGATTTCGCACAAATCCGTCGATCTCGAGCTTTCCCGCAAGGTGCTCCACGAAATTCCGGTAGCCCACTCCCTGCACGCGCCCTGTCACCACATACCGCCGCGCAACGATCGGTTCGCTCACAATCATTCGAGTTTACCAGAGCCTCCGGCCACTCCTCCAAATCGGCCGGCGAGCCCGGCGCGAGTACGTTACACTGGTATGGAACCGCAGGCGGCGCAATGCCGCGCTGCCCGCATCCTAGACCATATGAAGCGCAATCCCGCCAGTTCCGCATGCAATCACGTTCGCGCATGTTGCTCCATGCTCCTGCTCGCCGCCCCGTTACTCGTCGCGCCCTGCATTCTGGCTCAGGATGACGCCGCTGGTCCCATGGCCCCTCCACCCGAGCACAAGCCCGTCGCGCGCGTCGTCGGCGTGCTACCGGAGGCTCCGCCCTCTCTGCCACCCGAGCAAATCATCAGCGCCTTCGTTAAAAAGGAAGATCTCTACCAGAACGAGCGCGCGCAATTTTCCTATCGCCGCACGATTCGTATTCAAGAGTTCGGCCCCGACGGCCGCCCCAGCGGAGAATACGACGCTACGTATCAAGCTGTCCGCGCCCCCGATGGCCAAATCTACGAAAAAGCGCTGGCCGCGCCGGAAACCTCTCTGCAATACCTGCAATTCGAGCCCGAGGATGCGCATTACTTCGCCAGCATTCCCGCTTACCCGCTGACCACCAGCCAGCTCGGCAAATATGACGTGAAATATCTGGGCACGGAAAAAGTGGATGAAATCGATTGCTACATTTTCCAGGTGCATCCGAAAACGCTGGAACGCAAGCGCCCGTATTTCGACGGCGTCATCTGGGTGGATCAAGTCTATTTGGAGGTGGTGAAGACTTACGGCAAATGGATCACAGACCTCGGCCCAATGCGCCCGGGGAATCTGCCATTCGGCATTTTCGAAACCTATCGCGAAAACGTCGAGGGCAAGTATTGGTTCCCGAACTACTCGCGTTCCGACGACATGTTCAAGTTGAAGGACCGCGACATCCCGGTTCGCGTCACCATCAAGTGGAGCGACTTCAAGCCTTTCCCGCCGATCGTAACTTCGTCCACGCCCGGCCAGCCTCCGCCGGCCCCTCCAAAGCCCTAGCTGGTATCCCAGCCGGAGATCACTCGACTGGCATTCTCACCGCCAATCAGCCCGTTCGATCGCCAAACACATCTCGCAGCACTCCGGGCAATTCCTCCAACCCATTCAGCAAAATTTCCGGCTCCACCGCGCGCAACCTCTTTTCCGTCGGAAACGGACCGAGCACCGCGATCGCCCGCACGCCTGCGGCTCGCGCCATTTCCACGTCTTCGGGCGTATCGCCCACGTAGACACAATGCTGCGGTTCCTTCTTTATTTCTTTCAGAGCCTTCAGCAGCGGCGCCGGGTGGGGTTTTTTCTCTCGCGTATCGCCGCCCAGCACCCGCGTGCGGAATACCCGCGTCAGCCGAAACTCTCGCAATTGCTTGCTCACCCGCGCACGGTCCCCGCTGCTCACCAACCCGAGTTGATGGCTTCGATTAAGTTGTGCCAGCACGCGCCGCGTCGCGGCCATCAGTTTGGAAGGATGTTTCGCGTAGTAGGCGCGCCAGACGCGGTCCGCCTCGTCCCAGCGCTCTTCCGGGATCCTCGCTGCGCGATACACGGCATACCAATCCGGCGAGTAGTGCTGCTCGAGTTCCGCGAGTCCCCAATTCACGCCCAGCTCGCGGAACATCGCCAGGTAGGCCTGCGAATCCGCGTGATAGGAATCGATCAGCGTTCCGTCCCAATCGAACAAAACCGCGCGCAGCCCCGAAGGCGAGTTCATGCCATCAGATTAGCAGAAACGCGCTCGCGCATACTCCGGCCAAGGCACGGCCAAAGTTGCACGCCCATCGCTCGCGGCTTTCTGTTCTTGGCTTTTCTAATTATTGATCGCTGGTTACTGGCTACCGGCCGAAGTCAGAATCGAGCGTCAACCACGCCAACATCCGGGGCTTTATTCCGTCGAGAATTGGCCCGGTATATGATCGTCCCGGTCAAACGCAAAATCATCAAAGCTGGCGGCAATGCCGAACCAGCCGGGCATATTCGCGGGTTCCACGCGGCGCACCCGCGCTTTCGAAGAAACCACCACATTGCCGTAACCCAGCGGCCGGCTGACGAGCACAATATCCAGCTCGATTTCCGTATCCACGGGCAGCGTCTTGGGGCAAAGGAAAAACACGCCCGAAGAACTGATATCCCGCGTCACCAGGGTCACTGGATACTCTTCCATGAGTCCGTTCACACTGCGCAGCTTCAGCGGCAGCTTCAGCGAAGCCCGCGGGCATTCGCGCTGCTCCAGGTGCACACCAACCGCGTGCGTGGGCACGCGCACGAATCGCCGTGGCTGCGGCGTGCGCAAAAGCGGCATCACCCGCAGCGTCGGCGCCTTCGGCTCTGCAACGCCATTGGCGGGAGCGGGAGCCGCTCCCTGGGGCGTTGCATCTTGCTTTATTGGAAAATTGTCCCAAGCTAACGCGTGATTCCCGGCACTCATCTCACCCCTCAGAGAGATGAATTTCCACAGCTTTCCACCGCGCAAGTTCTATTACCAGAGCTACTAGACACGACCCCAGAAAGAAGTTGGGCTGCCAAAATGCCATTTTCAACAGGGACTGTCAACGTGTGGAAAACGGGCAAAGTGCTCTAAACTGAAACACTTAGGACTAGTACTAAGCCGCTTGTTGCTTGAACCTTCGACTCCCCTTCGCCTTTCCCGCTCTCCTTCCAATATGGTCGCTGTCTTTCTCTGGGTTTCACGCTATCCTCCCCGCTTTGGTCTCCTGATGCGTGCCGATTCGCTCCCTGCCACGACAAACGCCAGTTCTGCCTCGCCACCTGGCGACGTTGCGTCGCGTTCCTTGGTGTTGCTCTCATTCACCGCGGTCTACTTGCTCTGGGGCTCCACATACTTCTTCATCCGCATCGGCATCGAGTCCGTGCCGCCCTTGGTGTTATCGGCCATGCGGCATACGACGATGGGTCTGGTGTTCTATCCGATTTCGCGGCTGGTGACCCGGGAAAAGCCCACCCGGCCACAATGGGGCACCGCCATTCTCACTGGCTTGTTGCTTTTGCTTTGCGGAAATGGCGCAGTTTCCTGGTCGGAGACGCGCGTCCCCTCCGGTATTGCCGCCTTGTTGGTGGCCACGGTCTCGCTTTGGATGGTCACGTTGGACTGGCTGCGGCCGGGCGGCGTGCGGCCCGCTCCCCGGGCGCGGCTCGGATTCGCGCTGGGATTCGTGGGGATCGGCCTTCTGGTAGGTCCGGCGCACCTGGGCGGCTCGGAACGGGTAAATCTCACCGGTTCGGCCATCCTGCTGTTGGGTTCCTTAGCCTGGGCGACAGGTTCCATCTACTCCCGTCACCATCCGTTGCCGCATTCGCCCCAATTGGCGGTGGGCATGCAATCGCTGGCAGGGGGAGCTGGGCTTTGGCTCCTCGCCACGCTGTCGGGTGAAGTGCGCGACTTTCATCCCTCTCAAGTCCCACTTCGCGCGTGGCTCGCCATCTTGTACCTCGTGGTCTTCGGCTCCGCCATCGGTTTTTCCGCCTACGTCTACATCCTGCGTCATAGCACGGCTTCCCGAGTGGCCACCTATGCGTTTATCAATCCGGTCGTGGCCCTTCTGTTGGGCTGGCTGCTGCTAGGTGAGCCGCTTACGCGGCGGACGCTGCTGGCCAGCGGCACCATCCTTGCCGCTGTGCTGCTGGTCATTACCGCTCCGCCCTCGCCCTCAATCGCTCCCACCGAGCAGGAGATAATCCCCATCCCCGGCGAAGCCTAGCCGAGAGCTTCGGGGAAACTTCTCGCAAAAGAAAACGACCAGGTTCCCCTTGCGACGCAGAGAACCAGGTCGTGGTTGCCGAACGTATCCAGGCTTCGACGTTAACTTCCCAGCGAAATAAGCTTCTTCACCGCCAGGAGCAATCCCAGGGCGGACAATGTAAGCGTGAAGACCCCGGGCTCAGGAGTCGGCGCAGGCGATGGGGGAGTTATCGTCGCGGTGGAAAGCAGGAAAAACGCGTTGCCGGTAACCGGTCCTTGGATAGAATCCGCGGTGCCGGAGAGGTTTCCGTCTGTCGCGGTGTCAATCAGGTTGCAGGCACCGGTAACGCCGGTGCAGGTGGACGAAGCCAGGAAGACGTTGAAACCCGCGCCGTTTGCAAAGCTGCTGCCGCTCAGGATCGGGATCGAGTACATCGTGCCGTCCGCCGAGGTCAGATCCAGCGTCATCTGCGTGCTGCTGTTGAAAATCCCGGAAAACTGAAACTCGTTTGGCGTGAGCGTGGAAACCGAGTCGCCTACCAGCGGACTCGGGGCGTTGGTCCCGTAATCGGAGATATAGACCGGGGTGGTGCCGGAAAAAGTCGTCACCAAGTCGTAAGTTCCGGAAGTGAACCCCGACGTGGAGCCCGTGAAATTTCCGGACAAATTGCAGACGGTATTGCCCCCGACTGGGGAACAATCCCCCTGCTGGATGTACCAGTAGCCGATCCCTCCTATGTTCGTGATTCCATACCAAACGTAGTTCTGGCTGCTTTGCCCCAGATTGATGTTGACGGAGGTGTCCGCCATCACTCTCGAGCCCGAAAAGATAACCCAGGCGAGTGCCGCGATTGCCCACAGGTACTTTCGCATTTTTCGACCCTGCTCCTTCTTGAGCCAGAATGAATGCCGCCGCTTCTGGCTTCAGTGAATGGGACTGTTCACCGCAATTCCTTAGCCCCAGCAGCACACATCTCATGCATCTTGAGAAGCGCCCTTTCCCACCCGCTATTGGCCGTAGCTGCCCGCTCCTGTCCTGATCCATTTTCGACCAACCAGGAAAACGGACCCTTAAAGTGAGCTAGCCCGGAGAACTATTTTGCGCAGAATGGGTAGCAAAGCTCCCAAGTGGCTCGAACGTGCTGCCTCCACCAGGGCACTTGGTGTTTCCTGCAGAACTGAATGACGGGGGTATACCTCCTGGCTATCGTTTGAGATAATACCGGCCGCCGAACTTTCCCTTTGTAGGGAATAATTCGAACTGCGGTTACCTCGGGTGCCGGGGCATTTGGGCCTGCTCTTTCCAAGATCCTTTTCGCCATTGAGTGGGTTACCTATGGATTTGCACCAAAGTCGAGAATCCTCCGGACGCGAGTCCTCCGATCGGCGCTTGAACTCCTGGAAGGCCATCGGGGCTTTTTTTGAGCGCGACGAACGTACCGTTCGCCGCTGGGAAATCGACCGTGGCCTTCCGGTGCACCGCGTGCCCGGTTCCGGACGTTCCAGTGTTTACGCCTATGTCGATGAACTGAATGAGTGGTTGCTCACAGCCGATGGGCAAGTGTCAGCGTCGGAACCGAACGAGAGCCCGGAAACGGCAGGGCATCCGGCTGTGGTCCAAACTCCGCCCAGCACAGGTCCGCGAACCAATTCCCCATCGCGCAGGACTTACATATTTTTGCTAGCGGCCGCCATCTTGCTCTTGCTGGCTGCCTCCCCGATCGTTTATCGCAGATATTTGAGCGCCCATTCGGCCGCCAGCCCCGCGCTGCCCGCCGGCATGAAAGCCGCGGCGAATCCGGAAGCGCAGGAGTTTTACCTGCAAGGCTTGTATTACTGGAACAAACGAGCGCCGGAAGATCTCAACCGTGGTCTCGATGCCTTCACGCAATCGGTTGTCCACGACCCGAATTACGCGCCGGCCTATGTGGGACTCGCCAACTGTTACAACCTTCTCCGCGAATACACGCTGATGCCGCCCAAAGAGGCTTATCCCCGCGCGATCGCGGCGGCGCAGCGGGCTATCGCGCTCGACGACTCGCTCCCGGAAGCCCACACCGCGCTGGCCTTCGCGGATATGTATTGGGTCTGGGACGCGCGCTCCGCCGACCGGGAATTCCGGAGGGCGCTCGCGCTTGACCCCAATTCCGTGGTCGCCCACCATTGGTACGGTACCGCGCTCTTTGTGATGGGGCGCTACTCGGAAGCCATCGCGCAAATCGATCAGGCGCAGCAACTCGACCCACCATCCTCTGCGATCCTGGCCGATAAAGGCTTGATCCTTTTCTATGCTGGAGAGAGAAGCCAGGCGGTTTCCTTGCTCCGGGAATTGGAGGTTTCCGAGCCCACGTTTCTTTCGCCGCACCGCTATTTGAGGGAGATTGCGCTGGCCACCGGCGATTACAAGAGCTTTCTGTCCGAATCCAGGCAGATGGCCGGACTGCTGCGTGATTCCGGCCGTCTGGAAATTGCCAAAAGCGCGGAAGGAGGATACGCCGCGGCCGGTGGGCCCGGAATGTTGCGAGCCATGTTGCGTGAAGCGCAGCGATTGCAAGCAGAGGGAAAAATGTCCGCGTTCGAATTGGCGGGCATTTACGCTCTGCTCAAAGACCGTGGACAAGCGCTCCGTCTTCTGCATCTTTCCGTCGAAAATCACGAAGCCGAAGCAATCGCCATCCGGAATGAACCCAGCTTTCAGGCCATGCACGGCGACCCCGCTTTCCAGAAGCTTGTCGCGAAGGTCGGCCTTCCTTCGCTCAACTGAGATATTTGACTTTCGGTAGGTTGGCCCAGGGTGGCGAAGCCCCACCGAAGCGGGTCAACCGGATGATGGCGATCCTTCCTATCGCCTGTTTGACGCCACAAAGCGGATAGATTGCTATCATCAATTTACGTAGTCTTGGCGCATGAACTTCATGGTCAGCAATCCCACATCGAATTCCATCCCTCCGCAAACCGCCGCGGAATTTTGGCGCGCCACGCTGCAGCGGGATTTGCGCGCCGACGGAAAATTCGTGTTTGCCGTGCGCTCCACGCATATCTATTGCCGGCCCACTTGCCCGGCGCGCCGCCCCCGTCGCGAAAACGCAGAGTTCTTCAGGACGACGCAGGAAGCCGAACGCCACGGCTACCGGCCTTGCCGGCGCTGTCGTCCGCAGGAGCAGCAGGCGGGGGTCGCGTTGGTGCAGCGCGCCGCGAAGCTGCTGGGGGCCGCCAGCGAAGACCAAGTCGTTCGCCTGGACGACATCGCCGCGAAACTCGGCACTTCCCCGGCAAAGCTGCGCCGCGCGTTTCATCGTATGACCGGGCTGACCCCGCGTGAATTTGCCCACGCCGCGCGCCTCGAAAAATTCAAGAAACTCTTGCGCGAGGGCGCGCAAATCGCCGACGCGCTTTATTCCTGCGGCTACGGGTCGCCCAGCCGCATCTACGAAAAAACAAATTCACAATTGGGGATGACGCCGGCGTCGTATCGAAAGGGAGGAGCAGGCATGGAGATCGCTTATACGGTTGCACCCAGTTCGCTCGGAAAAGTTTTGGTCGCGGCCACGGAGCGCGGCGTTTCCGCCGTCTATCTGGGCGACGACGAGCGCGCGCTGGTTTCCGCGTTGCAGAAAGAATATCCCCGGGCGGACATCCGGCGCTCCGCGGATTGCCATGCGGCATGGCTCAACGAAATTCTGAGTCGCGTGGAAGGCCATCCGCCCAGCGTCGATTTGCCCCTGGATGTGCAGGCCACGGCGTTTCAGCGCCGCGTGTGGCAGGAGCTGCAGAAGATTCCGCGCGGCGCCACGCGCACCTACACGCAGGTAGCGCGCGCGCTCGGCAAGCCCAACTCGGTGCGGGCCGTGGCTCGTGCTTGCGCCACGAATCCCACTTCCATCGTGGTGCCGTGCCATCGCGTGGTTCGCGCCGATGGCGCGCTGGCTGGCTATCGTTGGGGGTTGCAGCGCAAGGAAAAACTGCTGCGGCGCGAAGCGGCTTCCGCCTGAGCGCCAAGCGTGGACAGACCAATCCCGAAGGTCCTGTTTCTGCTCAGGGCCCTCAGGATCTCAACTCCGGTATTCGCAGGGCTTCCAGCTCGGATAGATTTCTCTTACTCGCCGCGTGGTTTTTCGATCTTCGTGCCTTTCGGCCAATCCGGCTTGAACTTTCCATCGCCGATCTTCAAATTCTTCATTACCTTGCGGTAGCGTGATAGAAAGTAGTCTCCCGAGCCGGCTTCGAAAAACTTCTGCTGCACGGGCAGCCAGGACGCTTCATCCACCCACATGCGGATCTTCGTGATCTGTTTGCGTACTTCGTCCGACTTAGGCACCAGGTCCAGCACCGCCATCTTCTGCCCGTCCAGGTCTTCTTCTCCAGCCAATGAAACCTCGTAATTTTTCTTCAGGCTTTCTGCTCGCGTGCCAAATCCCAGCGCCAGATACTCATCCGCCAGCGCGCGGTTTTTCCCGATGTTGTACTCCTCCACGCGGTTGATTTTCGGGTTATAGATGTAAAGGTTGTCGCCGTTGCGCAGAATCGTGCGCGGATCCGGATTGATAAAATCGATGCGCAATTTCGAATCCTTGCGCACGTAAATTTCTCCCGATTCGGTCGAAGAGTCCTTCACCAGCGCCGTGTATGTAGTGTGCTCCAGAGCCGCTGTCAGGCTCTTAAAATCGTCGGCGGATTTGTCCATCATCGAAAGGACATACTCCAGCGACATCTTGGCCGGGCTCTGGCTGATTCCCGCGGCGAAGGCGGTCGCGGCCGTTCCGAGCAGTGAAAACAATACGACGAGGGCATTTCGTCTCAAAGCATCCCCTGTTCCGATTCGCAGTGGTTATCCCCTGAAATCGTAGCATAACGCGGCCGGTGGCGATGTCCACCGCGATTCGGCCATGCGTTTGATTCAGTGCTTGATTTCCACCTGGTAGGCGATCACGTTGCCTTGCTCGTCGCGCAGCGCCTCGATTTTCCCGATGGCGAAACGCCCGTCGCTCAACCCTGGGCCCGCTTTTTGCAGCACGTTGTGCAGCGCGTTCTGAAGCGATGGCGTCCGCTCCGGCGGCGCGAGCACGCGCGAATCCACCTTATAAATCTCCGTTTCCCCGGACTTCTCTATCCTTTCCACCAACGCGGGATTTACCGGAAGCCCCACCTGCGGCTGGTCGTGAAACCAGCTCTTTGGCGTGAAGACAAATGCGACGATCAGCGCCACCGCGACGTCGTATTGCCACGATCCGCGTTCGTACGACCAGAAAAACATCTTGTTCAGCGCTTGCCCGATTCCTGCCATGGCTCAGTCCGCCGGTATTCCGTCCACGATCACGCCGTCGCGCATGTGTACTACCCGGTCGAAATACGTGGTCGCCTCCGGATTGTGCGTGATCATCACGATCGTTTGGCCCAGGTCTTTGTTCAAACGACGCAGCATATCCAATACGATCTCCGAATTCTTGGTGTCCAGGTTGCCCGTCGGCTCGTCTGCCAGCAGGATTTTCGGTTCGTTGATGATGGCCCGCGCAATCGCCACGCGCTGCTGCTCGCCGCCGGACATTTCCGACGGCCGGTGATTTAACCGGCCCACCAGGCCGAGCATTTTCGTTACGACTTCAAAGCGGTGCGGGTCGAATCCGTCGCCGTGAATGTATTGCGCGATGGCGATATTCCCCTTCGCGCTCAGCGCGGGAAGCAGGTTGAACCTCTGGAATACGAACCCGATTTTGTGCCGCCGCAACTTCGTCCGCTCGCCGTCGGTCATGCTCACCAGGTCGTTGCCGTCCACCAGCACTTTCCCGCGTGAGGCTTTCGCCAGCCCGCCGATAACATAGAGCAGAGAAGACTTTCCGCAGCCGGAGGGACCCATTACGGCCACAGCTTCTCCCGGTAAGACATCCAGGTTCACGCCGCGCAAGGCCGGAACTTCCACCTTGCCCGCGTGATACAATTTCCAGACGTTTTCGACTTTGAGTATCGGCTCCAAGGTCTTTATTTCAGGCTCCGTATTCACCCCGGAATTCGTTCGTATTGTAACTGTGATTCCCATCTCTGCCTAGTTTCCCCTGCCCTCGACGTTTCACGGGCGACGTTCGAACCCTTCTCTCGCCCACGATTTTCAAGTTCTTCTTGTTTTCAGTCGTATGCCAGCGCCTCCACGGCGTCCTTGCGGCTGGCCAGCCACGCCGGGTAGCTTGCCCCCACCAGCGCGCCGATGATGGCGATCAATGCCGCCCGCACCATCCATCCGGGTGTTATCAGAATCGAGAGCGTGGGGAAAATCTTCAGAAAGCCGGCGCGTACCGTATAGCTCAATGCGATCCCCGCGAAGATGCCCAGGAAGCAGAGTAGGGTGGTCTCCGCCAGCAGCGCGCGCACAATCAGGCCTTTGCTTGCTCCCAGCGATTTTAGCACCCCGATGTCCCGCGTTCGTTCCAGCACCGTCGTGTACATCGAGAGAAAAATCACCAGCAAGCCAATCGATACCGCCAGCGCGATCATCGAATTGATAAACGTCTGCAGCGCAGGAATGTTCGTCGAGGTCATCAGCGTCATGAATTCTTTCACCGGCCGCACCGGATAATTGGGCAGCAATGCCTTCATTTCTTCCATGACGTCTGGCGTGTGGTCCGTGCGGGTGCAGCGCACCAGAAAAATCGTGGCTTTATCCCGAGCGCCCACCAGATCCTGCAGCGTGCTGATGGGCACGAAGATGCGCCCTGCCTTGCCGTGTTCCACGATGCCGACCACTTTCCATTCGTGATTCAGCACCTTGTAGGTGTCGCCCGGTTGCACGTGCTTCGCCTTCGCCTGCCAGTCATCCACTAGCATTTCGTCGGGGCCCTCCAGGTCGTGGCCCTCCAGGAAGACAAAGCCATTGGAAACTTCGCGGAACGTCACCGGATCGATTCCCCAGATCGTCTCCACCGCACCCGAAGTGTTGAACTGCAAAAGCGCCGGACTGACGCTTTTGACGTAGCGCAACTCCGCAATCTTGTCGCCGATTTTGATGGGCATCGGCGAGCCGGAAAATCCCATGAAAATGGTCGACGACGGCGCCTGCACAATGATGTCCGCTCCGATGCCTTCAATACGCTTCGCGGTTTCCTGCAGCATGCCCGAGGTTAACCCTACGATGGTGATCACCAGCGTTACTTCGACGGCGATCGCCAGCACCCCAATCAGTGTTCGCACCGGCCGGTGAAACAGGTTGTTGACCACAAACTGTCCCATCATGGCTGTTTCTCCCCGGAATTCTCGCCGAGGTGCACGATTTCCGCCCCGGCCGGTGGCTCCAGCCGGAACTGTTCCGGCGTCAGCGTTTCGTTGATGGCAATCTTGTTGATGGTCAGGTCCAGGCGGTATTCGTCATGCGGCCGCTCGATGGAAATCTGCATCGGATATTCCATGGCGTTTCCAGGCGCCACCGGTTGCCAGTTGCCATACTGTGCATCCGAGAGCAAGGCGCCTTTCGCCCCGTAAGAATCCAGCCGCACCACGCGTAAATCCTCGCGGTCAAACCAGATTTTGCGCAGAATTTCCGACGTGTACCCGCCACGCAGCACGGTCAGCACGTAATACCGTGCGTTCTCGTTGTTGAACTCTTCCATCAGCACAATCTCTTCTTTGTGCACTTCCGGCCACAGTACCGCGTCCAGCAGGTGCTGCGGCCGCAGATTCTCGATCGGCTTGCTGCTCGGGCGTTCCAGCCCCACCGAACCGGTCAAGAATTTATTCTTCGAAGGAATCGAAACTTCAAAGGTCTGCGCGTCGCTGGCCATGTCGAACACCGTTTTGCCCACCACTGGCACCTGCCCGATCATCCGGATGTTGTACGGCCTCGCCGCCAGCAGAAACGCCTTCACTTCGTGATATTCCTGGATCACACCCGTATATTGCGAACCCGCCGTTGGTTTCAACTCCAGTGTCGCGTTGATCGTTTGCAGTTTGTGCGCGAACGCATTGTAGCGGTCGAGCAGTTCCTCTCGCGTGGCCTCTTGCGCCACCGGCCGCCGAGCGGCCGGCACCTGCGTCGTCTTGGTGACGACTTTGCCGCCGCAGCCGCAAGCTGCCGCCGACACTGTCAGCAAAATCTTGCGCCTCCAGCCGCGTTTCATCCTCGAATGCCGTCTCTTTTCCCTGATTTATGCAATCTAACAACCATCGGCGAGGCCGTCAAACCCGCCTCATTGCGGCCTCGCGATGTGCACATCGAACTCTTTCAACGCCGGCCGCACTCTGCGAATAATCTCGCTGGCCCAAAGGGTATCGCTCAGCAGCGTCAACCAGCCGCCGGCCAGCTCGCAAATTCCGCAAAACACGTAGCGCCTGTAGGCCGACTGATATGCATCCAGGCCATGTCGCGAAAGTTCGCCTTCCAGTTCCGCGTCCGCCGCGTGCGCCGCCGCGCCGCACCGCACGCCAAACGTTTCACCCGCAAATCGTTGCAGAAATTTCCGTAATTTCTCCGCTTCGAGCTGCTGGATCACCAGGCAATGCCCCGTCGCTTCGCGGAAATCGATCTCGTGGTTCTTGCAATAATCGCGCACGCGATCCAGGTGGCTGAAAAAATCCAGTACCCACGTTTCCCGGCTGGCCAGCGCTGGAAACACGCAGGCCCAGATCGCCGCGGCTTCCTCGCCCCGCACCGGTTCGCGGGTTTCCGTCTCGACCAACTCCATCCCGACGGCCCGGGTCTCCGCGCCCAGGTCCATTGCTTGCACGTCCAGTGAATACGGCGGCAAGTCCGGCAGGTCGTTCTCGGTTGGCAAGATTACTCTTCCTCGATTTCGCCGAAGGCGGCCTTGAACTCGGGCGAGCTCTTGCGCACGTTCAGCCAGTCAAAAAATGCGTCTGGCGTCTCCAGCCAGATGCGGAACCACTCCGCGATTTCTTTTTTCTCCCGGCGCTTTTTCTCTTCCACTTTCCGGTTGTGCGAGATCATTTCTGCGCGGCGCTTGCCTAGCCGGGCGATTTCCAGTACGCGGTCCACCGCCGCCTTTTCGCCATGGGTACGAAAACGGCGCACGAGTTCATCCAGCCGCGTCAGGCTCACTTCCGCGTCCTGCAGCGTTTTGAAATGCAGAATGTCCTTGAACTCTTCCTCGAAGCGGTCCTCCGCTTCCTCGCGCTCCGTCATTTGCAGCTTCCAGCCGGCGCCTTGCAGCACTTGGGCGATGTATTCGTTGCTCGTCTTTCCCGTTTCGCCATGCGCCGCAATCAGCTTGCGCCGGAGCTGGTCAATTTCCGCCACGGACCATTTCTGCACACCCATCTCATTTGCGGTTTCCAGAATCAGCTCCTTTTTATGCTTGTGCGCTTCGCTCATCATTTGCCTTTGTGGAATTTCCTGCCGGCCTGGGTATGATGCGCCGCGGCCGGAGGAGGATCCGCGGGCTCCCCGTTCAGCAGGCGACGATACCTCGCCACGTTCTTATTGTGCTCTGCGAGCGTTGCAGAAAAAAAGTGGCCGCCCTGCGTATTGGCCACGAAATAAAGATAATCCGTTTGCGCCGGGTGTAGCGCGGCTTGCAGCGCCACTTCGCCGGGATTCCCGATTGGCCCCGGCGGCAATCCCTTGTAAACATATGTGTTGTACGGCGAATCGGTGCGCAGATCTTTGGACGTCAGCCTCCCGCTGTAATTGCCTTCCATTTCCAGCGCGTAGATCACCGTCGGGTCGCACTGCAGCGGCATATTCCTCGCCAGGCGGTTCGTGAAGACGCCCGCCACCAGCGGCCGTTCATCCGGCTTTGGCGTTTCGCGCTCCACCAGCGAGGCCATGGTCACGATCGGGCCCAGCGCGCCGCTCGGATCCCCTGGCTCCAGCTTGTCCGGCGCCAGTCGCGCTATCGCCTCGCGGAACTTCCGCACCATCATCCCCGTCAGTTCGGGTCCCGTGACAAGCTTCGGCAGATTGTACGTCGCCGGATACAAAAATCCTTCCAGCGAGCGCGCATCGGGAAACAGATCCTTGATTGGGCGCGGATCTTGCGCCGCCTTCAGAAATTCGTCCGCAGGCATGAACTTTGCCGCTTCCAGGTCGTGTGCGATGTCGTAAATCGTTTCGCCTTCCTTCACCGTGAATGGCTGCACGAATACATCGCCGTTCGCCAGCTTCCAAAAAACCTCCTTGCCGCTCAGCGCGTGATCGAAGAAGTAGTCTCCGGCTACCAGCGTGCGCTTCGGATGGCGCCGCGCATAAAGTTCAAAGGCCAGCGCGCTGCGCAGCACTCCTGCCTGCTCCAGCAGACGCCCAGCGGTGCGGCGCGATGCCCCATGTGGAATCGTCACGTAGACACCTTCTGCGGTCACGGTTCCGAAAGGCTTTTCAATCGAATACCACAGGTAACCGGCCGCGGCCGCGGCGGCCAGCACAATGATCAGCAAAAGGGTGGCGGCAATTTTCAAGTCAGCGCCTCGCCTGGTCCTGGCTCGCGCCCGCCAGATACTCTCGCAGAATCACCATCGCCGCAACGGCGTCCACGGTGTGCTTCCTGTCCGCCGCTTTCGGCTTCTTCCACCCATGGGCGGACTCCTCGTGCGTAATTCGCCGCCCCAATTCCTCTTCCAGGATGCGCTCGGCTTCCCAGCTCGTCAGCCGCTCATCCATCAATTCGACCGGCACGCCCAGCTGCTTGCGTACGCGTTGCGCGAACCGCCGGGCCTCTTCGGCCATCTCGCCGGAGGTTCCATCGAGCCGCAAGGGAAGTCCCACCACAATCCGCCGCACGCCCAGCTCGACGGCCAGCTTCCTTAATCGCCGCATGTCTTCGTTGCGGTTGATGCGCTCCAGCGTGTCGTAGGGCTGGGCAAGCCGCGCTTCGCTATCCGCCACGGCGATGCCGATCCTCGTCCGGCCGTAGTCCAGCGCCATGATCCAGGATGCCTTTGCCGGGCGCTCCCCCTCCAAAACCTCGCTTTTTGCCGGAGTTAACCTCACTACTTAAGTATATCGTGGACGCCCGGACCATACCCGCCGCGTGCGCTAAACCTCACACGCCTGTGCCACGCGTAGCGTCCGGGCTGACGGCGCAGGCTTGGCCTCTGGCTCCGTGTATTGCCGCTTACCGCTTCCTCCCTCGCTTTCCGCTTTCCCAATCGGCCCACATTCCCAGCGTCTTCAGTTGCTGATCGAGTCCTGTCTCCTTCATGAGTTTTTCAATTTCGTCGTGCGACTGCCGCGCCCCGATCGCTTCAGCGCGATCCGCGATACCCCACGCCGTCACCGCTGCCAGCACGGTGTTCAGTTTCAGCTCGCGCATGTCAACCTTGTCAAAAGTGTCCGAGGCGGCGTGATAATTTTGCAGATAGTTGGCCACCTCCTGGTTGGCCACCAGCGTCGGCACGCCTTCCAGCAGGAAATCCAGATTGTCCGTTCCCGTGCTCGCGTCGTAGGTGTGATCGTCCACATACCAACCTGCAAACGGCTTCAGAATTTCGCGCACCGCCGGCTCGATGTCGCGCCGCCCGCCCAGCGAAAATCCCGTCACGCGCCCCACGCCATCATCGAAGATCACGACGCCGCGGTATTTGTCCATCTCTGTGCGGTGCGCTTCCACATACGCCCACGAGCCCAGCAGGCCCTCTTCTTCGCCGCTGAACAAAATGAAGCGGATCGTTCTCCGCGGCAGCAGCCCGCTGGCCTTGATCGCGCGCGCCGCTTCGATTACCATCGCCGCGTTGCACCCGTTGTCCAGCGCGCCCGTTCCCAGGTCCCAGGAATCCAGGTGCGCGCCCAGCACCACGACCTCGTCCGGTTTCTCGTAACCGCGAATTTCACCCACCACGTTTTCCTGCTCCGCCGCGCCGCCGATCTTGTTCGTCATTGTCAGCCGCACGCGTACTTTTCCGGGATTCGCCAGCGCCGCGCGTTCCAGCCGCAGGCCGTCTTCTCGCGCCACCACCGCCTGGGGAATCCTCTCGAGCGAGCCGTCTGCCGAGTTCGTATGCCGGTAGAGGAGCTTCCGCTCGCGCTCTCCCGTCCACAGGATTGCCAGCGCGCCGCCTTTCACCGCGCGGTCGATCACCGGCGGCGGAATCTGATATTCGTTATTCAAATCGTTCCAGTTGTAGCTGATTTCCGTGTGCACGATCAGGATCGCGCTTTTCACCGTGCTGCCTGCGCTCGCAAATTCCGCTTCGCTCCCCGTGCCGATGTTCACCAGGGGACCTTCCAGCCCGCCGGCCGGTGTTGCCGGCGAAAGCCCCACGGACACCAGCGACACCGGGAACGTTTCCGGTCCCTTCACCTCGAGTCGCGTTTCGCCTTCGCTCCACGTCACCGGAATGGTGTACTTCTCCGTGTGCACGTCCACGCCCGCCGCGCGGAATCCCGCCACGCCCCATTCCACGGCTTTCGCCATTTCTGGCGATCCGGTCACGCGCCCGCCGATGTCATCCGTCAGCCGCCGCAGATTCTCCTCCAGAGGCGACTCGCCCATCACAATCGGCGTGATTTTCGCCGCTGCCTGCGTGCACGACGAAGCCTCCGTCGTCGAACATCCCGGCGCTCCCTGCATCATTTGCCCCGGCCGCAAAGGCGCCGTGTTCACCGGCGGCAACTGCGCGAACGCAGAGACGGAAATCACGAAGCAAAGAAGGAGTGAAGTAACAAAGCCTCGGTAGATAGTCATCGAAAGTTTCCTCGAAAAAATGAGTTTCCCGCGGGAATTACATCGAACTCGTTGTACTACTTGCTGCGATTGCTTGGGCAACATTCCGGGTGCAGAACCGCGTCCGCCACTTTCGCCACCTGCGCCATCTCTTCCACATCGTGCACGCGCACGATGTGCGCGCCGTTCAGAATACTCGCGGCCACCGTCGCCGCCGTGCCCCAAATCCGCTCGCCAGCCGGCCGTGGCATTCCATTCCGGGCCAGCGTGGCTCCCAAAAATCCCTTTCGTGAGGTGCCTACCAGCAATGGGTAGCCTAGCCGCGCCACCTCCGGCAGACACGCCAGCAGTTCGTAATTTTGCTGATAGCTTTTCCCGAATCCGATGCCCGGGTCCAAAATGAGTTGCGATTTCGGAATTCCCGCTTTCCGTGCGATCACCACCGATTTCCGCAATCCGCTGATCACGTCCCGCACGGCATCCCTTGCAAAAGGCAACTTCTGCATCGTTCGCGGCGTTCCGCGCATGTGCATCAGAATCAGCACCGCGCCAAATTTCGCAGCCACGTCGGCAATCCGCGGATCGTTCTTCAGCCCCGAAATGTCGTTCACCATTGCCGCGCCGGTCCCCAGCGCGGCCTCCGCCACGCTCGCCTTTTGAGTGTCCACCGAAATGGGAATCTTCAGCCGCCCGCGCAGCGCTTGCAGCACCGGCAGCAGCCTCGCCAATTCCTCCGCGGCCGAAATTCCTTCCGACCCCGGCCGCGTCGACTCCGCCCCAATATCCACAATATGAGCGCCGGCCCGCTCCATCGCCAGCGCCGCCTTCACCGCATCTTCCACCCGGAAAAACTTCCCACCATCCGAAAAGCTGTCCGGCGTCACGTTCAACACGCCCATCACCGCCGTGCGCTCGCCGAGCGCCAGCGTCCCGGACCGCAGTTTTAATTGAAAATTCTTGCGAGAAATCATAGGCGTAAGTCTATCGCGGGGGCATCGTCAATGCGTGAGGGAAGCGGTCGCCAGCGGCGCGAAACAATCCAGCCCCGCGCGATAGCGTTGGGGAAACAATACAACAAATGCGCACGCCCCGCAGAAGCGACACTTTCTGATTTGAAATCGGATTCAATCCAGATCGAAATCCCGAATGGGCTTCCCCGCTGGCGCGTCCTTCGCCTTCTTCATAGCCTCTTCAAACTTCTTCGCCAGAATGTCTTCCTTGTTCGTTTCCTGGAACAGCGAATCTGCGAACTTTTCCTCGCGCTTTTTTTTCTGCTCTTCCAGGATGCTGTGCGCCTGCGTCAGGTCCACGTCCGGGCCCATCTTCACGTGCGCCTCGTGCGAAAGCACGGCCCCGAAAATCGGGTCGATCACCAGCTTCGCCTGGCAGCACGGGCAAACCACGTTCAAATTTTCGCCGTCTTTGCGTCCCATGCGCGTATTGTACCACCAGGGGAGACTCGCGCTTACAACCAGCGGCGCACGCCGGCCTGCTGGACGCCGCCGCCTGCTCCGCAAAAGGCCACATGGACTGTCCCAAATTCCGCCGCATCCTGCGCGCTGCCGCCTCCACTGCTTGTGCCGCACGCAAGCAAAAAGCCGTTCCACCCCGCCGATAATCCCCAATCGCGCTGCCCCCAAAACAAAAACGCCGTCCCATCTGGACGGCGCTCTTGCTTCCACCGAAAACTGCTATCCACCCGCTGCCTGCTAACGGCCAATGACCAACGGCTTGCAGCTCGCCTTTTCCCTCAGGCCTTCGCCGGCGAATCGCCGCGCGTGAATCCGGGCGCTGGCCGCATCTCCGGTCGCACCACCTTCGGATCTGCCGCGGGCGCTGCTGCCGTCGGCGGCTGTGTAGGAGGCGTCCGCGGCTTTTCCGGCAGGGGTTTGCCTTCCATCAGCAGCTTCACCTCGTTGGCGTCCAGTACTTCGCGTTCCAGCAAAGCCTGCGCGATGCGGTCCAGCGTCTCTTTGTTGGTATTGAGGATGTGCTTCGCCTTTTCGTAACCCCCGCTGACAATCCGCTTCACTTCGCGGTCGATCTGCAGCGCGGTATCTTCGCTGAAGTCACGGTGCTGGGCAATCTCGCGTCCCAGGAAGATCGCCTCTTCCTTTTTGCCGAACGCCAGCGGCCCCAGGTCGCTCATCCCCCACTCGCAGACCATGTTGCGCGCGATGTCCGTGGCGCGTTCGATGTCGTTGCCCGCGCCGGTGGTGATGTGGCCCAGGAAAATCTCCTCTGCCGTCCGTCCGCCCATCAGCACGGCCAGCATGCCCTCCAGATATTCCTTCGTATAGGTGTGTTTGTCCGCTTCGGGCAATTGCATCGTCAAGCCCAGCGCCATGCCGCGGGGAATGATCGTTACCTTGTGCACCGGATCCGCGCCCGGCGTCATCGCCGCCACCAGCGCATGCCCCGCTTCGTGATACGCGGTGTTCTTCTTTTCTTCGTCGGACAGGATCATGGACTTGCGCTCCACGCCCATCAGCACCTTGTCCTTGGACATTTCGAAATCGTCCATGGTCACGAACTTACGGTTCTGCCGCGCCGCCCACAGCGCCGCTTCGTTGACCAGGTTCGCCAGATCAGCGCCCGAAAAACCCGGCGTGCCGCGCGCGATGATCGAAAGATCCACGTCGTCCGCCAAAGGCACCTTGCGCGTGTGGACGCGCAAAATTTCTTCTCGTCCCTTCACGTCGGGGCGCGCTACGACCACGCGCCGGTCAAACCGCCCCGGCCGCAGCAGCGCCGGATCGAGGACGTCGGGCCGGTTCGTCGCCGCAATCAGGATCACGCCCTCGTTGGACTCGAACCCGTCCATTTCCACCAGCAGCGCGTTCAGCGTTTGCTCGCGCTCGTCGTGGCCGCCGCCCAGGCCCGCGCCGCGATGGCGCCCTACGGCGTCAATTTCGTCAATGAAGATGATGCATGGCGCGTTCTTCTTGCCCTGTTCGAATAAATCGCGCACGCGGCTCGCGCCCACGCCCACAAACATCTCCACGAAGTCTGAGCCCGAAATCGAGAAGAACGGCACGTTTGCTTCGCCGGCAATCGCCCGCGCCAGCAGCGTCTTGCCCGTTCCCGGAGGCCCCACCAGCAGCACGCCCTTCGGAATGCGTCCGCCCAGTTTCTGGAATTTCTGCGGGTCCTTCAAAAACTCGATAATCTCCTGCAACTCTTCTTTCGCTTCGTCGCTCCCCGCCACATCCTTGAAGGTGGCCTTTTTCTGCTGCGCCGAAAGCAGCCGCGCGCGAGACTTGCCGAAGCTCAGCGCCTTGTTCCCGCCCGCCTGCATCTGCCGCATCAGGAAAAACACAAACCCGGCCAGCAGCAACAAAGGGAGGGCATTCAACAGGATCAAAACCCAGTCGCCGCTGCGCACTTCTTTGACACTCAACTGCACCGCCTTATCCTGCAGCGACTTCGTGATTGTCGGCGCGTTTTCCTTGGGAATTGTCACGCGGAACTTGCGATTCGCCGGCCGCACATATTCGCCTTGCATCTCGTAGCTGTTCGGCGAGAGGTACATGGTCACTTCCTTCACGTCTCCCTCGTCCACCTTGGCCATGAACTCGCTGTAGCTCGGCGTGTCTTCGCGCGCCTGCTGTCCGTTGGCCGACACGAGTTTCCAGAGCATCACGCCCAGAAACACGATCGAGATCCAGAATAAAATTGTTTTTGCCGTCGAATTCACTTTGCCCTCACAATCCAGCCCCAGGAAACCTGCCTCAAATCCGTTTGCACGTCTTTAGCGCTTTCGCTTCTTCGCTGTCCGTGCGCTCTTTTGCGAACTATTGCCACTCGCCAGCGCTCCTCTGTTTTGCCCCAGCCCGTTCGCGCCGGCCAGCCCGTAGCCGGACCACACTGAATTAGATGCTGTCCGGAAGGCGAAGTAATCGGGCTCCAGTTGCACCCGCCGCTTCGAAGTCTTGTCCAGCAGGACGGCCAGCCGCAGCGACCTCGGTTTGCTTTCGCCAATCCGCCGCAGCAGGAAATCCTGCGTCACGCCGCTTTCGAGCACCGCGTCCACCAGAAGCACGTCGCGCCCCTTAAATCCCGCCGGCTCGTTGTTGGCGCTGGTCGTCTCGTGGTTCCCGAAAAACACCTCGCGCCGCGTCTTGCCGCCCCATTCCACGTCCCGCACGTTTTCGCGCACGAAATGCAGCACCGCAGGGCCATCCATCTCTCGCACCAGGTCGGCCGCGAACATGAACGCGCGATCCATCGTGACCACCACATCCACCCGCCTGCCCTTGTACGCCTTCGAAATCGCGCGCCCAAGCTCTTTCACGCGGCTCGCAATTCGCGCTGCGGAGTAGGACGCCACCTTCGCTCGGCTCACTTTGCGGATTCCTCCGTGATTACGACTCCTGCCCGGCTTCCTGGTGCGACCGCAAACTCCTCCGCCACCGGCAAACCCAGCGCCCAGGCCACTTGGCCCGCGCTCTCCAGCACCGGCCACGTCTCTTTTTCCCAGCGCGTGCGCCCCAGCTCATTCAGCAGCCGCGCCACCGTATGGCGTTTCCGGTGCCCCGCCGGCCGCATCACGTCCCCTGGTTTCCAATTCCGCAGCACTAAAGGGACACCCAACCGTTCGCGGTCCAGAACCGCCCTCCACTCTGTAGTTTCTCGCCCTTCCGAAGGCCAGTCAATCACCCGTACTTGCAAGATGCGGGAAGGTGCATCAAGCCGCAACGTTTGCCCAAGTGGCGGAAGTCTTACTTCCCTCGCGTATGCGCGCGCGCCCGGTCTCTGCTCCCAGCCGCGCGTCTCTTTCCCCTTCCTCCCGGCATTTCCCGCGCCCTCCGCCGCGCGAAAAAGCAGCGCCTCGCGCTCTCGCCGTACTTCCACTCCCCCCGGCAATTGCAGCACTTTTCCCGAATGCCCAAACGCCGCCAGGTGCAGCGCCGCCTCCACGTGCTTCGCGCCCAGCTCTCCCGCCTGAGGTTTCACTCGCCGCACCAGTTGCCGCACCATTCTTTTGGCAATCGCTCGCGCGCTGCCGCGCCAGTCGGGCAGCAATTCATCCTTGGGGCTTTCTGTACCAGAAGTTCCCATTCCCAGAGCAATGTCACGAATGGCGATCGCGACTCCCCCGTCCCTTTCCTGACTGAGCGCCCGGAGCCGCAGTTCCGCGTGACCATCGAGCTGGGCGTTATCCTCTCTCGCCAACTCGGCCAACTGGCAAAGATGCTCCACCACTGCTGGATTGAATCTTTTCTCCAGCATCGGCAGCAACTGCATCCGGATGCGCGCTCGCGTCCGCGTCACATCCTTGTTGGTCCGATCTTCCCGCCACGCCTGCCGCAGGCTCCGCAGATACGCGCGCAATCCCGCTCGCCGCATCGTCAGCAGCGGCCGGAACACGCAACCCGCTTCCGGATGAATCCCGCCGAGCCCCGCAATCCCCGTCCCGCGCAAAATATGCGCCAGCACCGTCTCAGCCTGATCGTCCGCGGTGTGCGCCACCGCCACGCGCTTCAGGTGACCTTCCTTCACCAGCCGCTCGAAATACGCGTACCTCGCCCGCCGCGCCGCGTCCTCCACGTTGCATTTTTCCCGCTTCGCCAGCGCCGCCACGTTCTCCCGCTCGACGAAAAATTCCAGTCCGTGCTGCGCCGCCAGTTTCGCCACGAATTTCTCATCCGCATCCGCGGCCTTCCCGCGCAATTGGTGGTTGAAGTGCGCCACACACGGCACAATCCCCAGCTTCTCCCGCAGCTCCGCCATCAACCGCAGCAGCGCCACCGAATCCGCCCCTCCCGATACTCCCAATCCGATCCGCTCGCCGGCCGTCACCCCAAACTTCCGGCGCAACACCACCCCCAAAGATTGGACAAAATCCTGTTGTTCGCGGTTGTCACGTTTCTCGATTTTTTTCTGTTTCGCCATCATTGGGATTGCGTGCCGCTCTCATGGCACTGGCACTCTTGCCTGTGCGAGTTTCTCGGGCTGCACAGCCAGGAGTGGCCGTGCCACACATCTTCGATTAGTTGCTATTGAAACGCCGAGGCCAGCAAATCCACCATCAGCCGGATCGCCGTCTGCGCGGTGCGCCCCGATGGATCCCGGTACGGGTTTACCTCGACAATATCCAGCCCCACCAATTTCCCCTTCGCCGGAATCCCCTTCATCAGGTCGTCGATCTCCGCGAAATTCAGTCCGCCCGGTTCCAGCGTTCCCGTTCCCGGCGCCAGCGTCGGGTCCATCGAATCCACGTCAAACGTCACGTAAATATTCTCGCTCGGCGGTATGTGCTCGATCGCCGCGGCGATCCCTCGCCGATGGATTTCTTCCGACGTGACCACCGTTGTATGCAACGCCTTCGCATTTCCTGCCGATTCCTCGTCATTCGCAATCCCACGCATCCCAATCTGCGTGATGTGTCTCACCGTCGACAGCTTGGCCACCCGCAACACCCACGAGGCATGATCCAGATTCCCCGGCGCGCCGTTCCACGTGTCCAGATGCGCGTCGATATGCACCACGGTCAGCGGAATGTCGTAAGCGCGAATCACCGGAAACGTGATGCTGTGGTCCCCGCCCAGGATAATCGGGAACGCTTTCTTCGCCAGAATCTTCTTCACCGCCTCGGTGATCTTCGCGTCGGTCTGCTCCGCCACGGTGGGATAAATCACCACGTCGCCCACGTCCACCCAGTGTTTGCCCTTCAACACCGTGCGGTCGCCGTCGATGTAGTAAAAACCTTCCGTCAGATCGTGCGCGTACTCCTGCGAACTCTCCCGCAAATCCCGCGGGCCGTAGCGCTCGCCCGGCTGGCCCCATGTCCCCTCATCAAACGGCACGCCCAGCACCGCGAAATCCGCGTGCAGCTTGTCCAGGTCCGGCTCGTACGGCGCGCTCAGAAACGTCCGCACGCCCACAAATGTCGGCGCTGTCTGCGCCCCCGCCGGGCTCGTCCAAATCGCCAGCACAAGAAGCATGCAAGCCAGAACCAAAGCGACGATTTTTCGCATACGCAAAACCTTCGGTTGGAATCGATTGAGCAGCGCCCCCATTCTAGGCCCGCGACCCGGAAAAGGGAATTCACTGGTCGAAAAGCCCCGCGCCCCGCCAGACATCACTTCCGCAAGCTCGCTCATCCAACTCCATGCAGCATGCACCGGGAAACGCAGGGCCCTGGTGATACGTCTTTCTAATGTAAGGACACGCACGACCCGCGAGGATTCCCTATGCCCCCGCTCCGCCAAGTGTTTCCGAACACCGTCTCTTTCTCTCGGCTTTTCGCCGGTTTTGCGATTGTGCTCGCTTTGGCCTTTGGCTTCACTCCCCGCGCCGCCGCGCAATCCGTCAAACGCCTCACCAATCAAGACGTCATCTCCATGGCTTCGCTCGGCCTCTCCGACGAGGTCATCATCGCTAAAATCCGCAGCGTTTCCGGCTCCGATGGCCTCAATTTCGACACTTCCGTCGAAGCCTTGAAAGCCCTGAAGGAAGCTCACGTTTCCGACGCCGTGATCACCGCGATGCTCAATCCCGCGCCCCCACCAACCGTCGTCGTCAACGCCGCTCCCACGACCGTGAATCCGGGCCTTCCGCCTCCCGAAGTCGGCGTCTATTGGAAAGACGGCCCGTCGTTCGTGTTTGTACCGGGCCGGTTCCTCACGCAGGAAAAAGTCGGCGGCCGCGCGGCGAGCATTTTCACCAATGGCATCCGTTCCGAGCATTGGGACGCCGTTATAGACGGGCCAACCTCACAGATGGTCGTGAAGGATCCGCAACCCGTGTTCTACTTCTATGTTCCCGATGGCGACACCGCCGCCGATTATGTTCTGACGTCGCTCGAGAAGAAGAGCGACCATCGCGAATTCCAGGTGGGAAGTTTCGGCGGCATCACCGGCGGCAAGGCGGGCATCAAGAAGGAAAAGCAGATTCCATTTCACGCGGAGCACGCCGGCATACGCGTCTACAAAATCACTCTGGATTCTCCGCTGAAACCTGGCGAATACGCCTTCTTCCTCGGCACCGGCGCGCAATCCAACATGTCCGGCGGCGACCTCGGCTCCTCGCGCTCCGGCGGCAACGCCACGGGCCGCATCTACGATTTCTCTATTCCGCAATAATTGCTGTTGTGGCGTCAGCCATTGTTTCGCTTTGTGAAGCTCAGTTGGCGCCCTTTTCTTGGATCTATTTCTCCTTCGCTTCGCTGCCGACCAGTGTTTCCACGTCCGCGATTTCCTTTGGTATCCCCGAACTCAAAACTTCCGGCTCGCCATTGGTGATCAGCACCGTATCTTCCACCCGGAAGTGCATTTGCTTATCCGGAAACTCCACGATCGGCTCGACCGTCACCACTTGCCCCGGCTTGATCGGCCCGCTCGGGTGCATCACGTCGTGCGTCGCCAGCCCCACGAAATGTCCCGGCCAGCCATACCACTGTTCCGCAATCCCTGCTTTCTCAAACACCGCTTTTCCCGCCGCCTCGGCTTCTTCATACGTGTGCCCCGGTTTCAGCAGCGCGATCGTCGCCTTATTGGCTTCCAGGTCCACCGCGTACCACTTCGCCTGCTCTGGCGTGAATTTTCCACTGATGTTGAACGTTCGCGTGATGTCCATCGTCATGTGATCCAGCGAAGCGCCGAAATCGAACACCACCAGTTGATTCGGCTCGATCACTTCGCGGTTGTTGAAGTAGTGCCAGGTGTTGATGTTCTTTCCGGAACCCACGATCGCCAGGTACGCCATCCCCTGCGCCCCATGGCTGTAGTAATACTCGTACGCACGCGCCTCGATTTCGTATTGGTGCATGCCCGGTTTTGCGTGCGCCATCGCCTCGCGGTTTCCTTCCGCGCTGATCTTTCCGTTGCGACGCAGCACTTCGATTTCGCCGGGCCGCTTGATGTTCCGCATCGCATCGATCAATGGTGTCGCGTCCCGCAACTTCGCCATCGGATAGCGCGCCGCCAATTCTTTCACCGGCGCTTCATCCGAGGTCACATCCTCGTGGTACGGATGCGCGAACTTCCAGGCGTGGTCCCGCCCCACTTCCGGCCGCGCGCCGTCCGCCTTGTCCGGAAAACCCAGGCGGACCCATAACTCCACGCCGGATTTTCCGCCCGCCGCGTAAGAAAGCATGATGTCGAGATTCCCGACCGGCTGCACGTTGTCGAATCCCAGCGTTTTCGCGGCTTCCGGCTGCGACAGCAGGTTCGCGCCATAAACTTGCGCCGTTCGCCCCGCCTGCTGCGGCTCAAACAACGTGGCCTTGCCGCTGGCGTTGTCCATTACCAGCACCGCACCGGGATCCTGCACGCCGGTGTAGTAATAAAAATCGTTGTCCTCCCGATAGTGCGACGACTCCGGAATCTCGTTCCGCGCAAACAGAATCGTGTAACCGGTCTTCGCCTGTGCCGCCAGCTCCGCGCGCCGCGCCGCAAACTCCTTCGCACCGCCCAAATCTTCGATCGCCTGCCAGTCCGTATACTGCGCGCGCGCCGCCCCCGCCATCGTCAACGCCAGCGTGCCGCCCAGGGCCGCCCCCAGCACAATCTCCCAAAGTGTATTTTTCATCGTTTGAGCCCACCCTTACTGTTTCCAATTTCTCTTTTCCAGTGCGCGTCCCACAGCCTATACCAAATCCCCCCTTCCCAGCCGACAAAATCCAGAGGGCTCCTCCGAAATGTAGTCGCTGGACTTCCGACCGGCCGCCGTGCAGCGGCACTCTCCTCATCCGTAGCGGCAGGCTTCGGCCTGCTTAGGGTGCCAATCTCCCCCGTTCAGCTTGGCTGCTTCCGTCGCCATCAATGCGCAGTAAACTCAATTCGTGAATATCCTCGACACCATCGGCAACACTTTGCTTTTCCCTTTGCTGTTGGTCCCGCGGCGAAAGTTTCTCATCCTGCAGGGTTGCGAATCCGCCGCGCCTCGCTATGATAGAGCGCGGATCACCATGACAAATCTTCGTTTCGGCATTCTCCTTCTTGCGCTTGCCGCCGTTCCCGCCACTTTCCTCGCCGCTCAGCAGCAGGCCGAATCCAGCAACATGCAGCTTGTCGGTTCCAACGATCTCCAGGGCCGCAGCGCCTATCAACCCACGATTCATCGCCAGGGCGACCGCTGGATCGCCTACATCGGCCACCACGGCGGCTCCGCACTGAATCCGCTCACCGGCCAGGTGGAAAACAACGGCACTTCGATCCTCGACGTCACCGACCCCGCGCATCCCGTCTATCTCGCGCACGTCCCCGGCGAGATCGGCTCGCCCGAAAAGCTCGAAGCCGGCGGCGCCCAGATGACCCGTGTCTGCGACGGCAGCGCTCTTCCGCATGCCGACAAATCCAAGGTCTATCTGCTGCGCACCTTCGGCAATTCCGCACACGAGATGTGGGACGTCAGCGACCCCGCCAGGCCTCGCCGCATCTCCGTCATCGTCGGCGGCCTCCGCGACACCCACAAATCCTGGTGGGAATGCGATACCGGCATCGCCTATCTCGTCTCCGGCGATCCGCAGTGGCGCACGCGCCGCATGACCAAAATCTACGACCTCGGCAATCCCGAAAAGCCTGTCTTTATCCGCGATTTCGGCTTGCCCGGCCAGCAGCCCGGCGCAGCGGGGCCCGCGCCCAGCGAGGTCCACGGCCCCATCTCCACTGGTCCGAAAGGGAATCGTGTCTACTTTGCCTATGGCCCCGGCCACAACGGCATTGTGCAGATTGTCGACCGCGAAAAGTTATTGAACGGTCCGCGCGAGCCCACCGGCCAGAACCTGCTCTACCCGCAGATCGCGCGCGTCGATCTGCCGCCCGACGTCGGCGCTCACACGGCGTTTCCCTTGCTCGGCGTGGATGTGGCCGAATTCGCGAAAATGAAGGACGGTGCTCGTCGCGATTTCCTCGCCGTCACTGGTGAGGAGCTGAATAACGAATGCCGCGGCTCCCGCCAGATGGTCCACTTTCTCGATATCACCCATGATCTCGCGCCGCTCGGCGTCTCCACCTTCACCGTCCCCGAAGCCAGCGGCCATTTCTGCGGCCGCGGCGGCCGCTTCGGCACCCACTCCTCCAACGAAAGTTTCGCGCCGGTTTTTTACGATCGCGTGATGTTCTTCGCGCATTTCAACGCCGGCGTGCGCGCTGTCGACGTCCGCGATCCCTTTCACCCGAAAGAGGTCGGCTATTACATCCCCGCGGTCACCGGCAAAACGCAGCAGCGCTGCACCGAGGGCTCGAATCCTCCCTGCAAAACCGTCATCCAGACCAACAACGTCGAAGTCGATGACCGCGGCTATATCTACATCGTCGACCGCGCCGGCACCGGCCTCCACATCCTCCGCCTCACCGGCCCCGCCGCCCAACTCGCCGGCGCTAACTGAGCCGCTCTGGCGCTTTTGACTCGCAGCTACCTGATTTTCGCCACTGTTATCAGAGATAGGATATTCAATATCTGACTGCCGCTTGACCACACTTGATTTTCGAGCGTGCACCGTTTCTTGCTTCTCGATCTCACCCTCCCGCAAACTTTGCCGCAGCATTTGCCTTCGCAACGGACCGGTCACGTCCCGAGCGCTACGAATAGCCTGCCCCTCTATTGGCGCGCGATAAACGTTCCGCGCGCCCGGTTTTCCCTTTTCATCGACAATTCATGCGGCTCTTACTCCGAAATTCGCGCGCGCGGGCAGTAATCAGAAGCGGCAAAAATTTCGTTCGATCCGTCGCCGCAATATTCGGAATCAGGAGATTTCTTATGCAAACGCTCGTTAATCTGAAAGGCGATTTCGCGAGGCGCGTTGTTTCGGTCGCGCTCAGCGGCTTGCTCTGCAGCATGCCGCTTTGTGCCGCTCCCAACAATGACGCCCCGACCACCACCCCGATCAAGCACATCGTGGTGATTTTCCAGGAGAACCGCTCGTTCGATCAGTACTTCGGTTCGTATCCCAACGCCGCCAACCTGGCGGGCGAGACTCCGTTTTATGCGCTGCCGAATACCCCCAAGGTGAACAATCTGCAAACCGCGGGGCTGCTCACGTCTAATCCAAACTCCGCCAACCCCGTGCGTTTGAGCCCTTCGGAAGCCATCGTGTGCAGCGATTCTCACGACTACACCGATGAGCAAAACGCGTTCGATCACGGGTTGATGGACATGTTCCCGGAGCACACCGCGGACTCGTCCTGCCCTCTCAGCCAGGTGGTCGACTACTTTGACGGAAATACCGTCACCGCTCTTTGGAATTACGCGCAGCACTTCGCCATGAGCGACAACTCCTTCAATACAACTTTCGGCCCCTCCGCTCCGGGCGCCGTCAATCTCATCTCCGGCCAGACCCACGGAGTGGTGGCCTGGTTGGGAGACATCTCCGGGGATGTGATCCAGGGAACGCTCATCGGCGACGCTGACCCGCTCTACGACGACTGCGGTAGCCCCGATCAAGTTGGGCTGGGCGGGAAGAACATCGGCGACCTGCTGAATGCCAAGAACGTCACTTGGGGATGGTTTGAGGGCGGCTTCGGCAACTGCCAACAATCGCACACCACCACCAATGGCGGCGTGCGCATGGATTACATTCCCCACCACCAGCCTTTCATGTATTACGCTTCCACGGCCAATCCTCATCATCTGCCGCCGACTTCCGTGGCGATGATTGGACACCAGGGCGATCAGGCCAACCACGAGTACGACATCACCGATTTCTGGAACGCGGCGATGGCCGGCAATCTCCCCGCGGTGAGCTTCATCAAGGCTCCTGCGTACCAGGATGGCAACGCCGGATACTCCAATCCGCTGCTCGAGCAGCAATTCGTGGTCGATTTTATCAACCGCTTGCAGCAACTTCCCACGTGGCCGGAGACCGCCGTCGTTCTCTCCTGGGATGATTCGGGCGGCTGGTACGACCACGTGATGGCTCCCGTGGTGAACCAATCGCAAACCTCGCGCGATGCGCTCACGGGCCCTGGGCTTTGCGGCAACAACCCCAATAAGGTTGCGGGCGGCTACCAGGCGCGTTGCGGCTATGGCACTCGCCTGCCGATGTTGGTGATTTCGCCGTGGGCCAAGCGCAACTACGTCGATCATGGCGTCACCGATCAGACTTCGATCATCCGCTTCATTGAAGACAACTGGTCCACCGGACGCATCGGCGACTATTCTTTCGACGCATTGGCGGGAGATATTCGTTCGATGTTCGACTTCCAGCAGGACCGCGACGATGCCCGCCGGCTCTTCCTGAATCCGGCGACCGGCGAGGTGGTGCACTCGGACGAGTAATGCCTTCGCGGCAGCCGCCCCAACCGGCCGTCTCGCGGCCATGCTGGCGCAGATGGGCGCCGCCCCGATCCGGGCACAACCACTGGCGGAAAATCTCACCATGCTTTCCGGGCCGGGAGGAAACGTTGTGGTGCTGAACGGGTCCGACGGGAAAATCGTGGTTGACACGTTTCTGCTGCCGGCGTGGCCGAAATTGAAAGAAGCGCTCAATGGGCTGGGCAATGCGCCCTTGAAAACCGATATCGACACGCACTGGCATTTCGATCACACGGACAATAACGCCAATCTGCACGCCGCTGGCGCCACCGTGCTGGCCCACGAAAACACCACGACGCGTATGGCAGAGCCTCACGACAGTGCTCTTTTGGGTTTCCACGTTCCGGCATCGCCTGCGGATGCTTTGCCGCAGCAGACATTTAGTGCTAGCCGGAAACTGTATGCCAACGGTGAAATCCTGCTGCTGCAATATTTCCAGCCCGCGCATACCGACACGGACATCTACATTCACTTCCAGCGGCCAACGTCATTCACATGGGCGATGCATTTTTTAACGGCTTCTACCCGGTCATCGACGCCAGCACCGGCGGAAAAGTCAACGGGATGATCGTGGCCGCCGGGAAAATTCTGTCCTTGGCCGACAACAACACCAAGATCGTTCCAGGCCATGGCCCGCTGGGGAACAAAGCCGATCTCACCAAGTGCCGGGACATGCTGGTGGTGGCCCGCGATCGCGTGCAAAAATTGAAGACCGCGGGGAAATCGGCCGAGGAAATAGTGGCGAGCAAACCCCTGGCGGATTTGGACGCCGTGTGGGGCCACATACTCGGCAGCGACCTTTTCGTGCAGATGATTCATTCGGCGCTTTAGTTCCCACCCATCCGGTGGTGCGCAGCGGAGCCATTCTTTTCTTTGCTTGCACCTATTCGAACGGCCCGCCATTCGAATGAGATGCCATATAATTAACTATTGACTAAGTTGCTAAAGACGTGATATCATTCCCCGTGAGAATTGCCCCTCAGCGCGGTGGCATCCCATCCGAAATTTACTCCCGCCCGTTCACCTGTGCCTCGCCGACCCCGCCCTCCAGCGGCCTTTTCCGATGCGACACTCCCCATGTAACATTGTTACAAGCCCCTCCGCCTCCACCACTAAGTCCTTTGCCTGCGACTCTTACGCGAACCCCGGCCTATCCCCCCTGGCCAAAATCAGCGAACGGCTAGGCCCACTGCAGAATGCGTCCGCTACCGCCGATCCGCAACCGGCAATCCAGAATCTGCAAACGGGAAGGGAGCAGAGAACCGCGAAAGCGGCTCGACATCGCGCGCCACCTATCTCGAAAATTCCGAAGTCGCACGTTTCGGCGGGCCACGGAACACGCATCGCGGGTCGCAATTCGCACTCGTCGCTCGCTCTTTGCCGCTTGCATCCCGCCCAAATTCAGCTACATGCAGCCGCCCCTGAGGAAGCATGTGGAAAACCGAAATTTCCTCGTAACAGGGTGTTGACATTTTCGAGAGGCGTGCTAATCTTAGTGAGTTCGTTGGTAGCCACTCTGCTGGACAGGGAGGCCATAACAAACGCTCTTTGACAACTGAATCGATGTGCCAGAATCTGTTCGACCTCATCTGTCGAGCCTAGTCCGCCGCAAGGCGGACAAAACAGATGGGGAGCTTTGAGTAATTTGAGCGACTCACAATTTATGCTTAGCAGGCTGGTCCCGCGCAAGCGGGATTTTTTATTGCCCGCCTTCTGGCGGGCAATGATCGCCACCTTCGGGTGGTAAACGCTAAGCGACAGGCTTCAAACGAGAGTTTGATCCTGGCTCAGAACGAACGCTGGCGGCGTGCTTAACACATGCAAGTCGCGTGCGCGTCCCGGTAGCAATACTGGGATGGCGCACGGCGCACGGGTGCGTAACACGTGGGCAATCTGCCCTCCGATGGGGAATAACCCCGCGAAAGCGGGGCTAATA
>JAJPIE010000025.1 GCA_021324935.1 Acidobacteriota bacterium
CCTGCTCTATCCCCCAAATTTCTGTGGATCCAGTTTTTTCCCCCCAGGACGTTAGGAGAGTGATATGAGCTTCATTCGGTGGGACGGTTTTTCTTGGCTGATGTTGGCGGATGGTCTACTTGCAATCGCTTTCGCTCTAATGATCATAGTCACACTTCTAACTCAGCGACTGATTCTACCGCGTGGAGCATATTTCACAGCTGCAATAGTTGGTACTTTGGCATGGCTTGCATTCATAACAGCCAGGGGCGAGGTACATCTTACCGGAAGCGCATTTCTAGTCATTGTGGCTGCGTTTCTTCCCTCGCTGCCGTTCGTGTTGTTGGGAGAAACTGCCTTCCTATTTTGGTTTGGCAGCTCTAAGCACTGGAGATACGTATTAGTCTTGGGGGTGCTTGTCATTCCATTAGCCTTGTACTTTTTTACTAGGTTGGCGAAAGTGATAGGGCAGAGACTTTAGTCCAAGAGAAATGAGAGCGCCTCTGTCAATTGATCGGCCAGGCTTTTTTGGACCAACTCTAGACAGAGTTTCCGGTTCGATTGAGCGGTCCCATGGCTGATAGTTCCGGTACGGGACAATGCCAGAAAGTTCTAAAATCGTCACCCAGGGCGCGCCATTTTTTTGGTTCCACTTCCCGCGGACTATGATTTTGGATTGAGAAAGAGCGACCCCGAGACGCAGGTTCCCAAAAGCGGAACGTGCGGCAGCCTCCGCGTATCTATGCTTCCGTCAAAGGGGCCGCTGTGGAAACCTTTCCCGTTTTTCAAAGTCAATCAATTTCAATTGCAGTTCTGGGGACACCTGCCGGAAAACGCCGCAATTCCGGACGATTTAGTTCCTGGCTGGAAGCGGCGCCATGTATCCCTGCCGCGCCTGCACTTCCGCTCCGCGCCGGTCCACTTTCACCTTTAATGAATGGTAGGTTCCGTCCGCCTTCACGTCCGTCATCGGAATTTCCAGCAGATACAGATATTCAGGCCCGGCCGTCAACCGGCGCAGGCCGCCTTCCAGGTCGTTTGAGTTGTGGATGAAAGTCCCGCCGGTGCCGTCGGCAAGTTCCGCCAGCACGTCCGAGTATTCCCCGCGATCCAGTTGCCGCCGCGCTTCGTTTCCACTCATTTGCGCATAGGTAGTCGTGCTGGGCTGCCTGGAAATGTCGGTTCCCCCGACGTAGAGTCCCCGTGTGTCCAGCGCGCTCACGGTGACATTCGCGCGCGCCGCCAGATCCAAGATTTCCGATTTCATCTGCATGGCCTCCGGCGTCACCGTCAAGAATCCCGGCGAAATCAGCACGAGCACCTTCTGGCCGGGCAGCCGACCCATTTTGATGACGAGGTCCCGCAGCATGCTCAACGTAACGCGCATATCCTGGTCGCCCATCGAAAGCGCCTGCGAAGCCGCGGAGCGCACCATCCCTTCGGCCATCGGGCGCTGGTTCGGTAGAAGGTGCGCGCAGGACATTGCTTCCTGCATGGAAGTTTCAAACGCGTCCTGGTCGTTCCTGTTAATGATCAAATCTCCGGTGTAATAGTCGATGTCCGGGCAGCCCTGCATGGCATGCCGGTAAAGTTCGCGCACGCGGAGTTTGGTGATGGCATCGCGGAGCTTCGCCTTGTCGTGGGTCAGGCCGCTGCTGACGCCGGAAAACGAGAGGACGACGGCCAGGTCCGTATCCAGAAGGGAATTGGAGACCATGCGCTCCGCCGCCCTCTGCACTTGCCCCAGGTCCGCCGCGCTGGTGTGGAGATCATCGAACAAAAGCACCACGATTCTTTGCGGAGCCGCCGAACGCGGCGGTGGCGGAGCCGGCGGACTTGTCGCAACACTCGGGGGAGCGGAGGCCGGGGGAGTCGCCATCGGCTGGCTTTCGTGGGTTTCGACGCTGAACCCGGAAATTTGGCGCGGCTTCCCGCGATCGAAGACCTGAAAATCTTCCTTCCGCAGATCGCCAACGGCGTGGCCTTTCGAATCGCGCACCACCACGGGGACGAGGATCGCTTCGACATGAACTTTGATTGCAGGCGACTGCGACGAGGGCGGCGCCAGCTTCGATTGCTGGGCCGAGGAGCGCACCCCAAAAAGCAGCAGCAGGCCGCCGGCAACGGCGAGTAGGGGGCCCGATTTGAAGTCCAGTGGAATAGGCAGATTCTACAACAGACCGGGCAAGATTGGGCCAAACAGTGCTTGCGTTGGCGGCTATTGCGCCGTAGCCGTGGCGCCGGTGATGCGGAACTTGTACCAGACGGTTCCGTTGGGGTACAGGACGTCGCTAATTTCGGAGTTCTCCTGGTCGCCCGGAGCCAGCGATTTATTGAGAGTCCCTTTGTTCACGAGGATTACGTTATTGCTGGCGCCAACGTAAGTCGTTTCGTAAGCGATTTTGCTGTAGGTGTAGTCCTGGGATTTGTTCTCGATGCTCACCAGCCAAACGGCCGTCGTGCCGGTACGGTCCTTGGTCATGGTGGCGGACTGCACGCGCAGATCGTGTTCGGGATCGGCGGGCTTTGACGGCGCCTTCGCCGCGGGTGCGGTCGCCGCGCTCGGTTTTGAGTTGCTGCCGGGTCCCATCAAAAAATATGCTCCGCCGCCAACCACCACGAGCACGGCGACGGCAATGCCGATCCACAACCCTTTTGACGACTCGGCCTTCACTTCCTTCGGGGTTTCAAACATGGCTTCCTCCTTCGCAGGGTGTGCGATAGAGCAACTACATGCTTGCGATCGATCTGTTGCTCAAAATGTTTTGCGTGCGCACATCATAAGGCTTTACGCGCGGCATTGCATCAACTACTTCCGCCGCGCCCTTGCGGAATTCTAGCGCCTCTGATCGAGGCGAAACGCCGCGGCGACGAAATCTCCCCGTAAATCAAGATCAATGCCGTGATTCATCCACCACGCGCCGGAAGCGCGATCGGGGGTGCCCGCCCGCGCCGTGCCTTCGATCCAGGTCAATGTGTACTCCGCGTTCGGGTCGAGCCCCTGAAGCTGCAGCAAGGGAAACCCGCGGCCTTGTTGGGTGGAATGCGTGAACGCAAACACCACGGCCTGGCTTTTGTCTCGCGAAACGGTTTCCGTCGAGGAAAATTCGCTGCCATTGCGGGGGCTGATCAGCCGGTAAAGATCGCCCTGCGCGATTGTCCGCTGCACCGCGTGGTATGCCGCGATGAGGCGCTTCGCCGTGGCGAATTCTTCCGGCGTCCAATTGTTCAGATTCGCGCCGATGCCCAAAGAGCCCTGCATGGAGCTGAGCATCCGGTACGCCAGGGTGGTGGAGCGCGAATTCAGCCAGTGCGGGGAGTCCGTCACCCAGGCCATCATCACCTGGGGCGTATAGGCATAGGTGAATCCGTCCTGCATGGACAAACGATCGAACGGGTCCGTGTTGTCCGAGGGCCACACCTCGTCCGTGTAGCGCAGAATGCCCAGGTCGACGCGGCCTCCTCCGCCCGAGCACGATTCGATTTCGACCTTCGGGTGTTTCTTGCGCAAGTCCGCCAGAATCGCATAGAGATTCCGTATGAATTCCACGTAGATCTTTTTCTGTTCGTCGGGAGGCAAGTGGTCCCAGCCCGGCTCGGACCAGTTGCGGTTGTAATCCCATTTCAAAAAGGCGATGTCGTTTTCGCTGAGGAGCTTGTTCAGGAATCCTTCGATGTACTGCTTCACGTCGGGGCGCGCCAAGTTCAGGACCAACTGATTGCGCTGCTCCGTGCGCGGCCGGCCGGGAAAATTCAAAACCCATTCGGGATGCTTGCGGTACAGGTCCGAATCGGGATTCACCATTTCCGGTTCAACCCACAATCCAAAATCCATGCCCAGGGAATGCACTTTATCGATCACTGGCTTCAGGCCGTTGGGGAATTTCTGGGGATTCACGTACCAATCGCCGAGTCCCGCGTGATCATCCTTCCGCTGGCCAAACCATCCGTCGTCCATGACGAAGCGGTCCACGCCAATCGAGGCGGCTTTTTCCGCCAGCGCGATCTGCGCGGCTTCGCTCACATTGAACTCGGTCGCCTCCCAGGAGTTGTAGATCACCGGACGCGGCCTGGGATTCGGCGCCTGCGGCAGGATGTGCGCAATCTCAAACCGGTGCAGCAACCGCGAGGCGCCGCCCAATCCGTGATTGGAATACCCGCCGTAAAACACAGGCGATTCCAGGCTTTCGCCAGGATTTAGCTTGTAGCCGAAATCAAAGGGATTGAAGCCGCCGGTCATGCGTACGAAATCAAATTGCGTTTCGTCGATTGTGAACCGCCACGAGCCCGACCACGCGAGCGCCCCGAACCAGACTTCGCCGGATTCTTCGGGAGCCGTTGGGATGCCGCCGGGATTCTGGCTGGTGTCGCGCGAAATCGCGAACCACGGATTCGCCTGGTGCCCCGTAGTGCCGCGGCGGCTTTCGATGATGCGCGCGCCTGGGCGAATCAGCCCCTGATTCAGCGTCCACTCGCCGGCCCAGCGGCCCGTGAGGTAACTCAAGGTGTACCGCGCCGGAGGAAGCGTCCACTGCGCTGCCGCCATCTGCTCGATCATCACCGGCAGCTTCTCGCGATTTACAATCTTAGCGGAACGCCCCAGAATTCCCGTCTCCGCATCCATCGAATAGTGCAGGGTCACGAAAATGTCGCGCGAAATGTCTTTCAGCAGCACGTCCGTGGCCTGCGTGCCATCCGGCGTGGCATTCACAAAACGCAGCGCCAGGTCGCGAGTGCCGTCGGCAAAAGTGATCTTCAGCGCCGGTTCCGTGAAAAGCCCGGCGCCCCATCCTGAGTATTCTTGCGGGGTGGTTGTGTTTGTCGAATCAAAGGACGCCCACTCCGGAAACGAATGGGCCGGCGGAATCGCATCCTGCGAGCCGATCCGCCCTCCCCAGTACAACGTCTGCAGATCGCCGCGCTCGTTCACGCCAAAAGCGTAGGTCGCATTTCCGCCATCCAGGCGAAAGACGGGTCCCGGGGAAGATTTCTGCGCATTGGCGACGGTAGCCATAAACAGGGAAGTGAACAGGGTTGAAAATCGTCGAATCATCGGATGCCTTTTCATGTCCGAAAAATCCTAGCACTCGATGAGAGCTTTGTCTCCCGTAACCAAATTGCTGGACCGTAAAGAAAGCGCACCCTGGCGGCTTCGGGTTGGGGATAGGTTATGGTTCCTCGGGTTCCTGCGTGACGATGTGGATGTCCACGGCGGGAGATTCGCGAAGAAACCGGTGCACCACGCTCAGGTAAAGATATTTCTTCCAGTCACGCACCAGCGCCCGCCCGAAAATCACCTGCGTGATGTGCTTGTTCTGCACGAACTCGGAAATTTCATCCGCCACGCTGCGTCCTTTAAGGCGCACCACCAGCGCCCCCAGGTTTTCCGCAAAGCGCAGGTTGGCTTCCAGTATCTTGGCGTTTTCTTCGCGCGTGGCGAGTTCGCGCATGACGTGAACCACGTAAAGCTCCGCATCCAGCCGGCGCGCCATCCGCGCCGCGCGCGCAATGAGATATTGTCCCGACGGATTGCCGGAAACGCAGACCGCAATGCGCTCGCGTACTCCCCAATTCTCGCGGATTTGCTTCGCGTCCATGTAGGACTCGAGGCTGCGGTCCACCTGCTCCGCCACCTGTCGCAGCGCCAGTTCGCGAAGCGCAATGAGGTTTCCCCGGCGGAAGAAATTCTTCAGTGACTGCTCCACCTTCTCGATGTCGTAAACGTCGCCACGGCGCATGCGGTTCACCAGCGCCTCCGGCGTCAGGTCCACCATCACGGTCTCCGTCGCGCTGAGAGGCACCCAGTCCGGAACGGTTTCGCGCACGGTGATGCCGGTAATCGCGCGGACCGTCGGGGCGATGCTCTCGATATGCTGAATGTTTAGGGTCGAGACGACGTCGATCTTTTCCGCCAGCAGCTCCTGGACGTCCTCGTAGCGCTTCCGGTGGCGGCTACCGGGAATGTTGGTGTGCGCCAGTTCGTCTACCAGCACGACATGCGGGCGCCGCGCCAGGATGGCGTCGATGTCCATTTCTTCAAAGAGCGTTCCCTTGTAATCGATTTTCTTGCGCGGGACGGCTTCGAGCCGCGCGGCAAGTTCCGCGATGCCCTTGCGGCCGTGCGTTTCGACAATGCCAATCACGACGTCTTCGCCGCGGCTCCTGCGACGGATCGCCTCACTTAGCATGCTGTAGGTTTTGCCTACACCCGGCGCGTATCCCAGGAAAAGTTTGAAGATGCCCCGGCCACTGGGTGAGGGGGAAGCGACCTCGAGCCACTCTTCAGGCTTTTTCGGCAAGTGCGGGAGCTCTCCTGTGCGTGCCTGGATCTCAGGTTACAATCGTAGTATGGCGCGCTTCGTAGCGGGACGCGGCATCGGGTTCGTGGTGGCCGCAATCCTGCTGATTTCCATCACTTTCGGTTATACGCGGTTCCTGCACGTCAATCAGACGACGGTCGCACTGTCGTTTCTTCTGGCAATTTTAGCAGTTTCCGCCGTCTGGGGCATGGTCGTGGCGATCTTCATGTCTCTCATGGCCATGCTGCTGTTTAATTTTTATTTCCTTCCACCGGTTGGAACGCTTACCATTGCCGACCTGCAAAACTGGGTCGCGCTCGGCGCGTTCCTTATCACCGCCCTGGTCGCCAGCCAGCTTTCCGCGCGTATCCGCAGGGAAGCGGACGCGGCCCACTCCCGGCGTCGCGAAGTGGAACGCCTTTACTCCTTCAGCCAGAAACTTCTTGGCGAAGGCAACGTCATTCAGTTGATGAACGCGATCCCCAATCACCTGGTGGAATGCTTTGAGGCGGGGGCCGCGGAACTCTTTGTGCCGCAAAAAGACAAATTTTACCGTTCCGGCTATGGCGCCGCGCAGATTGACGAAGAACGCATGAAGACCGCCTACGTTCGCGACGAAACCTGCTCCGATCCGGCGCAGCCGCTGCACTTTGTTCCCGTTCGGCTGGGAGTCAAGCCCATCGGCAGCATCGGCATCTCCGGCGCCGTTCTTTCTCGCCAGACCCTGGACGCCATAGGATCGCTGGTGGCCATTTCTATGGAACGCGCGCGTGCCGTCGAGCAATTGAGCGAAACCGAAGCCGAGCGCCAGGGCGAGCGCTTGAAATCAGCTCTCCTCGATTCCATTGCGCATGACTTTCGCACTCCGCTGACCGCCATCAAGGCGGCCGCAACGGATCTGCTCGCTTCCCATTCCCGCGACGCTCACCACCAGAAAGAACTTCTCACCATCGTGAACGAAGAGTGTGACCGCCTAAATCATCTGGTCGAGGAAGCCGCCGAGATGGCCAAGCTCGAAGCCGGCGACTTGGAGCTGCACTTCCAGCCGGTGAGGATCGCCACGCTGATCGAAGCGGCGCTGGGTCACCTGCAAAAAGCCCTCGGCGACCGCAAAGTGAATGTCCATGCTCCCGAGGATCTTCCGCCGGTACGCGCTGACGTGGAGCTCGGCAAGGACATCCTGGTGCAACTCATCGACAACGCGAACCTTTACTCCAGAAAGGAATGTCCGATTACCATCACCGCCGAGGTGAGCGGCGATTTCGTTGCCATCAGCGTGGCCGATCGCGGACCGGGCATCGATCCGTTCGAGCAAGGCCTGATCTTCGACAAGTTTTATCGCGGGAAAGATCACCGGTATCTGGTGCGCGGCACGGGGATGGGCTTGCCCATTGCCAAGGCGATTGTCACCGCGCATGGCGGAAACATTTCGGTAACCAGCCAGTTGAACGCGGGTTCCGTATTCACGTTTACGCTTCCGATTGTCCAGGGCAAATGAGCAACGATGAGCACTCCCACCATTCTTGTGGTTGACGACGAGCCGCAAATCCGCCGTGTTTTGCGCTCCACGCTGACGTTCCGCGGCTACGAGCTTGTGGAATCCGCAACGGGCGAAGAAGCGCTGGAACTGGCGCGCAAATCCAAGCCCGACCTCATTCTGCTTGACGTGAATCTTCCCGGCATCTCCGGCATCGAAACCTGCCGCGAACTGCGCCGGTTCACCGCCGCGCCGATTATCATGCTCACGGTGCGTAACGCCGAGCGCGACAAAGTGGTGGCGCTCGACGCCGGAGCGGACGATTACGTCACCAAGCCTTTCGGCATCGAAGAACTGCTCGCCCGGGTGCGCGCCTCCTTGCGCCGCCACGCCAGCGAGGAAGCGGTCCCCGCCTTTCACACCAAGGATATTTCCGTCGACTTCGAAGAGCGCCGGGTCATCGTTGGCGGGGAAGAGATCCATCTCGCTCCCAAGGAATTTGAGGTGCAGCGCCACCTAATTGCCCAACAGGGCAAGCCGGTTTCTCACCGGCGGCTGCTGCAAGCCGTGTGGGGGCCGGAATACGGCGAAGAGACGGAAAACCTGCGCGTAGTGATTAACCAGTTGCGGAAAAAGATTGAGAAGGACCCGGCGCAACCAAAATATATTTTGACCGAGCCCTGGGTCGGCTACCGCTTCCAGCCGCCAAAGGCAGCCCCAGCGAAGGTGACTGCGAGAAGTTCGCGTTAAAGAATTACTTCGAGGAGTCAAGGTCCAGGTTCAATTCCAGGACGTTCACGCGCGGCTCACCCAAGAACCCGTAGGTTCTCGCTTGGGTATGGCTGGCCACAAATGCCTGCACCGCTTCCACGCTCATCCCGCGCGCTTTGGCCACGCGTGGCACCTGAAACGCCGCCGCCGCCGGAGAAATATCCGGATCCAGCCCTGAACCGGACGTGGTGACCAGATCGGCGGGAATGGGCACGCCTGGATTTTCTTGCTGCAACCTGGCAACGACGCCCTTTACGCGATCGATTAATTGATGATTGGTAGGCGCCAGATTCGATGGGCTCGACGAGCTGGCATCGTAGCCGTTTCCCGCCGCCGACGGCCGCGGATGAAAATACTTGTCCTGGGTAAACGCCTGGCCGATCAACTCCGACCCGACGATCTGGCCGTTCTTGCGGATCAGACTGCCCTCGGCCTGTTTGGGAAAGACATAGTGGCTGATCACGGTCATCCCCAGCGGGTACAGCAAGCCGAAAATGATTGTGGTAAGCAGAGTGAATCGCACGGCGATGATGGTTTCTTTGGTCATCATCTCCTCCATCCACTACGCGAGGTGCATCCAGGTGATCAGGATGTCGACCAGCTTGATGCCCAAAAAAGGCGCAATCACGCCGCCCAGTCCGTAAATAAAAAGATTTCGGCGCAGCAAGTGGGCCGCACCCAGTGGGCGGTACCTGACGCCGCGCAGAGCCAGCGGAATCAACGCGATGATGATCAGCGCGTTGAAAATCACTGCTGAGAGGATCGCCGATTCCGGCGTGCGCAGCTTCATTATGTTGAGCATGCCCAAAAGAGGAAACGTTCCGGCGAACATCGCGGGGATAATGGCGAAGTATTTGGCCACGTCGTTGGCCACGGAAAACGTGGTCAGCGACCCGCGCGTGATCAGCAGTTGCTTGCCGATCTCCACGATTTCGATTAGCTTGGTGGGGTTGGAGTCCAGATCCACCATGTTTCCGGCCTCCTTTGCGGCTTGCGTGCCTGAGTTCATTGCCACGCCCACGTCCGCTTGCGCAAGCGCTGGGGCGTCGTTCGTGCCGTCGCCGGTCATTGCAACCAGCTTGCCCTTGGCTTGTTCGTGCTTGATCAGGGCCATCTTGTCTTCGGGCTTGGCTTCGGCGAGGAAATCGTCCACGCCGGCCTGGCGGGCGATGGCCGCGGCGGTCAGCGGATTGTCGCCGGTAATCATCATGGTGCGGATACCCATCGCGCGCAGGTGGTCGAATCGCTCGCGCATGCCGCCCTTGACGATATCCGTGAGCTCGATGGTGCCGTACACGCGGAAATTAACGGAAACCAGCAGCGGTGTGCCGCCGTTTTTGGAGACGCGCTCCACTGTTTCCTGCACCTCTGGCGACACCTGCTGTCCTTTTTCCGCGATGTATTTCTTGATCGCTTCGGGCGCGCCCTTGCGAATTTGGCGGTCGTCCATGTCCACGCCGGACATGCGCGTTTGGGCGGAAAAGGGAATGAACGTCGGGTTATGCGGAGCAAGTTCGCGACCTCGCAGGCCGTACTTCTCTTTGGCAAGCACGACGATCGAGCGGCCCTCCGGAGTTTCGTCGGAAAACGAGGCAAGCTGCGCCGCGTTGGCCAGTTCAGCTTCCGTAACGCCGGGAGCCGCATGAAACGCAGTGGCTTCGCGATTGCCAAGCGTGATCGTGCCGGTCTTGTCGAGCAGCAGAACGTCCACGTCGCCAGCCGCTTCCACGGCGCGGCCGGACATGGCAATGACGTTGCGCTGAATCAAGCGGTCCATGCCTGCGATGCCGATGGCGGAAAGCAATCCGCCAATGGTGGTTGGAATCAGACAGACCAGCAGCGATATCAGCGCAAAGACGTTCTGCGGCGCGCCGGAATAGATGGCGAAGGGCTGCAGGGTGACCACCGCCAGCAGGAAGATGACCGTCAGTCCGGCGAGCAGAATGTTCAGCGCGATTTCGTTGGGCGTTTTCTGCCTTGATGCGCCCTCCACTAGGCCGATCATGCGATCCAGAAAGGTCTCGCCGGGATTCGATGTGATGCGCACCTTGATTTCGTCGGAGAGCACACGGGTCCCGCCGGTGACCGCGGAACGATCTCCGCCGGACTCGCGAATCACCGGCGCGGATTCTCCGGTAATCGCCGATTCGTCCACGCTGGCAACACCTTCGATTACTTCGCCGTCGCCGGGTACAAATTCTCCTGCCGCAACCAGAACGAGGTCGCCGGACCGCAGTTTGGAGCTGGCCACAATTTCCGTTGTGCCGTCTGCGCGCAGCTTGCGCGCTTTGGTTTCGGCGCGCGCTTTCCGCAGCGTTTCCGCTTGAGCTTTCCCGCGTCCCTCCGCCATCGCTTCGGCGAAGTTGGCAAAAAGCACGGTGAACCAGAGCCACAGTGTGATTTGCAGGCCGAACCAGAAATTTCCCCGGTGTGCCAGCAGGTCCAGCACCAGCACCACCAGGGTGATGACGGCGCCAACCTCCACGACGAACATCACGGGATTTTTGACCATCAGACTTGGATTGAGTTTCCAGAACGAATCCCGGATGGCGTTCCGCAAAATTTTCGGATCGCTCAATGAACTGCACTTTGCTGGATTAGTCGTAGTCATAATTCCTCAAAAAGTGGTGCCCGCATGCATCAGCAGATGCTCGAGAATCGGCCCCAGGCTAAGGGAAGGGAAGAAGGTCAATGCGCCGACAATTAAAATCACGCACACCAGCAGCACGGTGAAGGGCGGGCCCGTCACCGGGAAGGTGCCCAGTGATTCCGGCACGTGTTTTTTGGAGGCAAGGTTTCCGGCGATGGCCAGAATCGGAATCACAGTCAAAAACCTGCCGAACAGCATGGCCAGGCCCAACGTCGAGTTATACCAAGGCGTGTTCGCGTTCAGCCCGGCAAAGGCGGAGCCGTTGTTGCCCGTCGCCGAAGTGTACGCATAAAGAATTTGCGATAATCCATGCGGCCCCGGGTTGCTGATGCCCGCAAGCCCCGGCTTGCTGACAATCGCCATCGCCGAGAAAATGAGAATCGTAAGCGACGATACCAGGATCGACAGCACCGCCATCTTCACGTCAAACGCTTCGATTTTTTTCCCCAGGTATTCCGGGGTGCGTCCCACCATCAGGCCCGCGATAAACACGGAAAGGATCACGAACACGATCATTCCGTAAAGACCCGATCCCACGCCGCCGAACACGATTTCGCCCAGCATGATATTGATCATCGGCATCATGCCGGCAATTGGCGTCAACGAATCGTGAGCGTTGTTGACCGCGCCGCAGCTCGCGTCGGTGGTCACGGTCGTGAACAGGGAGGAGTTCGCAATGCCGAAGCGGACTTCCTTGCCTTCCATATTGCCGCCGGACTGAATATTCGAGGGGGTTTGGTCGACTCCCTGGAGTAGCGGATTACCGCGGGATTCCGCGTTGTATGTCACAAAGACCGCGGCCAGGAACAGCACGGCCATCGCGCCCCACACCGCCCAGCCGTGTCTTGCGGAACCCGTCATGCGCCCCAGCGTGTAAGTAAGCGCGGACGGGATTGCGAAAATCATCAGCATTTCCAGGAAATTGCTCAGCGGCGTTGGATTTTCGAAGGGATGCGCGCTGTTGGCGTTGAAAAAGCCGCCGCCATTGGTGCCCAGCATCTTGATGACTTCCTGGGAAGCCACGGGCCCTTGCGCGATCGTCTGCGTGGTCACCGGTTGTTTGGCAGTGGTGCCGATTGGCCCCGGGGCGTCTACGGTTTGAGACTCAACCAGCGCAGCCTGTGTATACGGCTCCAGGTTCTGCACCACGCCTTGCGATACCAGAGCCAGTCCACCGATGATGCAGAGCGGCAAGAGTACCCATAGCAGGGTACGCGTGGCGTCCACCCAGAAATTGCCGATGGTCTTCGCCTCGCGCCGGGCCACGCCGCGAATCACAGCGATGGCCAAGGCGATGCCCACGGCCGCGGAGGCGAAGTTGTGATACGCGAGTCCCGCCATCTGGGTGAAATAGCTCATCGTCGATTCGGGGACGTAGGACTGCCAGTTGGTGTTCGTGGTGAAGGAAACCGCCGTATTCCACGCCAGATCCGACGGCACATTGGCGAGTTTCTGCGGGTTCCACGGCAGCCAGAATTGCACGCGCTCGATAAGGTAGAGAAGCAGCAGCGAGACGCCGCTGAAGAGCAGCATGGCCACGCCGTAGTCCTTCCAGTCCATCTCTTTGCTTTCGTCCACGCCGCAGGCGCGATAAATTAGCCGCTCGATTGGCCGCAGGATGGGATCGAGAAATGTACCCTTCCGCTCAAAGACGCGATACAGAAAGATCCCCAGTGGTTTGGTGAGGAGAGAAAGCACACCAAGATAAAAAAGAATCTGAAGCCATCCGTTGCTTGTCATGGTCAGAATTTCTCCGGCTTCAGCAATGCGTACAAAAGATAGGCGCAGAGCAGGATCGCGATTCCGATCAATAAGATATTTCCCAGCATGTTTTTATACGCTCACTTCAGGCGCTCGCAGGCGCGCAGATAAAAAATGCTTACCGCGAAAAACACAATCGTGGCGATGGTGAATATGAGGTCACGCATGTTCGCTCCTGGGTGTATTCATTACTCTACTTATTCCTCCTAAGGAAAGGATGAACGGCGCATTAGGGAACCGTAAGCCCGTTCCCGAGGGCATCCAAGCGGGTTGCTTGTCCGCCGTAAGGGCTTATGGGAAACTCAACACTCGCGTTGCCCATGGCCGACCACGTTGCAACCTCCTCCGCGCCCCCCGCTGCTCTCGCAGAATCCCGCACGGAGTGGCCGCTGCTCCACGCGGGTTTCGTGCTGATTGGCGTTAGCATGACTTTGCTCGGCCCGGTGCTGCCTTACTTCACTCAACGCTGGGCGCTCACCGATTCCCAGGCCGGGCTGTTTTTCTCCGCGCTCTATTTCGGTAGTTTTCTGGGCACGCTGCTCACCAGTTCGCTCCTGCCGCGTTTTGGCTTTTCCCGTGTGATCAGCGTGGGCTATTTCTGCTTTGCCCTGGGTTTTGCTCTGCTGGGCGCCGGCCCGTGGTATTTCTCGACGCTGTTTGTGGCCATCTACGGAATGGGCTACGGCTTGGCGAATCCATCCATCAACCTGCGCGCCACGCAGCTTCCCTCAAAAAACGTTGCGGCGGCGGTGAGCCTGCTGAATTTTTCGTGGGGAATTGGCGCCGTGCTTTCTC
>JAJPIE010000084.1 GCA_021324935.1 Acidobacteriota bacterium
CGCATCGCGCTGTTCGGGTCCACTCTCAGCGCAATATTGAAGACGCTCTCGCCGCGAATCTGCGCCTCGGAAATCATCAACCGCTCGTACTCGCTCCAGTCAAATCGAGCCGGAAGCGAACCGGACGACGATTTCGGCGCATCCTGGAGCTCGTTGGCGTCGTGCAACAAATCCTGGATCAGCGAGCGCAGCGACACCGGTGGAGACGGCTCAACCTGCTTTTGATACGCGCTGAGCATGCTCTCAAACGTATCCACAGCGGAAAAAATCACTTCGGCGAGCTTCGCCCCTTGCACCTGGCCGATTTGCGGCGAGAGCACATCTTCCAGTTCGTGCGCGATTTCGCTGAGTCTCGAAAACCCGCACGCCGCGGCGTCTCCCTTCAGCGTGTGCACCGCGCGCCGCACCCCGCGGATCAGCTCTTCGTCGGCGGGACGTTTTTCAAGTTGCAGGCCGGCATCGTTGATGGTCTGCAATATCTCCGCCGCGCTCTCAAAGAAGAGAGCCCGCAGCTCCGCGCCCCGGTCATCGGGAAGAAACGTCAAGAGCCCACCTCGTTGCGCTTATAGGCCGTGCCGTTGTTTTCGTGGACCATCCGGAATTTTTGTGTCAGCCCGAACAAGCTCTCCGCGTGGCCAACGAACAGGTAGCCGCCGGGATTCAGACAATGCCAGAATTTTTCAATTAGGCGCTTTTGCTCGGCTTCGTCGAAGTAGATCATCACGTTGCGGCACAAAATAATGTCGTTGCGCCGCGGCAGGAATTCCGTTTTCAGATTATGAAAGTCGAACTGCACCACCTCTTTCAGCTGCGGCTTTATCGCATATTTATCGGTCGTCTTCTCGAAATAGCGCAACCGCGTCGTGTAGTCCACCGGCTCCATCTGCACTTCGGTGTACACGCCTTCCTGCGCGGTGCGCAGGCTCGCATAGCTGATGTCTGAGGCCACGATCTCGAGCTTCCATGGCGGCGGAATCAGCGGCTTCGGCGAGGGCATTTCAAACGGCAGCGGGTTGCGCAAGTAGTAGTAAGCCAGGGCATCGCAAATCAGCATCGCCACGGAATACGGTTCTTGTCCCGTGGAACATCCGGCGCTCCAGATGCGGATGTTCCAGTCCCGCCGCTCCTGCTTGTGTTTCAGGATCTCTTCGAGAACCGATTTCTGCAGCAATTCGAGTTGCGGCCGGTTTCGAAAAAAGCTGGTTTCATTGACGGTGAGATTCTCCAGCAGCAGCGCCAGTTCCGCGCGCCCCTCGCGGCTGGTGAGCAGCCGGTAATAGCTGTAGAAGGAATCCAGCTGGCAGGCCTTCAACCGGCGCTGCAATCGATCCTTCAGGAAGTGCGAGCGGCGCTCGTCGAAAAACATGCCGCATTCCTGATAAACGAGCGTCTGCAATAGCTTGAGTTCGGCTTCAGTCAGCTGAATCTGCGCGATAATCGTGCCCATATTGCGTAGTGCGGAAACTCGCGGCGGTGGCGGCGCTGGCTGGCGCTACCTCACCATTGCAACGGGTTCCGCGGCCTCCTCGAGCTTCCGGAATTCGGATTGGCGCAGGAGCCGGGCAATGTCCAGGAGAATAATCAGACGCCCTTTCAGTTTGCCGACTCCGGTCACATAGCTGGATTCACCTTCCGCGAATACGGAGCCGGGGGCTTCGATTTCGGAGGGCGGAATCTTCAGTACTTCCGACGCCGAGCTGACGATGAGTCCGACCAGCTTGTTTTCGAGCTCGACGACCAGAATGCGGTTCTTTTTGTCGTGCTGGATGGTCGCGCTGCCGAATCGCTTGCGCAGGTCCATCACGGGAATGATCTTTCCGCGCAGGTTGATTACGCCCTCGACCAAGTCCGGCGCGCTGGGCACCGACGTGATCTCCGGAACCCGCACGATTTCCCGTACGGAACCAATGCGAACGCCGTACGTTTCACTGCCAATGCGAAATCCGACGATTTGGAGTTCTTTCTCCATGCAGGCCTCTCCGCCTCAGGAACGCGTCATCTCGGCGTATTCGAACTCGCCGGTGTCCTGCGTCGACAAATGGCGCCGGGGAGCGGGTGACTCGCGGCGGTGTTTCGCCTGCCCGGCCCGGTCGATCACGAAACGGTCCATGGTGTCCAGCAGGTTGCGCGAGAGTTTCAGCATCTGTTCTGCGGCGGCGGAAAGCTGTGTCGAACTTGACGCCGACTGCTGCACGAGCTCGCGCATCTTGTCCATTGCGCGCACAACCGCCTGAGCGCCGGATGCCTGTTCTTCCACCGCGGAGTTGATTTCCTGGGTGATTTCAGGGAGGCGGTTCGTGGCCTTGGCAATTTGCGCGGAGCCCACCGACTGCTCGTTGGTTGCCGCGCCGATTTCCTGCGAGAATTTATAAACTTCCGTGACCACGTCGGAAATCTTGTGCAGCGCGCTGCCCAGATCGTTGCCCAGATTCAGGCCTTCTTCGACGATCCGCGTGCTGTGCTCCATGTTCTCGACGGCTTGCCGTGCTTCGCGCTGGATGCTCTGGATCAAGTCGGCGATTTCCTTGGTGGATTGCGTGGACTTTTCCGCCAGCTTGCGGACTTCGTCGGCCACAACAGCGAACCCAAGCCCGTGCTCGCCAGCGCGCGCCGCTTCGATGGCCGCGTTCAACGCCAGCAGGTTGGTCTGTTCCGCCAGATCGTCGATCACCTCGATAATCTTGCCGATGTCGTCGGCGCGGTGTCCCAGAATGTTGATGATTTCGGCGGAAGACTGAATCGCGCGATTCGTGCGGTTCAAGCCATCCGTGGTCTTTTCCATGGTCTGGATGCCGGTCTGCACCTCTTCGCGCGACCGGTTGGCAATGTCCAGCAGCACCTTGGCGGTGTCCGCCACGCGCTGGATTGAGGTCACCATCTGATCGATCGAAGCCGAAGTCTCCGCGACGCTCGACGCCTGTACCTGCGTGTTCTTCACCACGTTCTGCACGTTGATGCTCATCTCGTGCATCGTGCTGGTCACTTCTTCAATCGCGGAGGAGGCTTGCACGCTCACCTTCGCCGATTCGTCGGCGGCGCCGGCCACCTGGTTGGAACCCGCGGACACCTGCGAAGCGCTGTCGCGCGTGGAGCGCACGATTTCCTGCAACCCGTGCGACATGCGCATGAACGCGTTACCCAGCGTGTCCCGCTTCGACCGCGGCGTCACTTCCACCGTCAGGTCCCCCTCGGCCACGGCCATCGAAACTCCGGCCATTTCCTTCAGGTATGCCACCATGTTGTTGAAGGTTGTGGCCAAGGCCCCGATTTCGTCGTTTCGATGGATATCGATGTTCTGGTCCAGGTCCCCGGAATTTCCAATCTCTTGCGCCACCGTAATCAGGTGCTGCAGCGGATCCGTGATAGATTTTGCGGTTCGGACCATCTGGTAAAGCCCAAAAACAATGGCGGAGATGGTTCCAAACACAACGATCACGAAGCTGACGTTGCTTGCCATTGACGCGGCCGATTCGGAATGCTGCCGGGCCTTGCCAATTTCCGTGCTGGTCTGGTCGAGCACCGCGGCGGATTTTGCCAGCCACGAAGCAGGGTCCTTCTGCAGATAGAAAATCTGCAAGTCGGAAACCGTCGCATCCCCCGAGTCCACCTGATGCCGCTTCGCAAGCAGAGGTTTCGCAAAATTGTCCGCCCAGCTCGCTTCCGTGCTTTCCACCTGAATCAGTGCGGTGCGCAGCAACTCATTCGACGTCTGTGATTGCCCGCTTTTCACGGCGTCAGCCAGGTCCGTAAAACCCTTGTTCACCTTGTCTTCATCGCGAGGATCGCCGCTCAGCAAAAAATTGTTCAGGTTCAACCGATTCTGCATGATTTGGGAGCGCACCCTCTCAATGCTCTGCACACTCTCCAGCGTGTTCTTCGCGTCACCGCTCGCCGAGTGCGCTATCCAGATGGAGACGACGTCCACGAGTAACAAGACGAAAAGAGTCAGCAGAACCAAGCCGAAACTTTTATAAAGCTGTTTTCCGATCGTCATTGCGTAACTTCCTCCACGCCCCTGATGAATAGCTTGCCGGCCTGGCTCGGCCGGCCATTTGGCCCATTGCTTGATTATTGCTGGCGGAAATCAAACTCCACCATCTGCGTCGTCTCTTCCGGTGCCGGTTCGAATTTCCAATCCTTCACCGCGTCCAGGCACGTTTGCACGAGCACTGGATGCCCGCCGACTGCTCGTGATGTCTTCACGTGACCATCGGGAGCGATCACCACCTCAATCTTGACCTTGCCGGTGATATTCATGCGCCGGGCGAGTTCCGGAACTTGCGGTGCTACCTTGGTCTTGACCTTGCGCTTGCCTTCTTCAACCGACGTTTGCGCAGACACAGCCGTGATCGAAACTACGGCGAGAGCCGCGGCGGCGAGCAGTTTCTTGCTCCATGTAAATTCCATTGCGACCACACCCTCCTCAGAGTGGGAAATACCCCGCCTTGGAGAAGGCAAGTGCATGGCCAAGATGAACTCTTCCTCATCAAACCCTTCATTGGTTCCCAGCCCCCATGCAACCACTTGTAATTCAGAGGGATAGAACTGAATAAGAAAGGAGAGCCATTCCGCTTGCGACCGAAAGGTGTCTCATCCGGTCCGCGGAAGCTCCCGCCAGGTCTCACGGTGAGACGTCCACGGCACTTTCGCGCGACGCCACCGTTACGCATCCGCACCACACCAGGGAAGTTCCATTGACTCAGATTGAGATGGCTGGTTAGCGTGGATATGCGTGGCTTCTTAATTTGAGACGCGCGCAAAGCCCCTTAGCCCCTATGCGTGAACGCAAGCGTATCTCTGCGCGGCGCCCTGCTGCCGCCTCCAGCCGGAAAACTTCCGCCCGGCCGAAACACGACTATTCCAAGGAATGGCTGGAGCTCGCGGTCGAAGCCGCCAATTCCCGCGTGCTTCCCGAACTCTTGCGGAAATTTGCGCTGCGCACCGCTGAAATGCTCGAGGCGGACTGGGCCGCGGTCGGCGAACTGGTTGGCAGCCGCGTCGAACTCTACTCTTCGCGAACCGAGCTTCCCTCCGCCAGCCAGGACCGTGAGTGGCTCCTCGAATGTCTCTCGCAGAAGCGCCCCGGCCTGGAATCGCTGCCCCTCCCGCGAGGTACGTGTCACGCAGCTTTCTATCCTATCTACGCGAGCGACGGCGAATTGATGGGTACGCTCTGCCTGATTCGCAAAAAAGCCGAATTTTCTCCCGCCGAACGGCAATTACTCTCTGCCTTGGCCAGCCATGCCGCGCTTTCGATGGAGAAAGTGCGCCGCTTCTCGCAACTCGAGCGCTCCAAAAAGCAATGGGTTGAAGACATTGACGCTATCAGTGACTACATCGCCGTCCACGACCAAGCTTGGAGGATTGTCCGCACCAATCGTTCCTTGGCCACGCAACTCGGCATTCCCCCGGCCGCTCTGGTTGGCGAACCCATCCGCAGCCTTCGCCACATCGCCGAAACCGGCAGCGCGCTGCCCTGCCCCTTCTGCCGCGACACGCGCGAAGCCCGCGAAGAGTACATCGCCACCAGCGCCGGCCGCACGTTTCTCGTCTCCACTTCCCGCACTCGCGGCGCCACCGAAGAGGAAGCTCGGACCATTCACGTTCTGAAGGACATCACCGATCGTCGCGAAGCCGAGCGCCGCTATCGCGAACTGTTCGACAGCATTCAAGAAGGGCTGTTTTTTGCCACTCCCGAAGGCCAGTTCCTCGATGTCAACGACGCGCTCGTCCGCATGCTCGGCTACGATTCCGCCGAAGAACTTCTTCGCGCCGACGTCAGCGCGCATCTTTATCCCACCCCCGCCGCAAAGGAACGCCTTGCCAATGCCATCGCCAAGCATGGCGCCTTGCGTATTTACGAAGAAACGCTGCGCAAAAAGGACGGCGGCCTGCTCCACACCATGCAGAACATCAGCGCGGTCCGCGACGCTTTCGGAAACGTTGTGCAGATTCGCGGCCTGATGCTCGACGTCACCGAGCAGAAGATGTTTCAGTCCCAATTGCAGCGCGAGCGCGACTTCAACCAGAAAATCCTCAATACCACACAAAGCATGATCCTGGTGCTGGACACCGCGGGATTGATCAGCTACGCCAATCGCCGCTGCTACGAGGCCGGTTATCGCCAGGAGGAACTGATCGGCCACCGCCTCGTCGAGTGGGTGGAAAGCTCTCACCGCAATGATTTTGAAGCCGCGCTTCAGACCACCGCCAACGGCCAGCAGGTCGACAATCTCGAACTCCGCGCTCGCCGCGCCGATGGCTCGCTCGGCCACTTCTCCATCAGCCTCAGCCCCATGCGCGACGAAGCCAACCAGGTCAACAGCGTGGTCGTCGTCATGACCGATATCACCGACGCCGCGCTCCTGCAGGCGAAACTTGCCCACGCCGAAAAAATGGCCACCATCGGAAGGCTCGTTTCCGGCGTCGCGCACGAAGTCAATAATCCGCTCGCGGCCATTCTTGGTTTCACCGATCTACTGCTCGAAAATCCCGAGGTTCCCTCCACGGCTCGCGAAGATTTACAGATCATTCTCCAGGAAACCCAGCGCACCAAGGAAATCGTCCAGGACCTGCTTAGCTTCGCACGTCAGCGTCCCACGCAGAAAGAGCCCGTGCATGTGAACGCCGTGCTGCGGCAAACCATCAAGCTGCGGAGCTACGACCTTTCCAGCCACGGAGTCGAGGTAATCGAGGAATTCGAGGAAAACCTCACGCCCACGCTCGGGGACGCTCAGCAGCTCCAGCAAGTCTTCCTGAACATTCTTAATAACGCCTACGACGCCATCCAGGAATCCGGCAACCACGGCCGCATTCGCATTCGCACCCGGCGCGCGGAAGATGACGTCGAAGTGGCCTTCATCGACAACGGCACCGGCGTGGCCGATCCCGAACGCATCTTCGATCCTTTCTACACCACAAAACAAGCCGGCAAGGGCACGGGGCTCGGCCTCAGCATCTGCTATGGCATCGTGCGCGCGCACGGCGGCGAAATTCTCTGCTGGAACAATGAAGACGAAGTTGGCAGCACCTTCGTCGTCCGCCTCCCCGCCGCCGCCGAAACTGCGCCGACCGCTGCGGCAAAGGAGGCGGGACGATGAACGCCACCGCCAGGCCACGTCCCGCTCCTTCCATCCTCGTGATTGAAGATGAGCCTTCCGTCAGCGCCTTCCTCAAAGCCGCCTTGGAACGCCGCGGCTACACGGTGGTTGAAGTATCCTCCGGCGCCACCGCGGTCGAACAATTGCAATCCGGCGCTTTTCGCGGCGTAATTTCCGATATTCGCATGCCCGGCGAAATCAACGGCGCTGACGTCCACGACTGGATCCGCCGCAACCGGCCCGAACTATCCGGCCGCATCATTCTGATCAGCGGCGACACGGCCAACAGCGAAACGCAATCCCTGCTCGCCTCCAGTCCCACGCCTTGCCTGGAAAAGCCCTTTCGAGTCCAGAAACTGATTTCCACGGTGGAGAAGACCTTCGGGACACCATGAGTGACGAATTCAAAATCAAGCTTCTTGTTGTTGATGATGAACAAAGCATCCGGCGCCTGTGTATGACCATCGGCGGCTCGCTCGGATTCGTGTGCCAGGAGGCGGAAAGCGCCGAAGCCGGCGTTACGCGCCTGGAAACCGATCCGCCCGACCTCGTCCTGACGGACCTCAAACTCCCCAAACTTTCCGGCGTGGAGTTTCTCAAGCAGATCAAGAGCGTCCTCCCACGCACTGAAGTGGCCATCATGACCGGCCACGGTTCGATCGAGTCCGCTGTGGATGCCATGAAGCTCGGCGCCTACGACTACATCGAGAAACCTTTCCGCGTGGAAAAGCTTCGCCTTTTGCTGCAACGCATGGCTGATAAAGTCCGCTTGGTCAATGAAAATGCCTTCCTCCGCGAGCGCATCAACACCGAAGAAAATCTCGACGGCATCATCGGCAGCTCCGTCGGCATGCAGGACGTGCTGCGCATGATCTCTCGGCTCAAAGACACGCGCACCCCGGTGCTCATCTCCGGCGAAAGCGGCACCGGCAAGGAACTCGTCGCCCGCGCGATCCATTTCCGAGGCGCCCTGGCGAAAATGCCGTTCGTGGCTGTAGATTGTGGAGCGCTAGTGCCAACGCTTATGGAAAGCGAGCTCTTCGGTTACGAAAAAGGCGCCTTCACCGGCGCCACAAAATCCAAGGCCGGACTCTTTCAGGCCGCCAACGGTGGCACCATTTTCCTCGACGAAATTGGTGAATTACCCCTCGAGATGCAGGCGAAGCTCTTGCGCGTGCTCCAGGAGCGCGAAGTTCGCCCCGTCGGCAGCAACGATCGTATCAATGTGGAAGTTCGCGTCATCGCCGCCACCAATCGCGACCTGGAAGCCGCTTACCGCGCCGGCACCTTCCGCAAGGACCTTTATTTCCGGCTGAACGTCGTGACCGTTCATATTCCCCCGCTCCGCGAGCGCCGCTCCGACATTCCCATGCTGGTCCACCATTTCCTGAATCGCTACGCCCCCAACGGCCACCTGCAAGTCACCGCGCCAGCCATGAAGAGCCTGTTCAATACGACTGGCCGGGCAACGTCCGCGAACTGGAGAACTGCATCGCTCGCGCTGTAACGCTCGGGGATCATCAGGTGATGGACGTCAAAGACCTGCCGCCCGCCATCCGCACGGAGCAACCCGCGGGTGCCGAGTCGCCAGACGGCTCGGAAGCCGCTTCCCTTTCCACCACCGCTCTGGCGGAAATGGAGCGCATGACCATCCTGCGCGTCTTCGAGCAGGCGCATGGCGACAAGGCGCTCGCCGGCAAAATGCTCGGTATCAGTCGCGCCACCCTCTATCGCAAACTCAAGCGCTACAACATCGGACTTCGCGGCGAAGAGAGACCCAACGCCATGGAGGCCGCCGCGGGCGACATCTCGTCCTAGGGACGTCTCAGCCTCTCGCATTCTTCAAAACCGAAGCGTGAGACGCTCCGTTTCAGCGTGAGACATTTGTTTGTTCCCCTGAACTTGGGAAGTTTTTAACCCTCTTTTTTTGTTTAGGTTGCAATTCCGATTTCCACGACCACCTTTGGCGCTTGGCGTGCAATTCCCTGCTTGGGACATTGCGTCCTTCTCCGCCTCCGGGTGTTTTCTCACCTTGGCACCGAGGCGGTTCAGGCACGGATTTTGTCCTGGCGGCGGGGCCGACGACAACTATGGCGTTAATCACGGATGAGAAGAACTGTACGGAGCAGTTGGCAAGATTTTTTCCCAAGCTTCCGGCAGCAAGAATTCCCGTGCGTGTGGCGCCCTTGGGCCCGAAAAACTCGCCGGTGAACTTGCAGGAAGCCGTGGTCGTCGAATACGGCTCGGAGGAATGCGCGATTTTCGTTTGCACGCTGCCGCTGGAATTTGCCGACCGCGTGCGAATTTCGCGGGAGGGAGGAGGACGTTCGGCAGAGGCTACGGTCATTGCCCTTCAGTATCACGAAGGGCGCAAGGCGGTCGCGGCCCGGTTTGAGGGCGGCCCCTGCGAATGGATGAGGCAACCGTGAACAAAACACTCACAACCTTGAATCTGCCCGCGCCGGTCAAGCCGGACAATGCGCGGCTAATGCAGTGGGAAGAGCTGCGCTCGGTCTTTCCGATCTATGTCGCGCTCGCCAAGCAACTCCAGCTCGATATCCCCATTCCGCAAAACAAGCGCATCCTTCCGGAAAAGATGGATCCCGCTCTTTTCACCCAGATTCAAACCTGGCTCGATGCCATGGACCAGCAGGTGATGGTTCACCAGCTCCGCCACCTGCTGCAGATGACCACGCTCAATGCCAGCGAAAGCGGATTGCGCGCGCTCATCATGCGTCACCTTCGCAAGCCCGCCAAGACAACCATCGATCGCGACAAGGCCGATTTCCTGCTCGTCCAATATTTCGCGCTCTCGGCGCCTCCCAAGATTTACCACAAGCAGATCGAGCTGACCGACGTCGCCAACGTCCTTAAGCCTGTTTTTGGCGAAGTCGATTCCACGCCGCTCCCCTGGTGCGAGCCGCTCGAGAAAATGATCGTCACCCTGCGCGGCTTCAAGAGCTTGAAGGAAATGCTCAAGACCAATTTCATCGAGCAGGGCCGCCGCGTCAAGGAAAGCGCCGGCGGAATGTTTTATGACCCCTCGGCCATGCTCGCTTTCATTCGCTTTAACTTCCTGCTTCGCCGCACCCTGATTGAGTTGATGCACGCGGACCTGATCTTCATCCGCTCCGGCTTGCATCAACTGCAGCAGGCCGGCGCAAAAACCGTGGATTGCCAGGCCGTCGGCCTGGGCAAGGGCGAGCCCATCGAAAAGCTCCAGCAGCTGGCCGACGAATGGAAACAGCCCTTCCAGAAGGAATACACGGAGCGCACCGTCAATCAAGCCTTCGAGAAATTGCTCGGCTTGCGCGCCGACATCGAACGCGCGATGGAGAAAGTTCTAGGCAAGTCCTCGGTCGCTCCCGCACCTGCGCCAGCGGCCGCGGATACGGAAAAGCCTGTCAAATCGGCACCAGCGGCAAAAGGCAAGGAGACTTCCGCTCCGGTCGCGAGCCTCCCCGCGGATGCCACCGAACACAGCCTCGATTTTGAAAATTGCATGGAGCAGATCTGGGAGCAGCTTATCTCCGCGCCTCCTTCGCGTGGCCGCTCCATGACCACGGTGAAGGTTGGTGGCGCCCGCTTGCTGATGTCTTCCTGGGAAGTCGCCGCGTTCGTCAGTGATGACGGCCCGGCCGCGGAAGATCTTCGCCGCGCCGTGGTCGCCCGCGCTCTGGTCACTTCCGGCCTCGAACATGCCAAGGATACCGGTAACGCCACCGGCCTCGACCGTGCCCTGACCGTCGCGCGCGTCGAAGTCTCGCGCCTTCAGGAACGCGTCGAAGGCGCCAAGCAGGCCAAGGACACAGAGGCCGCGGTCAATCTGGGGATCAGCACCAAGCGCCTGCTTTCGGCGCTCGACGAAGCCGAAAAGCTGTAGCTGTTGGCACGAGCTTTAGCCGGTGTCTCTGAGCCGCTGTAGCGGCCGCCTTCAGGCGGCCAAGTAGGGAAAAAGATTCGGGAGCTAGGGTCCTTTGCGAAATACAAACGTATTGATCCTCACAGATGATGCCGAATTTGCCAGATTGCTTACCGCGTGCTGGCAAGTTGAGCGTCAGCTTCCCGGAATTTGCGTGGTAACCAGTGATTGCTGGCAGGATGCGACGACCAGCTCTCCCGATTTGATCGTTATCGGCCCGCTGAAAGACGGTAAACTCGGCGATGTGTTCCGCTTCATGGAACCCAACACTGCACTGATCCTGTGCGCGCCCTCTGAACAGCGCGAACTGGGCCTGCTCCGCAAGAAATATCCCAAGCTGCTGCACGTGCCCCTGCGCGAAGACTGGACGCAAATGGTGCTGCTCCTCGCCGGCGAATCGCTGCGCCGCACCGAAGCCATCAAGCTGGCGAAGAATGCGGAACGCCACGCCGCTCAATACGCCAATCAGGCGGTGCTCGGCCGTTACATGCACGACATGAAGCACAACGTGAACAACGCCCTCACTTCCCTAATTGGCAACGCGGAGCTCCTGCTGCTCGAACCCGGAGAACTCTCCGCCCAGTCTTTGGCGCAAATCAAGACGATCCACACGATGGCCCTGCGCATCAACGAAATCATGCAGCGATTCTCATCCCTGGCCAGCGAACTCCGGGAGACTGAGACGCCTTCGCAACTTGAGACGGAAGACGCGAATTCGCCGCTGATTCCGCGCTCCTAGCGGTGGGCCTGATACCCCTAATCGCTGCATTTTCAATTCGATAGAAAATTTGAGAACACCCCGCAAGATGGCCCCAAAGGTGGCCGCCCACGTGCAATTTTCCGGTTTGGAGAACTGTGCGGAGTGAACGCTTGTGCAGAAAAAAGTCCTGATCGTTGACGATTCGCCGGCCCAGGTGAAGCTGATCCAGGGGCTGCTGGAACCCGAGGGCTATTGGCCCGTTGGCCTGAACGACCCCAAGCGGGTAGAAGAGGCCATTGTCACCGAGCGCCCAAGCGTGATCCTGCTCGACGTGGTCATGCCGGAGCGCAACGGTTTTCAGGTTTGTCGCGAACTCAAGGGTCATGCCGAGTTCAACACCATTCCCGTGATTCTGGTGACCTCGAAGGACACGGCCAGCGATCGCTACTGGGGGCAGCAGCAAGGCGCCGACGGTTACGTCACCAAGCCGTTCACGCGCGAAGAGCTTTTGCGGGCCGTTCGACGGTTCGCCTGAAGGAGCAGTGCGAGCGCAACAGATGAACGAAGAATTCCAATTGGCGCCGATTCCTCCCGACGCGGAGCTCGGCGAGCTTCTCGAGGCCATGGAAGCCAGCGCGGAGCGCACGCCGGAGTCGCAATACTGCGTCTTCCGCAGCGGCCGGGAACGCTTCTGCCTTCCTGTGCTCGACGTGGAAGAAGTGCTCGAATGGCCGCTGGTGACCAAGCTGCCGCTCTCGCCCGCCTATCTGCTCGGCATTTTTAATCTGCGAGGCGCGATTGTGCCGCTGATTGATATCGCCTTGACGGAAGGACGCCGTGCCGGCTTGCTTCCCAAGCACGTCGTGGTCGCCTCGCGCCGTGGCGACGCCCATCATGAGGATTTGCGGCTCGGCATCGCGGCCGATGAAGTTGTTGGAACATTTTCCGTGAGAAACATGGAGGATTTGCTGGAACAAGCGCCGGAGAACGTGCCGCACTGTGTGGGCATGTTGCGGCACGACGATCGTCTGGCGCTGGTCATCGATTTACGGCGGTTACTGGAAGTCTATCCGGGGCCCGGAATTTAACGAGATTGGAAACGTTGGGGAGGCAGGAATGAAATCGCGACTCAGTAGCACCATCTGGATGCTGATTCTGGCGAACGTGGGCGCCTTTGCCGCGGCCATTTGGTTCGCCTTCAGCGCCGGCAAGCAGGTCGGTGGCGGCTCCGCCGAAAGCAGCGGCTTGTTCATCGCCGTGGGCGTCGCCGTGGTCATCAGCATTATTCTTGCCTGGCGGCTGGGCGGCCTGCTCTCTCCGGTAAGCGAACTCGCGGCCTTCTCCGAGCGCATCGCGGCCGGCGATGCCAAGGCCCGCGCGGACATTCAGTCCAACGATGAGTTCGGCTACATCGCCGAGAATCTGAATCGCGCCGTCGCGAAAGTCTCCAAGGCCTCTAGCAACCAGGAAGCCACCGAATCCTTGCAGCGCAGCATCACCGACCTGCTCGCCGTCATCAACCAGGTCGCGCGCGGCGATTTGACCCTCCGCGGCAAGGTCACCAACGACGCGCTCGGCAACGTCGCCGACTCCATCAACTACATGCTCGACAACTTCACGAAAGTTCTCGAACGCGTCCGCAAGGCCGCCATGGAAGTCGCCGTCTCCGCCAACAACATTCTTCTGGCCGCCGATGAAATGCAGGCCGGCGCCACCCAGCAGGACCAGGAAATCACCAACACGTCGAGCGCCGTCGAAGAGCTCACCGTCTCGATGAAACAAGTTTCCAACAACGCCGAAGCCAGCGCCGAAGCCGCTCGCCGCGCCCTGGACGCCGCCGAACAGGGCAACCGCGCCGTCCGCGACACCCTCGAAGGCATGCAGCGCATCCGCGCCTCCGTGCAGGCCACCGCGAAAAAGATCAAGTAGCTCGGCGATCGCTCTCTCGAAATTTCGGAAATCATCAACGTGATTAACGACATCACCGAGCAGACCAACTTGCTCGCCTTGAACGCCGCCATCGAAGCCGCCCGCGCCGGCGAGGCCGGCCGCGGTTTCGCGGTTGTCGCCGACGAAGTCCGCAAACTCGCCGAGCACTCCCGCAGCGCGACGAAAGACATCGCCGCCCTCATCAAGGCCATTCAGGCCGAGACGAACGAAGCCGTCGTCGTCATGGAAGACGGCACCAAGGAAGTGGAAAGCGGCGCGCAGCTCGCCGACCAGGCCGGCCGCGCTCTCGACGCCATTTCCAGCGTCGTTCGCCAGTCCGCCGAACTCGTTCAAGAAATTTCCCTCGCTTCCAAGCAGCAGGTGCGCGGCACGGAAGGCGTGGCGCACGCGATGCAAATCATTTCCGGCATCACCCGCCAGACTTCGCAAGGCACCCGCGGCACGGTCGCCACGGTGAGCCAGCTCGTGAAGCTCTCCGACCAGCTCAACGAAGCCCTGGCACAATTCCGCGCGAATTCCAAAGCCGGCGCGCCGGCCGAAGAAGCGGAGCGACCTGCCCCGGTAGCAGCCGTTCGCTAGTAAAGCAACTTCCTCCTGCGGGCAGCGCGGGAGCCGAGTGGATGGAACATGAGTGAACGCCATGGGGCGGGACACGGTTTGACGGACCACGAATTGAGCGAGATCCGCATGCTGATCGAAGAGCGGACAGGCATTCACTTCGACGAGTCGCGCGAGCGATTTTTCTCCACGCGCGTCCGCGAACACATGCACGCGCGGGGTCATGCCCGCGGCTGCGAATTGCTCCGCGCCATCCGCAAAACCAACGTCGAATACGAATCTCTGCTCGAGCGGCTCCTGACCCAGGAAACCTCTTTCTTCCGCTATCCGGCCGTTTACGAAGCGTTCGAAAAACGCGTCCTTCCTGAGCTTCACGTCGCCAAGTTCTGGAAAAACCCGCGCACCATTCGCGTCTGGAGCGCCGGATGTTCCACTGGCGAAGAGCCCTATTCCATCGCCATCACCATCGCCGATTCTCTTTCGTTCGCTGACGCGTGGAACGTCGAAATCCTCGCCACCGATATCGGACGCCTGGCTTTGAAGCACGCTGAAGCGGGCGTCTACTCCGGCCGCAGCCTGGCCAGCGTCAGCGCCAAACAGTTGGCCGCGCACTTTACGAATCTCAACGGCAAATATCAGGTCAAGCCCCGCCTCCGCAAAATGATCTCCTTCGCGCCGATGAATCTCGCTTCACCGGTCTACGTCGGCCGCATGGACCTGATTTTCTGCATGAACGTGTTGATTTACTTCAGCGAGGAGCGCCGCCGCGCGCTCGTCCAGCGCTTCTATGACGCGCTCGAACCCGGAGGCTATCTTTTCCTGGGCCATTCCGAATCGATTTCGAAAATGCCGGTGAAGTTTCAGGCCATCGTTCTGGGCGATTGCATCATGTACCGCAAGCCGACCGAACAGGAGAAACAAAAGGCCGAACTGGTGACGGAGGGACGCGCTTGAGCACGCCCGACCGCGAAGCCGTCGAACTCTTCCTCCAGGAAGCCTCGGAGCACCTGCAGTATTTGCGGGAGTACGTTGGTGTGCTTCAGGAGATCGCGCCCGGGCACGAGGACCTCGAGCGGCTATACATTTCGGCGCATACCCTCAGCGGCACTTCCGCCAGCTACGGCTTCCCGCGCTTCTCCGAAATTGCCGGAAAACTCGCGCACATCTTCCAGTACGCGCTCAATGCTCCGCTCGGCGAAGATTTGCACGGACCGCTGACCGAATTCCTCTCCGACGGCATTTCGCTTCTTGAAACCAGCTTGCTCGAAATCAGCGATACCGGAAAGGAAAACGTCGAGGACGTTGCCACCTTCAAGGATCGTTACCGCTTCGCGTTTCCGCCGGAGCCGCCCCCGCTGAATCTCAGCATGCCGCCGGCGCCGCAGCTCACCCAGGAACTCCCTTCCTACGATGAGGAAGAAGCCGAATCCGTGCACGTCGGCCAGACGGGCTCCTATTTCGACGCGCTGCCCGCCGACGACGAGGTACCCGACGAAATCCTGGAGTTCTTCCAGCCGGAAGCCGAAGAGCATCTGCAAATCGTGGGCGATTGCCTACTCTCGCTCGAGGGCAACAACAATCCTGACGAGATTAACCGCCTCTTCCGCGCCATTCACACCCTCAAAGGCTCCGCGGCTCAAGTCGGCCTCAAACGTCTCGGGGGTATCGCGCACCGCGTCGAGGACCTGATTGGCCGCCTCCGCGACGGTGAACTCCAGCCCGCGCCCTCCATCGTCGATATCTGCCTCGAATCGGTCGATGTCCTCAAGAAAACGCTTCATCGCCAGTGGGCCGACGAAGCCGAGATGCGCGAAGGTGTGGATTCACTGCTAGGCAAAATTGCAGCGCTGGCGCCGCAGGAAGTTGAGGAAGAAACTCCAGCCGTCCAGGCCGCCGAAACTCACGAAGAGCCCGCCGCGGCTAAACCCGCCGGCGAAAAAACCGTTCCTAAAGCCCCGCTCACCCCCAAGCAAGCCGCTGCCAGCAAGTCCGTTCGCATTGCGCTCGGCCGCCTTGATCGCATGATGAACACCGTCGGCGAGCTCGTTATCAGCCGAACCAAAATGGTTGGCCGCGTCGTCGAACTCGAAAAACTGATCGATACCCTGAGCTTTTCGAAAGAGCGCCTGCAAGGCAAGGTCAACGAATTTCAGGAAAAGTACGAGTTCAACCGCATCCGTTCGCAGCTTTCCACGCCCTGGGCCAGTCAGCAATCGCAGAAAATGCTCACCAGCGCGGCCGCCGGGGAGAGCACTTTTCTCGAAGAGTTCAGCGAACTCGAGATGGATCGCTACGACGACTTCAATATCCTTTCGCGCTCCATGACGGAAATTTCCGCCGACGTGAACGAAGTCCTCACGCAGCTTGAAAACTACATCAATCGCGTCGAGGGCGACATCGACGAGTTCACCAAGCTGGCGCACCATCTCCAGGACGAAATCACCGCCGCGCGCATGGTGCCCATCGGCACGCTCTATTCCTTGCTCTCCCGCGCGGTTCGCGACGCGGCCAAATCCGCGCAAAAGCTCGTCGACCTCGATTTCTCCGGCAGCGAAACCGAACTCGACAACAACATCATCCAGCAAATCTCCGATCCCCTCGTCCACCTCGTTCGCAACTCCGTCGCTCATGGCGTCGAATTGCCGCACGTCCGCGCGGCCAATGGCAAGCCCGAGCAAGGCAAGGTCGCGCTCCGCGCCTATCACCGCGGCAACCACATCTATATCGAAGTCGAAGACGACGGCCGCGGCATCGACTACGAGCGCGTCAAGCAAAGCGCCATCGAATGCGGCCTCGTCAGCACGGAAACCGCCGATCGCCTCACCGAACGCGATCTCCGCGAAATGCTTTTCCACCCCGGCTTCTCCACTGCCGCGGTGAAAACCGAACTCGCCGGCCGCGGCGTGGGCCTCGACGTCGTCCGCTCCAACCTCAACGCTTTGAACGGCGAAATCGAAGTCCAAAGCACGCCAGGCTCCGGCACCAAGTTCACCTTGAAAGTGCCGCTGACTCTCATCATCTCGCCCGCGCTCTTTGTCCGTTGCGGCGCGCTCACCTTCGCGCTTCCTCTCGCCGTCGTCGAAGAGATTCGCCGCCTGCGCGCCGACGAAATCGAAGACGTCGGCGGCAAGCTGCTCACCAAGGTGCGCGACATCGTCACCGAGGTCGTCCGCCTTGACGCGTATCTCGGCCTGCCTCCCCTCGAGCCCGTCAACGGCTACTTCCGCATGGTTGTCGCCAATGCCGGCAATCGCCAGATCGGCGTGGTCGTGGAAGAAGTCCTCGGCAAAGACGAAATCGTCATCAAAAACCTCGGCGAATATCTCCGCCGGGTGAAGCTCTTCCCAGGCACCACCATCGCTCCCGATGGCAGCTTGATTCTCCTGATCGATCTCAACCGCATGGTCTCCTCGGAACCAAACGAACGCCGAGCCGTCCAGGCCAGCGCCAGCGCGGCGCGCATCTTTGCTCCCGGCTCCGCCGCCGTCGCTCGCGGCACGATCCCCACCGAAGCCATCGATCGCGTCGACCAGGAGCGCGTCATTGTTATCGCTGACGACTCCATCAGCGTCCGCAAATTCGTCGGCCGCATGCTGGAAAAGAACGGCTACCGCGTGAAGCTCGCCGCCGATGGTCTGGAAGCCGCCGAACTCGTCAGCCAGCACGGCTGCCATCTGGTGATCACCGACCTGGAAATGCCCCGCATGACCGGGTATGAATTGATGGCTCAGCTCCGTCAGAGCCCGACAACCAAACGAATTCCCGTGATGGTGGTCACTTCGCGCGCCGGCGCGAAGCATCGCGACCGCGCCATGAAGGAAGGCGCATCCGCCTTCCTCACCAAGCCGATGCAGGAAGATCAGCTCCTCGCCGCCGTCGAACAGCTCATGGGAACGGAGGCGGCACGCCCGGTCGTGCCGGTGGGATAACCGCCCATGACTACGCCTCCTTCCAAAAAGTTTCGCGTTCTCGTCGTCGACGATTCCGCCTTCATGCGCAAGGTTCTGGAATCGATTTTCAACGCCGACGAAATGCTTCAGGTGATTGGCCATGCCAAAGACGGCCGCGAAGCCCTTGTTCTCGCCGAATCGCTGAAGCCTGACGTCATTACCATGGACCTGAACATGCCGCACATGGACGGCCTGCAGGCCACCGCGCAGATCATGACCACCAACCCGCGGCCCATCGTCATCGTCAGCTCCGAAAGCAAGGAAGGCGCGGCCAGCACATTGAAGGCCCTTGAGCTCGGCGCCATCGATTTTGTCACCAAACCTTCCAGCGGCATCGATCTCGACATGCAAAGCGTCAAGGACGAGCTCTTGCGCAAAGTACGCGTCGCAGCAAAGGTTCGCGTCGTGCGCACCGCCTCGCGCCTTGCCGCGCAGCTTCATGTCCCCACGCAGGGTTCTCCCAACGCGACGCCATTGCCCGTTGCGCGTCCCGCCGCCTCTCCATCGGCAACGCCAGCGGTTATTCCCGCGGACATGCGCTTCCCGGTCGTCGTCCTCGCGGCTTCCACGGGCGGACCTGCCACGGTCATGCGTCTCGCGCCCGGCTTCACCAAAGATTTTCCCGCGGCGGTGATACTCGTTCAGCACATGCCCGCGGCATTTACCACGCAGTACGCTTTGCAGCTTGCGGAATTTACCGGTATTCGCGTGAAGGAAGCCGAATCGAACGAATCGATCGCTCCCGGCACGTTTTACATTTGTCCCGGTGGCCAGCATCTTCGCGTTTCTCCCACGGGACGCATGCAGCTAGACGCCACCACCGGTCGTATCGACGGTTACTTGCCGAACATTGACGTGACCATGGAATCAGTCGCGGCTTTTGCCGGTGCCATGGGCATCGGCGTCGTCCTCACGGGGATGGGGAGCGACGGCGCTCGCGGTTGCCGTGCCATCAAAAGCGCCGGCGGCTACGTCCTCGCGCAAGACGAAGCCAGCTCCGTGATCTTCGGCATGCCGGCGGAAGCCATCAAGACCGGTTCCGTGGACCAGACGCTTGGCATCGACGACATTTACGCCGCGATCGAAAAGCGCGTGCTCAGCCTGAGTCGTCTCGCTCCAGTAGGAGCGCGTTGATGCAACTCGCAACACCGCAAAAGTCCCAGCCCGTCCGTGCGGAGCAGATCATCCTGTTCCGCTGCAGCAGCCAGGTCTTTGCGATTTCCTCGGCCTCCGTGCAGGAGGTTCGCAGTGTGGATGGTCTCGCGGGCTCCCCTCAAGAGATCCAAGAGCCCAGCCTCCCTAAAGTGCGGCACATGTTCCGCCGCGGCGAACGCAATCTCTATGTAGTCAACGGCGCGATTCATTTTGGCTTGCGGCCCTCTCCGGCTTCGCTCCTCTTTTTGCTCCGCCGCTCGCGAACAGCACTGCTCATCGACGGTATCGAGAAGATGACCACCATGACGCGCCTCCAGGCGCTGCCCTTCGCGTTCTGCCACGAAGAACGCCTCTGGTACCGCGGGTTGACCGTCCTCGAACAAAATGTCGTCCCGGTTGTGAATCCCGCGGGCTTTCTCACCTCCGAAGAACTTTTCACGCTCGATGCCGCTGCCAGCCGGCTGGTTGCGCCGGAATTCCCCGCCGGCGGGGAAATGGGGCTTAGCGTATGAGCGTGCTCGAACAACTTGACGCCCGCTCCTGCGTGCTGCTTCGCCTGGGTGAACGCCGCTTTGCCTTGACCGCCGAGCACATCGCCGAACTCGTTGCGCCCAGCCGCGTCTTCCGTTTTGCCCATCGCACGCCCGAGCTCGATGGTGTCATCCTCCGCCGCGGCCGCGTCGTTCCCGTCTGCGACGTCGCCGAACGACTGATCGGCAAGCGACTCACCTCCAGGCGCTTCTATCTGGTGGCCACCCGGCGCCGTGGCGCGACTCTAGATTGGATCGCTCTTCCGGTCAGCGGCGAATGCGAACTCATCACCGCGGACCTGACGCCCGCGAGTGCCTCCGATTCCCCGCATGTTGCGGCCTGGCTTTCCTATGGTGGCGAGGTCATCGAGGTCCTAAATCTGGACGCACTGATGCCCGAACTCGCTGAGCCTTCCGCGCTTGGCCCAGCCACCACGCCGGAGACGCATGCATGATCGTCCCCGGCAAACCCGCAAGGATTCTCGTCATCGACAGCAACGTGCTGTTTTCCAAGCGCCTTGCCGATGCCCTGCGCCGCGAAGGTTTCGAGGTCGCCACGGCCACGCAAGCCGCCTTTGCGCTTACCACGCTCGAGTACAATCCGCCGTCGGTGATCGTTTGCGCCACCAACATGCGCGAAATGGGCGCCCTCGATATGGCCAAAATCATCCACGCCGACCCGAAGAATGCTTCCCTGCCGATCATTGCGATGGGCGATGGTAGTCAGCGCGCGCTCATGGAATCCTTCCAGGCAGGTTGTGACGATTACATCGATCGCCGCCTTTCTCCGGCGGTGATTGCCACGCACATCAAAAATATTGTCGTCAGTAAACTCGAAGGCTTTCAGCCAACGCAGATGCTCGGCCAGGCGGACACCAGCCTCAGCGGCAATCTCACGCACCACGATCTTACTGGCGTCATGCAAATGCTCGGCCAGGCGCACCAGACCGGCGCTCTTACCATTAACGCGGGAGAGACAGACGCGGTCCTATTTTATGACGCGGGCGAAATCACCCATGCGGAATGCGGCGCCCTTTTCGGCGATGAAGCCGTCATTCACATCCTGAAGAGTTGCGTGCAGTGCGGCTCGGGGGTCTATAAGTTCATCTACGGCGCGGCGTCCACCCAACGCACGGTTTTGCGCTCCGCCACGGACCTGATGCTGGACGCCATGCGCGAATACGACGAAGCGGAACGTACTACCTTGGACGAATTGGCCGACAAGGAGGCACAATGAGCGACGCGATCGTGCTACCCCAGACGGGTGAAGCCGAACCCAAGCGCACGCCCACCGTATATTTCATCGACGACAGCGCCACCATGCGCGAAGTCATCAAAATTGCGTTCCGCCGGGAAAGCATCCACGTCATCACCTGCGCCGACGCCGCCTCCGCTCTTGCGCAATTCGAAGAACATCCGCCCGATGTGGTCATCACCGACGTGATCATGCCGGACACCGATGGCTACTCCGTCTGCAGCCAGGTGAAGCAGAATCCGCAGTTCGCCAAGACCCCGGTGATCCTCATGTCCGGCGTGGTGAACAAAAGCGTCGCCGATCGCGCCGTCGCCGTGCAAGCCGATGAATTGGTGCGTAAGCCGTTTCAGCCGCAGGAACTCCTCACGCGCGTGAAGAATCTGATTGGTCACGGCGCGCCCGTCGTGCAGCAACCCGCCGAGCGCCCCATGGCCGTCCCTTCGCTCAGCAGCCTGTTCAACCAGCCCGCTGCGCCGCGCGTCGTCCCCCAGGCCACGGCCATCCCCCCCGCGCCGCCGGTCTCCGATTCTCCCTGGCCTCGTGCCGTGGCGGATGCGCTCTCCCATCCGGCCGCGCCGGCTTTCCCGCATCATCCCGCGCACGCGCAGGCGCCCGCTTCTCCGGTCGCGCCTTCGCGAAGCGCTTCCGCCGTCTCCGACATTCAAAAACTGCGCGTCGAAATTTCGCGGCTTGAGCTTCTGGTGAAAAAGCTCCAGACCGAACTTCAAATTGAGCGCCAATACAACCAGGCTCTCGAACTCCACGTCCGCACCTTAACCCAGGTGGACTAACAACCGACGCCCGGTTGTTCTGCGGACACGCAATTGGCCCTTGGGCCAGTTGACCTCCCGCTCTGAAACCAGTAGCCTCGGCTCACGCAGGATTTGTGTGGGAACGCTCTGAGGGGAGAACCATGAATCAGCTCAGAAGAAGTGGCATTTCGCGTCGTCAATTCGCCCACCGCGCCGCGGTGCTTTCCGCCACCGCATCAATCGTGCCAGCCGCTAGCGTATTCGCCGCTGCCCCGCCTCTGGCCCTTGCCCAAGCCCCGCCGGAACCCCATCCAAAACTCTCCGCCGAAAGCCAGGCCGAAGCCGACGGGCGACTTCAGCAGATCCTCGCCCTTTACGGCGCACGCTTCAGCGACGAGGAAAAAACATTTCTGCGGCAAATTAACCAAATGACCCAGCAAAGCCTCGATCGTGTTCGCGCTTTCCCCCTGGATAATGGCGACTCTCCCGCGCTCTATTTGAAGCCTCTCGTCGAACGCGAGAAGAAAAAGCCGGAAGCGCCGGCCGCTTCTCCGGCAAAGAAGTCCTGAGGACGGACGATGCTCAGCGAAGCGATTCTCTACTCCCCCATCAGTGAACTCTCAAAACGCATCCAATCCAAGCAGCTTTCTCCTGTGGAACTCACCGAAAGCTATCTCGCCCGCAGCGAGGCTCTCGGCCCAAAACTCAACGCCTACGCCCGCCTCACGCCCGATCTCGCTCTCGATCAAGCCAAAGCCGCTGAAAAAGAGATCCATCGCGGACATTACCGCGGCCCGCTGCACGGCATTCCCTACGCGGCAAAGGATCTTCTCGCCGTAAAAGGTCTTCCCACCACCTGGGGAGCCAAACCTTTCGCCGATCAGGTCTTCGACCACGACGCCACTGTCATCGGTCACCTCCATAACGTCGGCGCCATCCTTCTCGGAAAAGCCGCCATGATCGAACTGGCCGGCGGCATGGGATACATGTACGCCTCGGCTTCCTTACAAGGCGAAGCGAAAAATCCCTGGGATCAATCGTGCTGGACCTGCGGCTCTTCTTCTGGCTCCGCCGCCGTCGTCGCCGCCGGACTCGCCGCTTTCGCCATCGGCACGGAAACCTGGGGCTCCATTGTCTGCCCTTCCGCCTTCTGCGGCGTCAGCGGTTTGCGCCCCACCTACGGCCGCGTCAGCCGCTACGGCGCGATGGCGCTCGCCTACTCCATGGACAAAATCGGCCCGTTGGCACGCTCTGCTGAAGATTGCACGCACATCTTCGCTGCAATCGCCGGCCACGATCCGCTCGATCGCAGCATGCTCCCCGTCGATCGCGCCGCCTTCACTTTTTCGCCCGCCGCCGATTTGAAGAGCCGTGCGCTCCGCGTCGGCTGGCTTACAAACGCCTGGAAAAGCTACGACGCGGACATCCCCAAAATCCTCGATGCTGCAAAAAGCACCTTGCGACACCACTTCCCCTCCGTCCACGACACACCGCTTCCCGAAGGCCCCTGGGAAGACGCGGCTAACCTGATCCTCTCCGCCGAAGTGAGCTCCGCCTTCCATTCCCTGATTCGTTCCGGCCGCGTGAAAGAACTTACCGACCCCATGGGCAAAATCGCCGGCTACGTCAGCCAGAGCATTTCCGGCGCGGATTACAACCGCGCGCTTCGCATCCGCGACATCCTTCAGCGAAAAATGAGCGCGATCTTCGAAGCCTACGACGTGCTGGTCGCCGCCTCGCAACCCGTCACGGCCACCCCGCTGAATCTGAATCTCTTCACCGGGCTTTCCTTTGCCGACCCGCTGGGAGCCATCGGCAACCTTTGCGGATTGCCTGCCCTCTCAGTCCCCTGCGGTTTCACCGAAAAACACCTCCCCGTCGGCCTGCAGTTTGTGGCCCGCGCGGGAGACGACGCCGCCGTCCTCCAAGCCGGGCGGATATTCCAGCAAGCCACCGCCTGGCACCACAAGCACCCCAAACTCTAGCCCCACGGCTAACGCCCGCTTCCAGCAGGGAAGCGCAACCGCGCCCTCAGGGAGGCTCACCTTGTGGCATTGCCATTCTTGGCCGTGCTCTTCGCCAAAGAACGCCTGTCCCGGTAGACAAGCCGCCGGCATGCGTCATCCGAAAGTCTCAGTTAACGCACAGAGGTGTGTAATGGCCGGCCTTAAGGCCGGCTCTCTTCCGCACGCAATTCACCGTGGATTGCCCCGCTGAGGAAATGCTTTACGACTTCGCTTGCCCATGCAAAATCTCTCTCACCGTCCGCAGCATCGCCGACCGGCTGAACGGTTTCGTCATCAGCCGCACCGAAGGATCTGCGTTCGCCATCTCCGTCGCCGCATGCTCGCTGTAGCCGGACATAAACACAACCGTCAGCCCCGGATACTCTCGCTGCATCCGCTCCGCAAGCTCCTGGCCGGTCATCCCTGGCATCACCATGTCGGTCACCAGCAGGTCAATCTTGCCGCTGTGCCGCGCGGCCAGCTCGATGGCTTCTTTTCCGTTCTTGGCCTCGATCACCGTGTAGCCGCCGGACTCCAGAAACTCGCGAGCAATTTCCCGCACGTCCTGCTCGTCTTCGCTCAGCAGCACCGTCTCGGTACCCGCGGGCACTTCCGCACTCGGCTTCTGCGAATTCACTGGAACTTGCTTGCCATCCACGTGCGGCAGATAAATCTTGAAAGAAGTTCCTTTTCCCAGTTCGCTGTAAACCCAGATAAAACCGCCGCTCTGTTTCACGATTCCGTACACGGTCGCCAATCCGAGTCCTGTGCCTTTGCCCTTTTCTTTCGTTGTGAAGAACGGCTCAAAGATGTGCGCCTGCGTCTCCTCATCCATCCCCGTGCCGGTGTCCGTCACATCCATCAGAACGTAGGCGCCGGGCTTCATAATCGGGGTCAGAGAGTTGTAGGACTGTTCTACTTCGCACATCCGCGTTTCAATAATCAGTTTTCCTCCGTTGGGCATGGCGTCGCGCGCGTTCACCGCCAGATTCATGATCACCTGTTCCATCTGGCTGGCGTCCGCGCGTATGCTGCCCAAGTGCTCGTCCATCCGTAATATCAGTTCGATATCTTCGCCGATCAGCCGCGGCAGCAGCTTGCCCATCTCCTCCACTACGGAATTCAGATTGATAATTTGCGGCTGCAGAACCTGCAACCGGCTGAACGCCAGCAATTGCCGCGTCAGCGTGGTCGCTCGATCCGCGGAGCGGTCGATCTGTTCCACCTTTTTCGACAGCGCGTCCGAAGGAGCTAGCGCGTTCAGCAGGATCTCCGTGTGGCCTTTGATCACCATCAGCAGGTTGTTGAAATCGTGCGCAACTCCCCCTGCCAGGCGCCCCACCGCCTCCATCTTTTGCGCCTGCCGCAATTGCAGCTCCAGATGACGCCGCTCGCTGATGTCCTGCGCCACCACCAGCCGCACGCGGCGCCCTGCATGGACCAGCTCATGCGAAATCAGCTCCACTTCAAACGTCTTGCCGTCCTTGCTCTGGTGCAGCCAGAAGCCATGCTCCTGCGTTTCCGCGGTCATCTCCCGCAGATACTCTCCCGCTTTTTCCCGATCCCCTTGCGGCAGGATTTCCAGAATCGTCATCCGCTCGAATTCGTCCTTCGAATATCCGTATTGGCCCACGGCCGCCTGGTTCACGCGGATGAAGCGCAGTGACTCCGCGTCGAAGAGCCAGGTCGGAATCGGGTTGCGCTCAAACAACAAGCTGAGCACGGATTCGCTCTTGCGCAACTCTTCTTCCGCGCGGCGTCGCTCAATCGCCAAAGCGATGTGTCCGCCCACCGAATCCAAGAATTCCAGGTCCCGCTGGTCGTACGCATTCTCGTTCTGATAGTGCTGCACCACCAGCACGCCAATCGTCGCCGTCGGGGTCTTCAACGGCACGCCGAGCCATGCTGGCGAAGGCGAGCCAACAAGTTCCACTTCTCCCTGCGCCGCCAGCCGGTCGAAAACCGTTTGCGGGATCAACATTGCTTTGCCAGTGCGAAACACGTACGCCGTGCAGCTTCGATCGACTTTCTGCGGCGGCGGCGCGCTGTCATATTCGTCCGCAAAAAAAGGAAACTCGAATACGTCCCCTTCCACATTGTGCAGTGCCACGAAACAGTTTTCCGCCGACAGCACCCGCTTCAGCGCTTCATGAATGCGCGTCAATAGCTGGTCCAGTTTAGCGGTCTGGTTCAGCGCGTGGACAATCTCCGAAATCACCTGCCGCTCGGATTCCATCCGGTGCAGATCAGTCACATCCAGCCCGTGCAGCAGAATGCCCTCCAGCCCCGGTTCGTTCAGCCGGCTGCGGCAGGTCATTTCGAACCACCGCCACGAACTGTCGCGGGTGCGCACCCGGCAAACCACCGTAACCGGCGCCCCGTTTTCCGCGATCACCTGCTTCAAGGTGTTTCGTACGTACGCCACGTCGCTCGCGTGCACCAGCGCGTGAAAGCTCCGCCCGATCAGCTCTTCCGAGCGGTATCCAAGGCTGATTTGAAATGTGGCGTTTGCAAATTGCAGCGTGCCATCCAGTCCCAGGATGGCGATGACTTCTTTCGCGGAATCAAGCAAAGACGCTAGATGAGCGGTCCCAAGGGTTAATCCGGGGTCCGTGACCATTCTCTGAGCCATGTAGTTGTCGCTTCATTCGCCGGAGCGCGCGCACCGTTTCCGGCTGGACTTTCGGAAGCCTCCAAAGGTCGAGCTGCAACAACACTGCGCTTGCTTGAAAAGATCTTACTTTCCAACAGTAAGACAATCTCTTGCGCACCGTAAACCTGCCCGATTGGTCGCGTAGCCAATGAATGACTGTACTAAAGGACAGTTTCACTCCCGCCCGTTTGCCCGTGACGGAGCCGTTGATTTGGCGGATTGCGGATAAAGCTGCTCGGCGCAGGGGTCGGAGCTTTAGCTCCGGCATCGGTGCCTGGCAATCACCCAGGCTTTAGCCCCTGAGGAAATGGCGTACTCCCACCCATTCCTATTTGTGAGATAACTAGATAACTTCTAATCATCCATGGAGGCTCCATGCACGACATGTGGAAGGACATGTTCGTCATCACCCTGCCGATTCTCGAAAAAATCCTCCGGCCGGTGATCGTCTATTTTTTTCTGGTGGTGATGCTGCGGCTCTCGGGAAAACGCGAACTCGTGCAGCTTAATCCATTCGACCTGGTGGTTCTGCTCACGCTTTCCAACACCGTGCAGAACGCCATCATCGGCGACGATAATTCCGTTTCCGGCGGCCTGCTCGGCGCCACTTCCCTGCTGGCGATCAACTATCTCGTTGTCCGTTTCCTCTACAAACACAAGAACCTCGACCGTCTCGTCGAAGGCAAAGCCGATGTCCTGATTGAAAACGGGAAGATCTACCCCGAACGCTTGAAACGGGAGCTGATCACCATGGCCCAGCTCGAAGCGGCTGCCCACAAACAGGGGTTCCGCTCTCTCGCCGAAGTGGATCAATGCATTCTCGAACCCGGAGGCACGCTATCCTTCATCGCCCGCAAGCCCGACGTGGACATGACTCGCCACCTCGAACTGCTCAAGCACATGGATGAACTCAAGGCAGAGATGGCCCTCCTTCGCGCCACCCGCCCGCCCTCTCCCGCCTAGTTGGATGGGGAACTACATCCATGCGACACCAGCACTCCGCCTGTGCCGCCGTTCTACTACGAAAGCCTTCAGCGCCAGAAATGCGCCACATGCGGCTCTAGTGCACCATCAACCCGCCCGCTGCCACCGCCAATCCCAGGATTCCCACTAGAATCCCGGCGAACCAGAAAAATCTTTTCTTCGTCAGCAGCGTCAACGAACAAATAATCAGCGCAATCTCCAGAATCACTTCCGCCGCGTCGTAGCGGTCCTCCCGCTTCGCCACCAGCGCCCGTTCGTTCTCCAATTCCTTCGCCTTCTCGCTGACTTCGTCCTTTTCGCTTTCATAGCGTTCCACTTCCTTCAGATATTGCTCCCGCATCGCCTCCGTCTTCTCTTTGTCCAATGGAGCAACCGTTCCCAAAATGTCCGCCACCGCCTGCATTTCGTGCAGCCGGATGTTCTTCGCCTGGTAATACGCCCATTGGTCGCTCGCCTGCGTCTGCAGCAGCAATTCCTCCGTCGAGGCGCGGTGCCCTAGCAATGTTGCCATCGCTACCAGCACCGCCAGGATCGCCATCGTTACCGCGACGGGCAAGGTGCCTTGCTCCCCGCCGTGTTCCTCGGCTCCTTCCATTACTTCATGCATACACGCATCCCCCCGGTGTATTTCTGTCAGCTGTTAGCTTGGAGTTTTCATTACGCCGCGAGCGATTTTAGCACTTCTTGCGCTGTCGCTATGGTGCGGTCAATGTCAGCCGGCGTGTGGTTCGCGGAAACAAACGCCGCTTCAAATTGCGAGGGTGCCAGGAAAATCCCGCGATTCAGCATTTCGCGGAAGTAGCGGGCATAGACCTTCGTGTCGGAGCGCTTCGCTCCGGTGTAATCCGCCACCGGCTCCGGCGCAAAGAAAACCGTCGAGAGTGAGCCGATGCTGTTCACCTGAGCTGCGATTCCCGCACCTGCCAGCGCGTTCTTCAGTCCGTGCACCAGCTTCTTCGCATTCGCGGCGATATTCTCATAAATTCCGGGCTTCGCCAATTCCTTCAGTGTGGCAATCCCCGCGCTCATCGCCAGCGGATTCCCGGCCAGCGTGCCTGCCTGATACACCGGCCCCAGCGGAGCCACGTTATTCATCAGCTCCGCGCTTCCGCCATACGCCGCCACCGGCACGCCTCCTCCGATGATTTTCCCCATCGTCGTCAGGTCGCCTTGCACACCCAGCAGCGTTTGCGCCGATCCGTTCTGCAACCTGAACCCCGTAATCACCTCGTCGATAATCAGCAACGCGCCATGTTTCTTCGTCAGTTCGCGCAAGCCTTGCAGAAATCCTTCCTTCGGCAGCACCACGCCCATATTTGCCGCAATCGGCTCCACGATCACCGCGGCGATTTTCTCCTTCTGCTCCGAAAACACTTTCTCCACGCCAGCAAGATCGTTATACGGCACGTTGATCGTCAGCGCCGCCAGCGCCTGTGGAACTCCTGGACACTCCGCAATCCCCAGCGTCGCCAGCCCCGAACCCGCCTGCGACAAAAAGCTGTCCGCATGTCCGTGATAGCAGCCCTCGAACTTAATGATCAGGTCGCGTTTGGTCACCCCGCGTGCCAGGCGCACCGCGCTCATCGTCGCTTCGGTTCCGCTCGAAACAAATCTCACTTTTTCGAGGAATGGGATCGCTTTGGTGATCAGCGTCGCAAGTTCCAGTTCGAGTTCCGTCGTCACGCCGAAGCTCGTTCCCCGCCCCGCCTGCTCCGCGATCGCCTTCGTCACCGCTGGATGTGCGTGCCCCAGCAGCATGGCGCCCCACGAACACACGTAATCCAGCAATGGATTCCCGTCCGCGTCGTACAAATACTGCCCGCTTCCACGTTCGATGATCAGTGGCTCGCCGCCCACCGACCGAAACGCTCGCACGGGGCTATTCACCCCGCCGACCAGCACCTTCTCGGCCTTCTCGAAAATCTCCCGCGAACGCTTCCGTTCGGGTTTCACCTGCGCCTGTGTCGCACTCATCGCCGCACCTTTCACCCACTCGCGGCCACCAGAGGTGGCCTATGTAGTGGCCGAACGTTAGATCGGCCACCCTTGCTTCTTCAATTCTTCAGCCACCGCGCCACGTCTTTCGCGTGGTACGTCAAAATCATGTCCGCGCCGGCGCGCTGAATCCCCGTCAGTATCTCCAGCGTCACGCGCTTCTCGTCGATCCACCCCTTCTGCGCCGCGGCCTTCACCATCGCGTATTCGCCGCTCACGTTATATGCGCCGAGCGGCACGTCAACCCGCTCGCGCACCGCTCGGATAATATCGAGATACGGCAGCGCCGGCTTCACCATCACCATGTCCGCGCCTTCCTCCAGATCCAGAGCCACTTCCTTGATTGCCTCGCGCGCGTTGGCGGGATCCATCTGGTAACTCCGCCGGTCGCCGGACTTTGGGGCGGAATCCGCCGCCTCGCGAAAGGGCCCGTAGAATCCCGAACAATACTTCACCGCATACGCCAGAATCGCCACATTTTCGAATTTGTGCCCGTCCAGCAGCGTGCGAATCGCCCCCACGCGCCCGTCCATCATGTCGGAAGGCGCGACGATGTCCGCGCCCGCACGCGCATGCGATAAAGCCTGCTGCGCCAGAATCTCCAGCGTTGGATCATTCAACACTTCTCCGTGCTCTACCACGCCGCAATGCCCGTGGTCCGTGTACTCGCACAGGCACACATCCGTAATCACGAGCAGGCTCAGCTTCGCCGCCTTGATGGCTTCAATTGCGCGCTGCACCACGCCCGTTTTCGCCAGCGAACTTGCTCCCCGCGGATCCTTCGACTCCGGCAGGCCAAACAAAATCACCGCGGGAATCCCCAGTGATTCCACCTCGCGGCACTCTTCCACGATCTGATCCACTGACTGCTGGTAGACCCCCGGCATGGATCCAACTTCCTTGCGCACGTTCATCCCGGGGCACACAAACATCGGATAGATAAATCCCGCCGTGGTAAGCCGAGTCTCGCGCACTAGTCCACGTAGCGCTTCGGTGCGGCGCAATCGTCTGGGCCGCTGGATTGGAAAACTCATCGGTGTTTTGCTCCTGCGGGCTGAGCCTGCCCCGCCTTGCTGAAAAACTCCGCCAACGTTGCGATTGACGCAGCAACCGTCGTGTCCGCCGCCACCAGCACGCGCTCGACGCCTTCCGCTTTCAATGCCCGCTCACTTACAGGCCCAATTGCCACGAAGACTGCCTGACGCCCAATTGCTCGAAATCGCTCCGTTCCCACGCTCTCGCGAAAGTTGCGCACCGCCGAAGGGCTGAAAAACAAAACCGCATCCGCCGGCCGCTTTGTCATCGCTTCCTCTAACTCTCCTGCTCCCGCCTCGGCGGCAACGGTTTTGTACGCGATGACTGCCGCGATATTTGCCCCGTGGCGCTCCAGTGCCGCAAGCAAATCTGGGTTCGCGCGATCGCTGCGCGGAACGAGGATGCGTTTCCCGCGCAATTCTCCAGCCAGTTCATCCGCCAGCGCTACCCCGGTGTGTCTTTTGGAAATGTACTCCACCGAGAGTCCAATCCCGCGCGCCGCTGCCGCCGTTGCCGGACCCACAGCCGCGATCTTCGCCGCTGCAAGGCTCTGCTTTGGCGGGATTTGCAGTGCGGCACAACGTTCCTGCAACGCCCGCACCGCGTTTTGGCTTGTGAAAAAGATCCAATCAAACCGTTGGCCCCCCCGCAAACACCGATCAAGGTCGCTCGTATCCTCCGGCGTCGCAAACGCCACCAGCGGCGCCATCACTGCGTGCGCTCCAGCCTCGCGCAACGCTTCTAACAGCGATTGACTTTGCTCCGCCGCGCGGGTCACTAACACGCGCTTTCCCGCCAGCGGCTTGGAGCCGGCATCACCCACGGGCGCGCTGCACCTCTTCCAGAATGCCTTTTGCGCCGCCGTCCGCCAGCACCCGCGCCAAATGCTGTCCCAACTCGGCGGCTTGCTCCGGCGGCGCCGCCGCGCGCTCCCGCACATACTGCGTCCCGTCCACCGAACAAACCACCGCTTCCATCACCAATTCGCCGCGTTCCAGCCGCGCCCACGCCCCCAGCGGCACCTGGCAACCGCCCTGCAACGCCGCCAGCAGCGCGCGTTCCGCGATGATTGCCGTCCGCGTCTCCGGATCGTCCAATTTCCCCAGAATCTCCGTCGTCTCCTGATCCTTCAATCGCGATTCAATCGCTATCGCACCCTGCCCCACGGCCGGCAGCGAGATATCCGTCGAAAGCGCTTCGGTAATCTTTCCGGCCCAGCCCAGACGGTCCAATCCTGCCTTCGAAAGCACAATCGCGTCGTACTCGCCGCTCTCCACCTTGCGCAGCCGCGTATCGACGTTGCCGCGCAGTTCGCGCAAATCCAGATCCGGCCGGTAATATCGCAATTGCGCCTGCCGCCGCAAACTGCTCGTCCCCACGCGCGCGCCTTGCCTTAAATTCGCCAGCGGGGTCCCCGCGTGAGACACCACGCAATCCCTCACGTCGTCGCGCCGGCAAACCGCCGGAAAATGCAGGCGGCTCGGCGTGTCCGTGGGAATGTCCTTCACGCTGTGCACGGCAATATCGACGCTCTCATCCAGCAGCGCCTCTTCCAGTTCCTTGATGAAAATGCCCTTCCCGCCGAGCTGCGTCAGCGGGGCCTGCTGCATCTTGTCGCCGGAGGTTTTGATAATGATGATCTCCGCTTCCATTCCGGCTACCTGAAACAACTGCTTGCGCACGAATTCCGCCTGCCAGCGCGCCAGGATGCTTCCTCTTGAACCAATTCGCAGGGGCTTCACGATTTCTCCCGGTCATGCAAGAACAAATCTCGAATCGCTTCCACGTTCTGAATCTTGCGGCTCACTTGCTTCTCCGCGCGCAATCTCTCCGCGGGATGCAGCAGCAGCTCCTCGATCAGATCGTCCATCATGGCCCCAATCCGCTCGCGGTCTTCCGCGTTGAAGTGATTCATCCCTGCCAGCCGCTCCGCCAGGAAATGTGCGCGCCGCTGTTTCATGTTCCCGCGCAGGGTGTCCAGCACGCCGGTCAACTCCACGCTCGCCTGCCAGGAGATGAATTTTGCCACATGATCTTCCACCAGCGCTTCCGCTTTCGGCACTTCGCTCTCCCGTGCCTCGCGGTTCTGTTTCACGATCTCCGTTAGATCTTCCATCGAGTACAAATACACGTTATAGATGTCTCCCACCGATGGATCGACGTTCCGCGGCATGCCCAGGTCCATCAGGAACAGCGCCCGGTTCTGCCGCGAAGCCATCGCCTTTTCCACCATGGGCTTGGTCACCAGGTAATCCTGCACGCCCACGGCGGACACAATCACGTCCGGAAACTTCAGCGAAGTGTCCCACTCCCCCCAGTTCAGCACCTCTCCGCCGTACTGCTTCGCAAACTCCTCGGCCTTCTCGCGCGACCGGTTCATCAAATACAAGCGCTTGATCTTGCGGTCATGAAGTTGCGAGACCACCTGCTCGCTGATTGTGCCCGCGCCCAGCACCAGCGCGCTCCGCTCGTTCAACTTGCCGAAAATGCGTTCCGCCAACTTCATTCCCGCCGAAGCCACGCCCATCGGCCGCGTGCCGAGTTCCGTCTCCGCCCGCACGCGTTTCCCGATTTCCAGCGCCGCCTGGAACAATCGGTTCAGGACCGGCCCGGTCACATGCTGCTCATGCGCCTTCAAATACGCGTCCCGTACCTGCCCCAGAATCTCCGCCTCGCCCAACAGCATCGATTCCAGCCCCGCCGACACGCGGAACAAATGCCGCACCGCATCATGGTCATAGTGGTGATAGAGCGAAGGAGTCAGCTTTTCCGGCTGCACTTCATGAAAACTGCTCCAGAACGACCTGAGCGCCGCCGCCGATTTCCGGTTTGCGCTCGGATGCACGCCATACACTTCACTCCGGTTGCATGTCGAAAGCACCAGCGTCTCTTCCAGAATTCCCCGTGCCTTCAGCTCCTCCGCGGCCCGCTGCGCCTGGTCGCCGGAAAACGACACCTTCTCCCGCACCTCAACAGGCGCTGTCCGGTAGTTCAGGCCAACAAGGACAATTTCCATACCGCGCGATCCGCGCTCCTAAAAATGCCACCCTAAAAATAACGGTGATGCGAAGAAAAGTAGATGTTCACCACCGTGAAGCTCAGCACCACCAAAATAAAATTGAATACGCACAAAATCGAAGCCCGCGCGCCTCGCCACGTCGCCGTGCGCGCCACGCGGAAATAAATCACATACAACAGCACCACGAGAATCGTGACGATATATTTCGGATCAAAATACCAGTGCTGCCCCGCCTGCCGGTCCACGGCCACGAATCCCAGCGCCGTGCCCACGGCGATCGTGATCAGGCCCACCAGCACGCTCGTGTGGCTCATCCGCTCCAGCAATTCCAGCGGCGGCAACCGCCAGACCACGTCCCCCAGCCGCCGAATTCGCAAAAATCGCTCTTCCGCCAGGAACATCAGGCTCAAAACACACGAAAGTGCGAACCCTGCATACGCCAGGATGCTCAAGGTCACATGTAGCGCGAACACCACACCGTGCGGTTGCGATGGCGTGGGCGGATGGTCCGGTACGAGATTTGCCGCGAAGAAGAACGCCAGAATGATGGGCACCACGAAAGCTCCGACCGTGCGTTGCCGGTGGTAAATTTCCAGGCAGAGATAAATCACTGCCAGCAGCCACCCGAACAGCGACATCGAGCCTTGCAAATCGTGATACGGCACCGAATGCGCCGCCTTGGCACGTGCCAGCAGCGCCCCGTAATGGCAGGCTAACCCTATAAACATCAACACGGTAGCCAGCCGTCCGGTCACTTCTTTCCCGGTGTAAAGGAAATTCAAGTACAGCCCCGAACTCAGGAGATAGGCCAGAACGGTCAGCAAAACGAAGATAGGAATCATCGGCTCGGGTCCTCGCCGAGTTGGGACGCAGCGGAAGCGCGCCTTTTCCCCAGCCTGTGCACGCTCTCAGATAAACTCAGTATAACGTAGTCCCTAAGTTCTTCCATCGCTCTGTATTCTCAATCCGCTACCAGTCTAGGTTTGCCTGCACATTGCTGCTGTGATGGACTTCACAAAAACCTCTCCATAGGCGACATGTTCACACATCCTCTGCCAGCTCAATCACTTGCGTGCATGCGTTTGGTTAACTGGATTTTGGCTGTGACGTATAACCTTTCTCGCAACCCCGGAACCTGCCAGATTTGCTATTCTGATACCACAGACTTATGACAAATCCGGCCCCTCTCATCACCCGAAAAGAGCTTTTCCTTCGCGCCGCTCGCTGCGAACCCGTGCCGCGTCTTCCTGTCTGGATGATGCGCCAGGCCGGCCGCTATCTCCCCGAATACCGCGAAATCCGAGCCAAGCACTCCTTCCTTGAGGTCTGCAAAACTCCCGACTTAGCCGTCGAAGTCTCCCTACAGCCCTACCGCCGTCTGGGCGTCGACGCCGTCATCATCTTCTCAGACATCCTCATCCCCGCCGAAGCCATGGGCCTCCCGCTCGAACTCGAAGACAAGGGTCCCAATCTCCCAGAGCCCGTCCGCACCGAAGCCGACGTCCGCAAACTCCACATCTTCGATCCCGAACGGGAAACCGGCTTCCTGATGGAAGCTCTGCGCCGCACCGTCTAGCAAGTCGGCCCCGCGGTTCCCGTCCTCGGCTTTGCCGCCTCACCGTGGACCCTCGCCTGCTACATGGTCGAAGGCCGCACCAAGGAAGGCTTCGCCACCGTCAAGAATTTTCTCTACAGTGAGCCAAAAGTGTTCCGGGAACTCCTTCACAAAATCGCTCACGCCACAATTCTTTATTTGAACGCGCAAATCGCCGCGGGTGTCGCCGCTGTGCAACTTTTCGATACTTGGTGCGGCGAGCTGGATCTCCACGACTACACGGAATTCGTCCTTCCCGCGGTGCAGAAAATCGTCTCCGGCCTCGGCAACAAAGTTCCGGTCATCTATTACACCAAGGCTTCCCATCATCTCTTGCCGTCCGTCGTAAAGGCGGGCGCCAACGTCCTGAGCGTCGACTGGCGTGTCCCCCTCGGTGAAATCAGGAAACTCGCCGGGCCGCGGGTCGCGTTGCAAGGCAATCTGGATCCCGCGGTCCTCTTCGCGCCACAAGAAAAAATCCGCAAGAGCACGCTGGACATCGTCGCCGAACTTTCGGGCCACGGTCACATCTTGAATTTGGGCCACGGCATTTTGCAGAACACTCCGGTGGAAAACGCGCAGCTGTTCATTCACACGGGCCAGCAAGCCGTGCTCCAGCAGGCACAGCCCGCGGTGCCGTCGCGCCCCTGAGCAAGGAGGGAAACGCCGTGCTCACCATGAATCCAACTTGGCGGCAAATGCAGGAAGACCTCTCCGTCGGCGAAGACTTCGTCAACCGCTACAACCGTCCCGGCCCGCGCTATACCAGCTATCCCACCGCGCCCGTCTGGACCGACTCTTACGGCCCCGCCGATTACGAACAAGCCATGCAAACCGCCAACGCGAAAAAGAGCCCGGTTTCTCTCTACATGCATCTGCCCTTCTGCGAGAGCCTGTGCCTTTTCTGCGCTTGCAACGTCATCATCCGCAAGGACAAGAGCGGCACGCCTCCCTATCTTGCCGTCCTGAAAAAAGAGATTGACCACGTCGCCAGCCGCGTCTCCCGCGATCGCGAAGTCTCGCAATTCCACTGGGGCGGCGGCACGCCCACCTATCTCTCCCCGGAACAGATCGAAGATCTCTTCACCTACACGCGCGAACGCTTCACCTTTGCGCCCGACGCCGAAATCGGCATCGAAGTCGATCCCCGCGTCACCACTCGCGCCCACATGGAAGTTGTCCGCAGAATGGGCTTCAACCGCCTCAGCATGGGCATTCAGGACTTCAAGCCCGAAGTCCAAAAGGCCGTACACCGCGAGCAGCCCTATGAAATCACCCGCGACCTTATCGCCACTGCCCGCCAACTCGGCTTCGACAGCATCAATGTCGACCTGATCTACGGCTTGCCCTATCAAACCGGCGAAAGCTTCGCTCGCACCGTCGAGCAAATCGTCGGCCTCTCCCCTGACCGCATCGCCATGTTCAGCTACGCCCACGTGCCCTGGCTCAAGAAGCAGCAAGGCTCCTTCGTGAAGTTCCTGCCCGAGGGCATGAAGAAGTTCGAAATTTTCCGCAGCGGCCTGCTGAAGTTTCTCGAAGCCGGCTACCTCTACATCGGCATGGACCATTTCGCTAAGGAAAACGACGAACTCGCCGTCTCCCAGCGCAACCGCACGCTGCACCGCAATTTCCAAGGCTACACCACCAAGGCCGGGGCCGACCTTTACGGCATGGGCATCACCGCCATCAGCGGCATTCAGGACACCTACGCGCAAAACTTCCGCGACATTCCCACGTGGGAGAAATCCGTCAATGAGCACGGCGTCGCCACCATGCGCGGCTATTGCCTCTCCCAGGACGATCTCATCCGCCGCGAAGTCATCAGCCGCCTGCTCTGCCACACCGTCATCGTCAAAGACGAAATCTCCAAAAAGTTCGGCATCGATTTTGACGAATATTTCGCTTCAGAATTGGAACGCCTGCGCATGCCGCAGGAAGACGGCCTCGTCGTCATCAACGGCAAGGAGATCCGCACCGCCTGGCTGGGTCGCATCTTCATTCGCAACCTGGCCATGGTATTCGATCCGTATCTCGAAAAGCAGCAACTCGCCGCCCGGCCGCTGTTCTCCAAGACCCTGTAGGAGGCGGAGGCTTCATCCCCCGCTCTACCCGGCAACAACCCAGGGGTTTGAGCCCCTGAAGCGGCACACCATCGAACGGAGGCAAAGGGCCGCACGTAAAATGTCCACTCGACTCGAAGCTCTCGTCATCGGCGCAGGAATCTCCGGCCTCGCTACCGCCTACGCACTTGCCAAATCCGGCATCACCGTGCGCATCCTCGAAGCCGCTCCGCGTCCCGGCGGCGTCATCCAATCCGTCAAGCGCGACGGCTACCTCCTCGAATGCGGTCCGCAAAGTTTCAGCGGCAACGGTGCCATAACCTCGATCTGCAAAGACCTCGGCATTCTGGAAGAGCGCGTCCTCGCCGACCCCAAAGCCGCTCGTTATGTTTTGATTGACGGGAAACTCCAGGCCGTCCCTATGGGGCCCGGTCTGCTCACCTCTTCGTTCCTGAGCGGCGGCACGCGCGGCGCCATCCTCCGCGACCTCTTCGGCAAAAGCCAAGCCCCCGAGCCCGACGAATCCGTCGCTTCCTTCATCCGCAGAAAATTCTCAGACACATTGCTCGAACGCCTCGTCGGCCCCTTCGTCTCCGGTATTTACGCCGGCGACCCCGAAACGCTCAGCCTCCGCGCCGCCTTCCCAATTCTTTACGAAGCCGAAAAGGCCCGTGGCAGCATCATCCGCGGAGCGTTCGCCGTGATGAAGCAGCGCAAAGCCGCCGCAACAATCGCGCCTCGTACTCCCCGCGAAAAACCCACCCTGCAAACCTTCCGCAACGGCAACGAAACCATGATCACTGCCATTGCCAAGCATTTGGGCGACCGGCTCACCTGCGGGGTCCAAGTTTCGAGCATCCAAGCCGTCGAAGCCGATCATGAACCCAATGCCGTGCGTTTCCGAATTGTGGCTGGCGGCCCCCGCGGTGAAGAAACCTTGGAAACCGAGCGGCTGATTCTCGCCACCCCCACGGAAGTTTCCGGCAAGCTGCTCGAATCGTTCGACGCCGGATTTTCCGCTCCGCTCAGCGCGATCGGTTATTCCGGCGTCGCGGTCGTTTCCCTGGGCTATGCAATGAAAGACGTGGCGGATCCGCTGACGGGCTTCGGCTTCCTGGTGCCGCGCTCTTCCGGTCTCGGCATTCTCGGTACGGTTTGGAATTCTTCGCTCTTCCCGGGCCGCGCACCGGAAGGTCACGCGCTGCTCACCAGCTTCGTCGGCGGCGCCACCAATCCCGGCGCGCTCGGCAAGTCGCCCGAGGACCTCGCCGCGCAGGTCCATCGCGAACTCACCCCCTTGCTCGGAATTCGCAAGGATCCCGTCTTCTCCAACGTCACACTCTGGCAGCGGGCCATCCCACAATACAATTTGGGCCACACCGCCAGAATCGCTGCGCTCAACAACCTGCGTTCGCGTTACCCCGGCCTCTATTTTTCTGGAAATTATCTCAGCGGCCCCGCCATCGGCACCTGCGTCGAACAATCCCTAAAAACCGCCGACGAAGTCCGCATCAGCTTCACCAATTAGTTTTCATCCGCGCTAAGCAGCGGCCGGCAAACTGGTGATATGACCTTTACGCCGTGCTACCCTACTGTCCAGAAATGTTTGAAATCCGCGACATCCACGAACCCACCAATTTGCCAACTTCTGCTTTAAGTTGATGGGGATGGCTCTTGATGGCCGCTGCCGGCGGAAGCAATTATGTAGGCTTTCGGAAGTGGCCGCTCATCTGCGGAATCCTTGGTTTCGCTTTGGGGTATTTGGATCGTCACCTCAGAAGGAGAGAACAGAGGTCTTCCGACCCATAGCCATTACCTTGTGAATTGTCGGCTCTGCGGCTTTCCTTACCTCGCTACTTCCTTACTTCTTTTGGCTCTCCCTGTGTGCCAACCGGATCTCCCGCCGTTTCGCCGCCTCGCGCCACCGCCGCTTCTCTTCCGCCGTCTTGACGATCAACGGCGGCACCGGCCGCGGCTTCCGTGTCACTTCGTCAATGGCCACAAACGTCACATACGCCGTCGTTGTCGGCTTGCGTTCGCCGGTCAGCAAATTCTCCGAAAACACCTCCACGCCAATTTCCAGCGATGTATTGAAAACGCGGTTCACGTGCGACTTCAGCATCACAATCTCGCCCAGATTCACCGGATTCTTGAAATCGATGTAATCCACCGAGGCCGTCACCATGTAACTGTTCGCATGCCGGCTCGCGGCCATCGCCGCCACGATGTCCACCATGTGCATCACATGCCCGCCCAGCAATTTCCCCAGGGCATTCGTCTGTGCCGGCAGCACCACCTCCGCCATTTCCGACGCCGATGCGCTTACCGGCTTCGCCTTCAACTCATATCCGTCCACTCGCTGATTCTTCCCCGCACTCTTGGCCTTCATCGCTCTCCTTTAATCCGAAGCCCTCGTGTGCACCACAGGGGAATCGGAGCTTTAGCTGGGGGTGGGAACTTTAGCTCCGACATTATTTCCGGGAAAAAAACCGGGCTTCAGCCCCTGAGGAATTGGGCTCCTCGCCCCACTCCTCGTATAATACGCAAGACGCACATGAGCGCACAAAACAAAACCCGCCGCCAGAAACTCGAAGAATTCCTCGCGCGGAATCCCAACGACGCCTTCACACGCTACGGCATCGCCCTCGAATGCCTCCGTGAAAACGACCTCGCCGGCGCCGAGGCCCATTTCAAACTTCTGTTGCAGGCAAATCCCGATTACGTTCCCGGCTACCAGATGTACGCGCAAACTCTCGCGGAGCACGACCGGACCGCAGAAGCCAAAACCCTCCTGAACCAAGGCATCGCCGCTGCCACTCGCCAGGGCAACCAGCACGCCCGCTCCGAAATGGAAGGCCTCCTCTCCCAGCTCAGTTAGTTGACTCTTCTTCCGGAGGCAGGGGCTTTAGCCCCTGCGTTCGGGATCTCCCAATTAGCGGCTTCAGCCCCTGAAGAGGTGCTTTTTCCATTTCTGTTCTCTACACGGAGGAATGTCGGAGCCTTAGCTCCGGCATTCAAAACGCAGAAACCACGGGCCTTCAGCCCCTGCGGAATTGATTTCTCCGGAGTGGCCGTTAGGAGATCAGTCCCGGCTTCTTCGCCACAAAAAATCCATACACAAACGCGCCCGACGCAAACGCCGCCCGCATCGCCCGGAATGACTTCAGGTTCTTCACAAAATCCCGTCCCAGTTTTGCCGCCAGCGCCCAGAACGAAGGATCCGCCACAATATCCAGTGCCAGGTCCCACGACTTCGCACACTGTTTCGTCAACTCTTCGCGGCACACAATCTCCATCCCCGCCGCCCGCAACCACTCTTCATACCGATCCATCTCCGCCAATTGCACGAACATTCCTTCATCAATCGGCGTAATGTACTTTTTTTGCTCCGCCGCCGTAAGCCCCGGCCGCTTGAACCAGTCCGTCAGCGCAAACACCCCTCCGGGCTTCAGAAACTTCACCGCCGAAGCGAAAAAGTTCGCCCGGTCGTGATAGTGCGATATCGACTCGGTCGACCACAGCACGTCAAATGGCGCGCCAAATGTCATCGCTTCCGCATCCATGCGCAAAAATCGTGAATTAGCGCCGGCTTTTTTCGCCGCCTCATTCGCCATCTGTACCTGCACTTCGGAGATCGTGATTCCCGTGGTCGCCGCTCCGTAGTGCTTCGCCAAATAAATGCTGGTCCCGCCGAATCCACAGCCAATATCCAGAATCGTCGCCCCGATGGCAATCCCCGCTTTGCCCGCCACATAGTCGATCAACTGGTCCTGCGCCTGCTCCTTCGTCTCGTCGCCATGTATCCACAATCCATGATGGATGTGGTTTCCCCATAACTCCTGATAGTAGGGACTAATGACATCGTAGTGCTCGATGATCTTGTTCTTGTCGTTCGTCAAGGGCATGACGCATCCATCTCCTCGCTTGTCTGGCAGGGCTCGTGGATTTCGACGCCGTATTGTAATCGCTTCCGCCTTCCCTGCAAACGCTGTGCGCCATCCGGTTTCCCCGCCGGCAAACCACTGCACCCCTCTGCCGCCCGATTTGCTATCATCGGCCTAGGCATCCATGCGGCCGGAACGCATACCGCTATTTCCTCTGAACGTCGTTCTCTTCCCCGGCGAACAGCTTCCCCTGCACATTTTTGAGCCGCGCTATCGCCGCATGGTCCGCGAATGCCTCGACGCGCGCTCGTCCTTCGGCGTGCTCCTGGCCGTCAACGACGGCCTCACCCGCGTCGGTTGCACCGCTGAAATTCTCGAGGTCGTCAGGCGCTATCCCGACGGCCGCATGGACATCATCACCATTGGCCGCCATCCCTTCCGAATCGTCGATCTCTTCACCGAAGACCCGCTGCTCGAAGGCTGCGTCGATTATCTCGAGGACCGCGACCTGCCCATCGATTCTCCGCTCCGCCGCCAGTTGATCGAAATCTACGAAACGTGCCACACGCTGCTTTTCAACAATCTGCCGCGCAACCTCGGCGAAGCCCCTGTCGGCGAACTCGCGTATGCCATCGCCTCTTCCCTTCCCCTCGACCTGCTTTGGAAACAACAGATTCTCGAACTGCGTTCCGAGAGCGAACGGCAGGAACGCCTGCTCAGGTACCTCCGGGACTGGGCGCCGCATCTACTCAAGGAGAAAGCCATGCGCCAGGCTGCCAGCGGCAACGGCCACGGCTTGAATTAGACAATGTTGGTAGTGAGAGATTGAACGGTCGTAGTCAGGAGGCCGGGGCTTCAGTCCCGGGGAAGTACGCTGGAATCAAACGGGGGCTTTAGTCCCTGAAGGGTCGCAACGAAATATTTCTGTGTTCCTGACTGAGTTTCACGCGGGCTATGCGAGTGGTCCGCAGATAGGGGCCTCATGACACCATCCACTTCTGCTTATCCGGCGGGTCATCCCAAACCTCGCACTTTGGGCGAACTGAAGCGCATCCCGGATTTCGACGCGCGCACCGCGGGCCTTTCCGTTAAAAACGAAATTCGCCGCAACCTGCTCCGCGCCATCGAGCGCAACGATCCGCTCTTCCCCGGCGTCCACGGCTACGAAGACACGGTCATCCCGCAAATCGTCAATGCGCTGCTTTCCCGCCACAATTTTATTCTGCTGGGCCTCCGCGGCCAGGCCAAAAGCCGCATCCTTCGCGGACTGTTGCAGTTCCTCGATCCGGAAATCCCCGTCGTTGCCGGCTGCGAAATCAACGACCATCCCCTGCGCCCCATCTGCCGCGGCTGCCGCGAACGCATCGCCGCCGAGGGCGACAACACGTCCATCGCCTGGCTGCCGCGCGATCAGCGCTACGTCGAAAAACTCGCCACGCCCGACGTCACCATGGCCGATATCATCGGCGACGTCGACCCCATTCGCGCCGCCCGCGGCGGCCGCGACCTTTCCGACGAGCTCACCATTCACTATGGCCTGCTGCCCCGCGCCAATCGCGGCATCTTTGCCATCAACGAACTTCCCGACCTCGCCGGTAAAATCCAGGTTGGGCTGTTCAACATCATGCAGGAAGGCGACATCCAGATTAAAGGCTACCCGCTGCGCCTCCCGCTCGATGTGCTGCTGGTTTTCTCCGCCAACCCGGAGGATTACACGGCGCGCGGCAAAATCATCACCCCGTTGAAAGACCGCATCGGCGCCGAAATTCGTACCCACTACCCAACCACCATCGAAGAAGGCATTGCCATCACTTCGCAGGAGGCCTGGACCGCGCGGGACTCCGGCATTCAAGTCGAAGTGCCGGAATACCTCCGCGAAGTGGTCGAAGAAATCGCCTTCCAGGCGCGTGAAGACAAGCGCGTGGACCGCCGCTCCGGCGTCAGCCAGCGGCTGCCAATCTCCACGCTCGAAAGCCTCGTCAGCAGCGCGGAGCAACACGCCGCCCGCGCGGGCGAAACGCAAGTCGTCGCCCGCGTCGCGGATCTTTACGCCGCGCTGCCCTCCATCACCGGCAAAATGGAACTCGAATACGAAGGGGAGCTCAAGGGCGCCGAAGTGATCGCCCGCGAACTCATCCGCACCGCCATCGGCCGCACTTTTTCCAAACACTTCGCCGAAGTCAATTTTCAGCCCACCATTCAATGGTTCGAAGGTGGAGGCGAGCTCAAAATCCCCGACCTGAGCTCCGCCAGCCAGCGTTGCCAACAACTCTCCAAAGTGCAGGGTCTGATGGACCACGTCGGTCGCCTCGGCGTCTCAAATCGCAAAGACGAAGCCCATGCCTCAGCGGCCGCCGAAATGATTCTGGAGGGCCTTTGGGCCCACCGGCGCATCGGCCGCAGCGAAGAACGCGGCTTCTATGCCGAGAAACAGCGCTCGCCGGAGCCGCGCGAGTCCGTCTCACGCCCCCGCCGCAACTACAATTGACGACCCGACGAAGGGTCGTCATCCTGAAGACCGCGTAGTTTGCGAGCTGAAGGATCTCAGCATCCAGGGTAGGGGCGGCTTTACGCGGCCTTCTTGACAGAGGTTGATCGAGGAACGCCAATGAAATTCACCAAATACGGCAAATACATCGGCGAACCCGCCGAGGCCATCGACCTCGACGAGCTCATGAAGCGCCTCGGCGACTTCCTGCTCCAGAGCGGCTTCGAATCGCAATACTACGGCCTCTCGGAAATGGACTCCGCTCACTCCCTGGAAGCCCTCCGCGAAGCCATCCTCCGTGCCCTTCAGGAAGGCAATCTTCTCCCTGAAGACGCCATGTCCGATGAGCTTCGCGAACTCCTGAGGGACCCGGGCGCGCTCAACAGCGAAGCCATGCGCGATTTGATCGACAAGCTGATCGAGCGCATGACCCAGGAAGGTTTCATCAATCCGCAACAACCTCCTCAGGTCACTCCCCCGCCGCAAAACACCCCCGGCGGCTCGCTCGGCTATCCGCAGGACCCAAATAACACCGAGGCCCGCTTTGAAATCACCGACAAAGCCATCGATTTTCTTGGCTTCAAAACGCTGAAGGATCTTCTTGGCTCGCTCGGCCGCAGCAGCTTCGGCCGCCACGACACGCGTGATCTTTCCACCGGCGTCGAATCCGGCGGCATCTCCCGCTCCTATGAATTCGGCGACACGCTGAATCTGGACATCAGCGCCACCCTCGGCAACGCCATCCGCCGCGAAGGCGCCAAGGTTCCCCTGGAAATGGAATATCGCGACCTCATGGTCCACCAGTGCGAATACCAGTCTTCCTGCGCAACCGTGCTGCTGCTCGATTGCAGCCACAGCATGATTCTTTACGGCGAAGACCGTTTCACGCCCGCGAAGCGCGTCGCTCTCGCGCTTTCGCATCTGATTCGTACGCAATATCCCGGCGACACGCTCAGCCTCGTCCTCTTTCACGATTCCGCCGAGGAAGTTCCGCTTAGCCAGCTCGCCCGCGTGCAGGTCGGCCCCTATTACACCAACACCCGCGAAGGCCTGCGCATGGCCCAGCGCATCCTGCTCCGCCAGCGCAAAGACATGCGCCAGATCGTCATGATCACCGACGGCAAGCCTTCCGCTCTCACGCTCGAAGACGGCCGCATCTACAAAAATGCCTTCGGTCTCGATCCCTTCGTCGTCGGCGAAACCATGGAAGAGGTCAACAAGTGCAAGCGCGCCGGTATCATGATCAACACCTTCATGCTCGCCACCGACTACAGCCTGGTCCAGTTCGTCCAGAAAATCACCCAGATGTGCAAGGGCAAAGCCTACTTCACCACTCCCTACAACCTCGGCCAGTATCTGCTGATGGATTTCCTCCAACGCAAAACCCGCACCATTCACTGACGCCGTGGCAATCCTCCCTCGGTTGCGCCTGCTTCCAGCAGGCAAGCGTGCTTCCCGCCAAGGCCCCTCGGGCTTGGCTGAAAGCTCAGATCTGCCGACGTGTAGTGGCCGAACTTCAGATCGGCCACGCATTCCTCCATCCCGGACGCCCTCAGAAATTCGTCCCTACAGAACATCCGGCATTGTCATTCTGCGGCCTCCGCCGTCCGCGGCCCGCGGATTCTCATGGTCCGCCCCGCGCACCAACTTCCTGCGCTAAACTACCCCCATGTCACTGAAACGCAAATTTGCGAATCTAATGGGCTGGGAGGCACCCTTGACCACCATCAACGCCGGACAAACCGCGCCGCCATTCTTCTTGAAGTCCCTCGACGGCAAGGAATACTCGCTCGCCAAACTTCTCGAAAAAGGCCCCGTCGTCATCGCCTTCTTCAAAATCTCCTGCCCCGTCTGCCAGTTCACGCTTCCTTTTCTCCAGCGCGTGGCAGACCGCTACTCCGGCGACAATGCCACCGTCCTCACCATCTCCCAGGACGATACGAAAAGCACCGCTTCATTCAACAAGGAATACAGCCTCTCCATGCTGACCTTGCTCGACGACCCAAAGGACTACGCCGTCTCCAACGCCTACGGCCTCTCGATGGTCCCCACGATTTTCCTGATTGAACCCGGCGGAAAAGTGAAAGTAAGCTGCATGGGCTTCGGCAAAGCCGACCTCGAACAAATCGCCGCCGAACTCTCCACGCGCCGCAAAATCGCCGCAGCCCCGCTCTTCCGCAACGACGAAGTCATCCCCGCCAGCAAGCCTGGTTGAGGCTCCAAAAACTAGGTCCGGTCGGACCTATTTATTAATGCTTAGGGCACTACCACTCGCACGCACTCAGAGCTAGATTGTTCCCCCAATCGAGGCAGTTAAACTAGAGCGGAGACAGAAACGCCCTTTAAGAACACTGCTATGCCCGTCGTTACAAACCATGACTGGTTAGACAGAATTGAGCGCTCCCGCCTCTACATGATTTTTGACCCTATGTTCAATTGGATTGGAGGAATTGGCACAATTCTTCTAATCGCATATGGCTTCTGGGCCTATTGGGCGAGCGAACCAAAGCCGAGCCGTGTCTTCTGGCTTAAGATCGGTGCTGCGGGATTAATTCTCATTTCGGCGGACGGTCCAAAGGACTTGCTTATGGCGAGGATAGGTCTCGCTCCACCAGATTACTCCCTATGGTTCGGACCAAGACAACATGCCGTCGACGAAGGCATGATGACAATAATTGAGTCGCAGAATCGTGGTACGCGAATAACTGCTCGCGGATAGTTTGTCGAAGAATTGCTTGAAGAGAACAGAAAGCGATTTGACCGGAAGTTCCCCAGGAAAGAATAGTCATAGCCATTCACGGAAAGCGAAGGCTGTACCCCCATTTCAATCCACTTCCGCAAGCAAGTCCGCCTTGTGCTTCTCCGGCTTCTTCCGCTTATCCGGAATCACGCGGGTCCCGCCGGGCGCAAGCCCGGCACGCCGCGCCCTTCGCCGCGCCTCCAAGCCTTTATCCAGCTGCTTTTTCCTTCGCTTCGCCATCTCACGGCTGCTTGCGGGTAATTTCCGTCACTGCGCGCCAGCCCTGGTCGATCGCCTCATTCGTGTACGCAAACATCCCCGCATCCGAATTCGCTATGTGAATTTTTCCGAACGGCTGCCGCCCGATCTCATGCGGCGCCTGCCCCTTCGGCCAAATCGGATCGAATAGCGACAGATACTCATACGAATACCCGTGCGCCCAGCGGTTCAACGTGATCGCTTCGATATCCCGCGCCGGATCGAATCCGCCTTCGCCCAGTGCCCGGCCCAATTGGTCCCGAATCGCGCGCTCAAACGTGGCAAAGCTCGTCGCGTAAAGCTGCATCCGCCCGGTCCGCTGCATCTCCCGCGCCGTCTTTCCCGGCCCCACGGGAATGTGCTGCATGTGCAGCACGCAGGGCTGCTCCGGGCTCTGCGTGAATTCATACCCGCCCATGCTCACCGGAAAATCCATCTCGATGCCATAGAACATGCACCCGGGACACGTCACGCCGTGAATCTTCAATTTGTCCAGCGCCTGCCAATTCCGCAACTGCACATTGGTATAAACCAGCGGCACCTTGATGTTGTACGCCAGCCCTTGCTTCTGCGCCTCCGGCATCTCCGGACACATATACGGAATCACCATGTTCCAACACGCCAGAATGCACGCCTTCCCCTCCACCGCGCGCGCTTCTCCGCCCCGGACGTACGTCACTTCTACGCCCTTCGCATTCGCCGGATCGCCCAGATTCCGCGCGTGCACCACCGTCGAGTTCAACCGGATCCGCGTCGCCGCGTTTTCCTGGTCCAGTTTCGCGTAATCGAATTTTGCCAGCACCACGTCTTCCATCGTGTTGCCCGGCGCAATGCCTGGCACCAGACGCCGCACCAGCAGCCGCGCAATCGACGCGTTCCCGTCGGGGAAATGATAGATGTACGGCTCCTTGTCCTGCCGGGTCACTTCCCAGCTAATCCCGGGCCCATCGTCGTCCAAAATCCCGAGGCCCTCAAATCCCGGCAGATCGCCCAGCCCGGCCATGTCTCCTGCCGGTACGGCGTCAATCGTCACGCCGAATAGTCCCAGCATCGAATTCTTGAAGAGCGGCAGAATTTCCGGGGTCACCTTCACGTTCTTCAGCAAATATTCCTGATAGCTGATCCTCGCCAGGTACTCCTTCTTCGCCGTCGCGTCCATGCCCTGCAGATAATCCACTTTTTCCATATAGAGGCGCAGCAAATCCTTCTTTGCCGTCTCCGAAAGCGGCATGGCCGCCACAGCCTCCGCCGATGGTTCGCCGTAGCTTCCCAGCCCGCGCACCAGCTTGTCCTTCCCAAACGTCTCCTTATCGAAAAAGATTGCGTGGCCCATGCCGCGGCGCGAATAATATGTCCGGTCGTTGTACGTCTCGAAGCGCTTCACCTCAATGCCCAGATCCGTCAGCAGCCGCTTGGCCTGCGCGCTGTAAAGATTCGGTCCGGCGATTGATTGCGTCCCGCCGTAGCCGATCAGCTTCTTCCCCCCGCTGGTGA